>JBAVML010000549.1:0-5134 GCA_049690035.1 Chthoniobacteraceae bacterium
TCGGCATCGACCGCGACTTCGCGCGCCTGAGCGCGGGCGGCAACACCGGCGATGAGCTCGCGAAGGCCACCGTCACCGCGACTATCCTTCCAGCCGGCGCGATCAAGGCCGTCACGCAAAAGGCCGCCTTTGTGAATGCGCTCGGCACCGGTTACACGCCGGCCGACGGCTTCGGTTTTGTGAATGTGGACGCGGCGGTGAAATCGCTCGGCCGCTGATCAGCGCGCGATTCCCTGACTCGCAGGATCCGCGGTCGCGACCTGCGAAGCGCGCTCGACCAAACGACCGTAGGCGACAGGCTCGCTGCCGCGTGGGCGGATTTCGCCGATGATCTCGGTGGGAAATGCGTCGCCGAGCAGCGGCAGCACTGCCTCGCCGAGGAGCAGGTGGTGTTCGCCCTTCGTTTTTTCCTGGAGGCGCCACGCGACATTCACGGCGTCGCCGATGACCGTGAATTCCATGCGCTGCGGCGAGCCGATGTTGCCGACGACGACTTCCCCGGTGTTGATCCCGATGCCGATCTGGAATTGCGGCCGACCTTCGCGCGACCAGCGTGCGTTGAGCTTTTCGAGTTCCTCGAACATCGCGCGCCCGCAAGCCACGGCGTTGCGCGCATCGGTGGCGGGACCGGCGATGCCAGTGTTGCCCCACACGGCCATCACGGCGTCGCCGATGAATTTGTCGAGCGTTCCATTGAACCGAAAAACGCATTCGACCATCACCGAGAAATATTCATTGAGCTGCACGACGAGATCCTTGGAATTCATGTCGTGCGACTTCTGGGTGAAGCCGCGGATGTCGGAGAAGAGGATGGTCACCTGGCGCAGTTCGCCGCCGAGCGCGCGGTGAAATTGCTCGGGATTGTCCACGAGTTCCTCGACGACATTGCGCGAGACGTAGCGCTCCAGAGTGCGGCGGAGCTGCGCCTTCTCGCGCCGCTCGAGGAGGATGTCGAACGCCAGGCCGCTGAGGCCGGCGAGGTTGAAGGCGAGCAACGGGCCGACGTTCGGGATGAGCAGACTGGCGCGGTCGTAGAGAAGGAACGCGAGAGCGCTCCAGGCCGCCGTCCCGATGAACTGCGCGAGGAGGCGCACGTGCGGCCGTCGGATGGCTCGGCGCATCAGCGCGGCGGCGCCGGCGAGGGCGAAGATGAGCGCGCTGCCGGCCAGCGGTGGAGTCTCGCGGAGAAAGGCGGCGCCGAGTGCGGCGTTGATCGCGTTGAGATGAATCTCGGGTCCGGGCATCATGCCCATCGGCGTGAGATGCTCGTCCTGCTGCCAGTTTCCGGCGGCGCCGATGACTACGATCTTGTCGCGAAAGAAGGTGCCGCCGGCGTAGTTTCCTTTCCAATAGGCCGGGACGAAAATCTCGTGAATCGAGCGCGGGGCGAAGGTGCCGGGCGGGCCGGCAAAGCGCATTCGCCGGCCATCGCGACCAGGTGGAACGAAAGCGCCGAGACCGGCCTCATGGAGCGCGCGGGCGGAGAGCGCCAGCTCCTCGGCGCGCTGCCACACGCCGTGCGCGATCGCCCAGTGATAGTGTGCGTGGCGGATGATGCCATCGACATCCGGCCAGAAGTTGTCGAAGCCGATGCGCGGGTCGCGCGGTGCGGTCTGCGGAATGAGCGTGGCGGTGGGCCCGCTGAAGACGGACGCGTCGCCCTCGGCTTCGTCGCTGATATTGCCCGCCACCACCACGCGCTCGCGATGCCGGTCTAGGCTTTCACGGAAACGCTCGTCGTGAGGCGAGGTCTTGGGAAAGGTGAAGTCGAAAACCACCGCGCGGGCGCCGGCTTGGACGAGACGATCGAGGACGAGCGCGTGGACTTCGCGCGACCACGGCCATTCGTGAACCATCAGGTGGAGCGCGCGGCTGCTGGCTTCATCCGCCGTGCTGAGGTCGAAAAGCTGTTCGAGGTCTGTGGCTGCTTCGAGGCTGGCTGAGGCGGTGTCGCGGGCGAGGAAGACGAGCCGCGGATCGGTGGGCGCCGGGCGGCCCACGCGCATCAGGGCATCCTGCGCCGCGAGTTCGCTGCGCTGGAGCCACGCCACGCCGCTCCATTGCGCCCAGGCGAGAAGCAGGGTGCTGGCGGCGATGACCAGGAGATGCGTGACGGTGCCCGGGCGTGGCATGGAGCAGATTCGTGAGCCGGAAACATGCCCCCGGCTGCGCGGTGCGCAGGCGAGGGGCACATCGCCTGCTATCTCAGCGCCGCAATGGGTCAACGTTTCCTCATCTGCGCCGCGGCATCGTTGACGATGCCGGCGTTGGTGCTCGCCCAGACGCCGGTGCTGCCGCAGATCGAGCAGGCGCGGCAGTTCAGCCCGCGCCCGGACACGATCGACTTGCAAGGGCAGCGGAACGCCCCGCAGTCCTCGGCGCTCGGCGGACTCGGCACGACGGACGACGCGTTCGGGACGCAGGTTTTTCTCAAACGCCAGGAGCGGGCGCAACCGTTCACGGCCTTCGCGGAGATCGGCGCGTTCGTGACGAACAACGTCGCGCTGGTGAAGAAGGATCCGCAGGACGATCGCTTCCTGGTCGGGACGGCGGGCGCGGCCTTTTCACAGCGCTTTGCCTACAATCTGCGCGTCGATGCGAGCGCGCGGGCTTCGGCGTATCGCTACGACAAGATTTCGGAGCTCGATTTTCAGAGCGTCGATCTTTCCGCTGGCATCGCGTGGTCGCCGCCGACATTGCGCGGCGCGGAGGTGCTGGTGCGTTACACGTTCACGGATCTCACCACGGCGAAGGACACGCGCGAATTTTACCAGAATCACGCGGTGCTCCTCGGCGTGCAGAAGGTGGTCCCTTTTTCCCGCGCACAGGCGGCTTATTTCGGGGCGAGCGCGCAGTGGAGTTTTGCCGATCCGGCGCCGGCGGGCCGCGACGAATATTCGGTCTATGCGGGCTATCGCGCGCAGCTCACGCGGAGCGTCGACGCGGATCTTTTCTATCGCTACGCGCGTTACGTTTATCGCGAGGGCAATGGCCGGCGGGACGACAACCAGACTGTTTCGCTCGCGCTGCATTACACGCCGACGCCGTGGCTCTCGTTCTCGGCCACGGGGTTCTACGGGGTGAATCACTCGAATCAGCCGGCCTTCGACTACGAGGTGGGCAATGTCGGCGTCGGGCTGCAAATGTCGCTGCGGTTCTGAGGCCGGAGCCAGAACATTTCCGGGTTTGGGTGCGGGGACTGCTTTTCTCGGAAGTTCTGCTCCACCGCGCATGAAATTCGTCCGACTCGCTACCGCCGCGCTTTTCGCGATGCTGGGCTCCGCCCTCGTCGCGAGCCCGCTCGACGCGCCGCGGCTCAGCCGGCGGGTGAATGCAGTGGCCTTCGACCGCGCGGGCGACGGCTTCCACGTGGGGCCGGGCTCGCGGGCGGAGCTGCGTATCCCCGATGGCACGCTCGCGCGCCTCGGCGCGGAGACGGTGCTCCGCTTCCGCCGCGGCACGCGGGAGCTGAAGCTGGAGCGCGGCACGTTGTTACTCGAGGTGCCGGGCTTTTGCGGCGGGGCGCGGGTGCGCGCCGGTGCGCTCACGGCGGTGTGTGGCGCGGGGACTTTTTTGCTCGAGCATCTGCCTTCCCAGAGCCTGAAGATCGTCGTGCTCGAAGGAGACGCGCGGGTGGCGGCCAGCGGATTCCTCGGCGACAGCCTCGTCATCGCGCCGGGGAAAATGCTGATCACCGCGACGGACGTGAAGATCATCCCCGACCCCGTGGACGTGGACCTGGGCACGCTGGTGAAGACCTCCGCCTTGCTCAATGAGGCGCCGTTGGCGAGCCGGCCGAGGATCGAGCGGGAGATCGCGCGCCAGGCGGGGGCGCTGCGCGGGCAGCGTTTGATCCCGACCAATCTCGCCATCGTCGGTAGCGGGACGAGTGTCGTCATTCCCGCGGCGCCGGGAGCGGCGGTGGCCGGCCCGCAGAGCGTCGCGAAGGCCAGGGAGCGGGCTGGCGGAAATGAGGATAGGCCTCTCAGTCCTGCGGAAATGACGGTCGATCAGCGGTCAGCCAGTCTGCCGATCGAGCAGATTCCCCTGCCGGATCCATAATTTCCATAACTCGGCACTGGAGGTGCTGATCAGAATGTCGATCCAAACGATCGACTTATGAAACTCCAGGCACTCCCCGCTCTCGCCCTCTGCGCTGCGCTGATTTCTCACGCGTTCGCCGGGCCGCTCAAAGAGGCGAAGATCAACCAGATCGTCAACGACGTAAAGCTGGTCGAACCGCGGCAGGGCGCGCGGCCCGCAGCCGTGCAGGATGTGGTGAAGGACGACCTCGGTGTCGCCACCGGCGTCCAGTCGCGGGCGGAGTTGCTCTTTCAAGACGACACGCTGACCCGGCTCGGCGCGGAGACCTTCTTCAGCTTCCAGCCCGGCACGCGCGACCTGAAGCTCGACCGCGGGTCCATGCTCCTGCAGGTGCCCAAGAATCTCGGCGGCGCCCGCATTCGCGCGGCGTCCGTCACCGCTTCCATCACCGGCACCACGATCATGATGGAGAATCTTCCCGGCAAGGCGGTGAAGATCGTCGTGCTTGAAGGCAGCTTGAACGTGGCCGTGACGGGGCGGCCCGCGGATCGGATCGACCTGCGCGCGGGAAAAATGATCATCGTCACGCCCGAGGCGAAGAAGCTGCCGCAGCCCGTGGACGTGGATTTGCGCAAAATGGTGCGCACCTCGGCGCTGATCGACCCCGTGGCGTTCCGCGGTTCGTCGAAGGCCGCGATCGCCGCGCTGCCGAGCATGGGATTGATCGAGAAGGAAATGGTTTCCCAAGAGACCCGTCTCAAGGCGGACGGGGTCACTGCATCGACTTTCACCATTTCCGGCGACGCTGTGGCCGCCGCGGCGGCAGCGGAGCCGAAGCTCGCGACAACCAAGCCTGACGCTCAACCGACCGGAGCGAATCCCGAGGCAACTGCGCCGCAGACCGAGCGGGAAACCGCCGTGGCGATCTTGAAGGAGGAAGTGGTCCAGGTCATCTCCACCAATCCGACGCCGGGTAGCGCCACCACCGGCAGCGTGCTCGACAAGGCAGTCGCCGCTGATCTGCTCGTGGCGGGCGATATCCAAATCAACGCCGGACCGGATCCGACCGCATCAGGCGTCAACACAAACG
>JBAVML010000550.1:0-2849 GCA_049690035.1 Chthoniobacteraceae bacterium
AACAACGGCAGCGGCACGGTGACCGCCGCCACCACGCTCGCCAGCATCACCGTCGGCGGTTCCGTCGTCGGCGGCAGCGCGGGCGACAGCGGCGAGATCAAGACCACCGGCAATATGGGCGCGGTGAAAATCGGCCGGGATTTCATCGGCGGCACGGCGACCGTCTCCGGCCTGATTGAGTGCGCCGCAGGTGATCTCACCAGCGTTACCATCGCCGGCTCGATGATCGGCGGCACCTCGAATAGCACCGGCAAGATCAACGTGAACAATGGCCAGCTCGGCCCTGTGAAAATCGGAGGCGACTTCGTTGGCGGCAGCATTACCGGCGCGGACTTCGCGAATCAGACCGGCTTCATCTTCGGCCAGCGCATTGTGAGCGTCACGATCGGCGGCTCGATCATCGCCGGGACCGACGACAGCACCGGAACACTCACCGGGAGTGCTTCCATCCGCGCCGGCGACGACCTCGGTCCGGTGACGGTGAAAGGCAGCCTCGTCGGCAATGCGCTCGTCCCGGTGATCATCAGCGGCCGCGGCCAGGCCGCGCAGACCGCGACCGACCTCGCCATCGCCAGCGTGACCGTGGGCGGCCGCGTCGAGCAGGCGCGCATCCTCGCCGGTTACGATGTGAATCTCAACGCCGCGAATGGCGACGCGCAGATCGGCACCATCAAAGTCGGCGGCGACTGGATCGCCAGCAGCGCCGTCGCCGGGGTGAAGGATACCGGCCTCAACGACTTTGGAGATGGCGATGACCTCCTCATCGCTGCAGGCACCGCGATCACCGCCCGCATCGCGGCGATCCAGATTGGCGGCCTCGTCATCGGCACGGCCGGAGCGGGCGACCACTTCGGCTTCGTCGCGGAGCAGATCGGCTCCTTCAAATCCCTCGGCTTCATCGCGCCACTGCACGCCGGGCCACCGCCTCCACCGCCTGACGTAGTCGAACTCTCCCTTACCACCAGCGACGTGACCATCCGGGAAGTCTGACGCTTCAACCACCAAACCCGCACCACCATGAACATCGAACCCCTCGAATCCCGCATCGCTCCCGCGTCGCTCACCTTCACCGACGTGGATGGCGACAAAGTCGTCATCACCACCACCGGCGCGGGCACGCTCACGCTCGGCGGCAATGTCATGGTCTCGCCGCTCCCCGGCGCCCAGACCCAGATCGTGACGCTCGACCTCACGGACCCCGCGTTGCAGGGCGCGAACGTTTCCATTGTCGCCACGCGCGATCCAGTCAATGGCGGCGATGGGCTCGTCAACGTCGGCAGCATCGACGCCAGCGGACGCGACTTGAGCAAGGTGCTCGTCGATGGCGATCTCGGCCAGATTTTTGCCGGCAGCGGCACCGATTCCGCGCGCGGCCTCACGTCGCTCGAGGTCGGCTCGCTCGGCCGGTTCGGCACCACCACCGGCGCGCCGGGTCTCGCTGTAGCGGTGGATGGCAAGCTCGGCTCGCTCAAGGTGAGGGGCGACGTGCGCGAGACGCTCATCTTCGCCGATTCGATCGGCCCAATCACCATCGGCGGCTCGCTCATCGGCGGCGCAGCCGACGAAACCGGGAAGATCACCACCGCCGCAGGCGGCGCGATCGGGGTGGTGAAAATCGGCGGCAATATCGAGGGCGGCGCGGGGATGAATTCCGGCAGCATCTCCGCGGCGAGCACGCTGGCCTCGCTGAATGTTGGTGGCTCGCTGATCGGTGGTGCGGCGGAGGACAGCGGGAAGATTTCCACCACCAGCGCCGCCGGCGGGATCGGGCCGATGAAAATCGCCGGCAGCATTCGGGGCGGCGACGCCAATTTCTCGGGCACCATTTTCAGCGCCGGCGCGCTGGCATCAGTCACCGTCGGCGGATCGGTCATCGGCGGCGACCTCGGGCAGCAGTCCGGCATGATTCGCAGCTCTGGCGCGATGGGGCGGGTCAAGATCGGCGGCAATCTCGAAGGCGGCGACGCGCAGATTTCGGGTGTGATCTTCTCCAGCAAAACCCTCGCCGCAGCGACGGTCGGCGGTTCGCTCCTCGGCAGCACGCAGGACTCCGGCGAGATCCGGAGCACGGGCTCGATGGGACCGGTGAAGATCGGCGGCAATGTGCAAGGCGGGCTGGTGGTCTTTCCGGGCTCCAGTGAATCAGGTTCAGGCGCCATCGTGGCCGGTGGCGACCTGGCTGCCGTCACCATCGGCGGCTCGCTCGTCGGCGGCGTTGACCGCACGACTGGCGCGATTTCCGTTACTGGCGCTCTGGGGCCGGTGAAGATCGGCGGCGACATCCGGGGCAGCGACGCCGGTCCGTCGGTGACCCTGTCCGACACCGGCTTCATCGAAGCCAAACGCATCGCCAGCATTTTCGTCGGCGGCTCGATCATCGCCGGCACTGAGAGCGCCGGCCACTCGCTCCAAAAAAGTGGCGCGATCCGGGCCGATAACGACATCGGCGCGATCACCATCAAAGGCAGCCTCATCGGCAATGCCGGCGTTTCCGTCCTCATCATCGCCCGCGGCCAGGCCGCGCCCGGTGCCGGCACCGATGTGGCCATCAGGAGCCTCACCGTGGGCGGGCGGGTCGAACGCGCCGACATCCTCGCCGGCTACACCGTCGATGGCATCACCCCGCCGGAAGGGGTGAACGCCGACGCGCAGATCGGCGCGGTGATCGTGGGCGCTTGGTTCACCAGCAACCTCGCCGCCGGCGTGCAGGATAACTTCGACGCCGCGCGCAACGATTTCTTCGGCGAAGGCGACGACCGTGCCATCACCGGCGGCTCCGACAAGATCGCCAGCATTACGATCAAGAACTCCGCCTACGGCACGCCGCGGGTGAACCAGGGCACGGGGAT
>JBAVML010000551.1:0-3815 GCA_049690035.1 Chthoniobacteraceae bacterium
GCTCTGCTACGGCGCGATTCACGGACCGACGACGCCGGCGGCGCGGCACAAGGGCCTGCACAATGATGACGAAGTTCGCGTGCCGGCGGACCTCTTCCCGCCGCGGGAGGGCAAGCCCGATTATCTCAACAAAACACAGGCGTGGGTGCGCGGACCGAACGGCGAAATCATCGCCGGCAAGAGCGGCGAAACCTTCGGCGACGAGAGCAAGAAAAAGAAAGCGACGTATCAGGACTACATTCATCAGGTGAGCGAATGCGTCGAGGCGCTGGACGAAGGCGTGGGCACGGTGATGGCCGCCTTGAAGGAAAGCGGGCAGTTGGAAAATACGCTGGTCATCTACACCGCCGATCAGGGCTTCTCGATGGGCGAGCACGGCTTCCGCACGAAGCTCGCGCCTTACGACGCGAACTATCGCAGCCCGCTGGTTGTCTCGATGCCGGGCACGCTGCCGGCGGGCGCGACTTGCGCGCATTGCGTCACCAGCCCCGATCTCGTCGTGACGTTTCACAAGTTCGCCGGCATCGAGCCCGCGTGGCCGATGCACGGTCACGACCTTACGCCCTTGCTGAAGGATCCCGCCGCGCCGTGGCCGTACGCCGCGTTCTACGAATTCGCGGGTGAACACTACGGACGTGAGGTCGCCAAGGTCGTGAATGATTCACCGGCGAACGCGGTGTATCACGATGTCCCCTGGTATGTGGTGGCGCGGAACGATCGCTGGAAGCTGATCCATTATCTCGAGGCCGGACAGGGCGAGGAACTCTACGATCTGCAAAACGATCCGGAAGAACTCGCGAACGTCGCGGGCAAGGCGGAGAACAAACCGCTCATCGAAAAACTGCGCGACGCACTGAAGGCCGAACTGAAACGCACGGATGCGGGTTTCACGATCCAGTGACCGTCGTGGGCCGCGCCAGGCTCTTGGGCTGATGCTGTAACTTCAGCTTTCAGTTGTCGGCTCGATCTGAAAGTCCGACGGCATGAGTCGCGGGATCTTCTTCGTCGCGGGATGCTGGTCCTTCCGCCCGTGGACGTAGAGGGCGGTCCACTCGGCGAGGCGGCGGCCGAGGATGCGGCAGGATTCCTGAAGGTCGGGTTCACGCGGGGCTTTGGCGCTGACGGCGCCGTAGTGGAGCGTGGTCTTGCGGCCGGCGTAGTCGGTGACGCCGAAGACGAGGAAGCCGAAGTTGATCAGCACGGTGAGGAGCGATTGGCAGGCGAGTTCCATGCCGCCGCCCCAGCCGCCCGCGCTGCTGAAGGCGCAGGCGATCTTGCCGTCGATCTCCATCCACTTCGGCTCCATGGTTTCATCCCAGAAGCGTTTCATCTTCCACGAGAGCAGACCCATGTTGGTGGGGCTGCCGACGGCGAGTCCATCGCACCAGATCACATCGTCGGCGCTGGCTTCGTCGATGTGGCGCAGGCGGACCTCGGTGTCGGGGACGGACTGCGCGCCTTCGCCGACGAGCGCGGCCATCTGCGCGACGTTGCCGGATTTGGAATCGAAGAGGACGAGGATTTTGTTCATGGGCGAAGAAGGCGGGACTCGCTGCGCAGCGACAAGTATCGCTGGCGGTCGGCGACGGGAAATTTTTCGATGGCGTAGCGCAGCATGGTGCGTGGCATCCGGGCGGCGTCCTGGTCGAGGAAAAGCCGGAGCGCCGCGGGGCTGCGGTTGCCCACTTCGCGCAACATCCAGCCACAGGCCTTGTGCATGAGGTCGTGCGGGTGGGTGAGGAAGTATTCGTTGAGGCGGAAGGTGTCGTCGAACTGTCCGTCGCGGATCAGGGCCTGCGTAGCGAGGATGGCGATGCGTTGCTCCCACAAGTTCTTCGAGCGCGCGAGCCGGCGCAGCACGGTGCGTTCGCGTTGCCGCCGGAGCAGCCAGGTGCCGAGAATCTGCGGCGCGCTGCTATCCACGAGATCCCAGTTATTGATCCACTCGGTCTGCGCGAGATAGAGCCGCACGAGGTGGTCGCGCGAGGCTTCGTCTTGGGCGGCTTTTCCAAAACGCCGGACGAGAATGAGCAAGGCGAGCAGGCGCTCCTCGTGCCACTCCGAGTGCAGCAGACTGAGCACCTCGGCCTCGCGCAATACGTCGCTCTGCGGCAACAGGGAGCGGGTGCCCGGCACGGTGACGCCGAGAAATTGGTCGCCCTCGCCGTATTCGCCGGGGCCAGTTTTGAAAAAGCGGAGTGCTCCTGCGGCTCGCACCGGATCGGCCAATCGGCGCAGCACGGTGCGAATTTCCCGCAGCGTCATCGCCCTACTTTTGCGTCGGCGCCTTGAGCTTCTCGAGGAGGTAATCCTGAACGGTGGCGTGCTTCACCTCCGGCGCGTTGGGATAGACCAGCTCGCACTCGACGCCGGCGGCCTTGCAGTGTTCCTGCAGTTTCACGCCGAAGTTGGAAGTGTGAGTCGGGTCTTTCGCATCCTGGCCGAGCGCGGGCGGCACGCTGTAGGTCATGTAGATCGGTGGGTCGTCGGAAGTGACGAGCGCGTAGGGAGAATATTCGGCGATCCACGGACCGAGCTTGTCGCGGTTGGCGAGGAATTCGTCGAACTGCGAGAGCTTCTTCGCAGCGTCGCCAGTGAAGCCAAAGGCGTGTCCACCGTATTTGCTGTTCGGTGTCCATTCCTTCATTTGCTGCGGGTCGAGCGTGGTCTGCGCGCCGGTGACGGCGGCGCACCAGAGGCGCGTGGATTCGCGTGCGACCGGGTCGGCGCTCTTCGGGTCGGCGAGGTCGGGGTGAAAGACGAGCCAGAGCGAAGTGCAAGCGCCGGCCGAACCGCCGCTCGCGCCGATGCGCGCTTTGTCGATGTTCCACTCGGCGGCTTTGCTGCGGATGAGTTGTAGCGCGCGGGCGGCGTCGCCGAGCGGGCCTTGCACCGGCGGCACCACGCCATCGGCAGTGGCCTCGTTGATGAAGCGATATTCCACCGAGGCCACGGAGATGCCGGATTTGAGCATCTCGGGCAGCATCCCGGTGACGCCGCTCAGTCGTCCGCCGGCCTGCCAGCCGCCGCCGTGGATGAAGAGCAGCACCGGCGTCGGTTTGCTCGACTCGGCTTTCCAGAAATGCAGCACCTGCTTGGGGTGCGGGCCGTAGGCGACGTCGTAGAAGGTCGGATTCGGAATCGGAGGATTCGTGGCGAGGAACTTCTCGGCTTCAGCCGCGCCGATCTCGCGGATGAAGATGTTACGCCAGCGGATTTCGCCGCCGTGAGTCTGGAGCATGATCGGCCCCTTCGCTGGCAGCGGCTGGGTCTTGTCCCAATAGTTTTCCATCGCCGCGCCATCGACGACGAGGCGGGTATTGAGCGTGACCCAGGTGCGCGCGCCGATCTGGCGAATGAGCAGCGTGTTCCATTGCCCGAAAGGCTTGTCCACATTCGCGATCGGATCGCGCCCGAGCGTCTTCGGGGTGTTGTTGAAAAGACCGCCGGAGCCGAGGTGCGGGCGGCGATCCGGCTTCGCGGGATCGAAGACCTGGGTGTTGTCCCAGATCTGCACCTGCGGATTGCCGCGCAGATAGATGCCGCTGTCGGCCTTCGCCACGGTCTTGTATTCGATCATGAGTTCGATGTCGCCGAACTCCTCATCGGTCGTGGCGTAAGGCCCGGTGCCGACGTTGATCAGCTCGCCATTTTCCACGCGCCAGTGCTGCGGGAATTCGTCGCGTTGCTGCTTCAGATCTCCCTCGCGTTTTTCGCCCTCAAGCTTGGCGACGGTGTGGGGATTCAGCCCATGCCAGCCGGTGAGGTCGGTGCCATTGAAGATCGCGCGAAAACCTTTCGGCGGCGCGGGATCA
>JBAVML010000552.1:0-6995 GCA_049690035.1 Chthoniobacteraceae bacterium
GAACCGAAACCGAAGCGGATGAAGAAGCAGTATGACGAAGCGTTCCGGCGCAGCGCCGTGGCGCTGGTGGAAAGCAGTGGGCGGTCTTTGAGGGAGATCGCCACCGAAATGGGCGTGACGCACTGGAACCTGCGTGACTGGACCAAAAAGCACGGGCGCAACCAGCCCGTGCCGGCCGCCACTCCCGCCGAGCTGCAACGCGAGATGACGCGCCTACGCCGTGAGAACCAGCGCCTGCAGGCCCGCAGTGAAGTCTAAAAAAAAGCCTTGGGCATCCTTGCCGAACCAAACGGCAACGCTTCGCGCGCATGAAATCGTTGCAAGCGCAGTACCGCATTGGTGATCTGTGCGCGGCCTTCGGCGTGTCGCGCAGCGGCTACCACCGCTGGCGCACGGCCGCGCCGAGCACCCGTGCCGGCAAGGGTGCCCAACTCGCTCAAGAGCTGCGCGAGATCCACCGCCGGAGCCGCGGCACCTATGGCCGGCCGCGGCTGACCATGGCGCTGCGCCAGCGCGGCCAGCGTCACTCCGGCAAGCGTGACGCCCGGCTCATGGGCAGCCTCGGCCTGCACGGGGTGCAGCGTGGGCGCTTTCGCCCGCAGACGACCGAAGCCGCCACGAAAACCGGATCGCGCCCAACCGGCTCCAGGACCAGACACCGCCCTCGGCCACGGACCAGATCTGGGTGGCAGACATCACCTACATCCCCACCAACGAAGGCTGGCTCTATGTGGCCGGCGTGCTCGACCGGGGCAGCCGCCGCGTGCTCGGCCTTCTCTTGTTCAAGGACTTCCTGGAGGAGCCATTGCATCAACGGCTGCATCAAGTCGTGATTTTGCACCATCAGCGCTTTGAGCTCAGGCGCGTTTTGCTTATCGTTCTTTCGGGTCATGGTTGTTATTTGGGTTCGGGTTGCTTGGTCGCTCCCGCACCTACCATGACCCGCTTTCTTTTTGCAGAACTCTCAGGACACTACCTTTTTGCGACGCTTCAGCATCGGCTCTCCCAGCGAAGGAGTTCCATTTGCTGGACTCAGTGGACAGCGCTGAGCCGACAGGTGGATTCCCTGATCCGGTGTTGGCAGTTCGGTGAAAGATGAAAAGACCTGAAGAAGTGAAGGCGGAAGGCGCAGCGTTACTGGCGAAGCATCGCCGACTCCTCTGCGACCACATGGCCACCGCAATCGAGGGCAATGCCACTCGGGCTCTCGCGCTGGGGCGGAATAACGTGGAGAGAAGTGCGTCCACTTTGGCCGGAGCATGGCAAAGCCTGTTGGTCAGGGGCGACGTGGTCGAAATCTGCGCGGTGCTCCGCGATGCCAGCGAGGGCTCAGAACAAATGCGCATCTCTCAACCATTTTCCGGACTCCTCGCTTTCGAGGAACTGCGCGAAATTTCGAGAGCCGTTTACGGCGACAAGGATGCTGCTCCGCCTTCGCAAAAAACCAACGGGCAACGACCACCTTAACCTGCCCATCAGGGAGACCGTAAGATTGGTTCGTCGAATGCTTAACCGACACACGCTCCGGGTTACTACGGTCGGGGTCCAAGGCGGACGATGGTAACCGTTTCGGCGGAGATGGTTCGCTGGAGAGCCTCCCGACCTCCCAAGATTTGCTCCGCCTCCCTTTTAGTGGTGAACCATGGAGAGACGTCGTTTGGGTTGGGAAACCGACGAGGATGCTAGGAGGAGTGGATGGTCGAGCGGTGCGCATTATGAAAATTATACCACACAAGTTAGCCCCTGGAGGCCGCAATTTCGCCGCGCGTGCCGTCACTGTCGGACGACACGACGCGAAGATGTCGCCTGAGATCGCCCAGCCTCATGGGCGCACAACGCAGCGTCGGCAACTTCGCTTGTAAAATCGGGCTGATTTTGGGGTAAGTTTTAATCCAATCTGAATGGGGATTATAGGGTCTGATAAGAAAAGCGGCGGATCGCATTCGCGACTGCCGAGGAGGGGACTCGAACCCCTACTCCTTGCGGAACCAGATCCTAAGTCTGGCGCGTCTGCCAATTTCGCCACCTCGGCTACACTGAAAACTTCTGGAAGACTCGATATTGCGCAATGGATGTGCAAGATCCGTTGAACTCATCCCGGTAAAGCGGACGATCGTTTGCGAAGCGAAAGGAGGTAGGTAGTGGATTGAGCGTTCAAAGTCCACGACGATGATGTGGGGTAGGGCGGCAGCCGATAAACGGTGACTTGCCCTGCCTCCATACCTGCTTTCTGTTCGTATGAACACCACGCATGGAGCTCTCCGTCAAGCTCGCCATCCTCGCCGACGCCGCCAAGTACGACGCGTCGTGCGCGAGCAGTGGGACCTCGAAGCGCAATTCGCGCGACGGGCGGGGCCTGGGCTCCACGACCGGCGCGGGCATTTGTCACAGCTACACGCCGGATGGGCGTTGTGTGTCCCTGCTGAAAATCCTGCTCACCAACTACTGCATTTACGACTGCCTTTATTGCATCAATCGCGTTTCGAGCGACGTGCGCCGCGCGCGGTTCACTCCGGACGAAGTGGTCAAACTGACCCTCGATTTCTACCGGCGCAATTACATCGAGGGGCTCTTCCTCAGCTCCGGCATCATCCGCAATCCCGACTACACGATGGAGCAAGCCGTGGAGGTCGCGCGGACGCTCCGAGTCGAGCACGAGTTCCGCGGCTACATTCACCTCAAGACGATCCCGGAAGCAGCGCCGGAGCTGATCGCCGAGGCCGGAAAGTGGGCGGACCGCATCAGCATCAATGTGGAACTCCCGACGGAGGTGGATCTGGAAAAGCTCGCGCCGGAGAAAAATATCGGGCGCATCCGAAAGTCGATGACGGTCATTCAGAAGAACATCGAGCAGTCCAGGGCAGAGCGGAAGGAAAGCGTTAAAGCGCCGAGTTTTGCGCCCGCGGGTCAAAGCACGCAGATGATCGTCGGTGCCACTCCGGCCAACGATCGCACCATCCTCGCGCAGGCGTCGTCGATGTATCAGGCGCATCGACTGAGGCGCGTATATTACTCGGCGTTTAGCCCGATCCCGAGCGCGTCGAGCAAGCTGCCGCTCATCGCGCCGCCGCTCATCCGTGAGCACCGACTCTATCAAGCCGACTGGCTGATGCGATTTTATGGTTTCGATGTTGCAGAGATCACCAGCGAAGCCGCACCGGACCTTTCGCTCGACATAGATCCAAAACTCGCGTGGGCGCTGCGCCATCCCGCCGCGTTCCCACTCGACATCAACAAAGCGCCGCGTGAATTGCTCCTCCGCGTGCCCGGCTTGGGCGTGCGCAATGTCGATCGAATCCTGCGTATCCGTCGCTGGCATCGCCTCTCACTCGCGGACCTCACGCGATTGCGAGTGCCCTTGAGAAAGACGTTGCCTTTCATCGTGACCACCGACCATGTGCCGAAGCTCGTGGCGCAACTCCCGGCCCCGTCGCGTCAGCTCGACCTTTTCGGGATCTGAGCCGGCAAAGATATTCGCCGCGTCACCGCGCGAGGCGAAATGCGATTCCGATTTGCATGGAACAAATCACCTTCGCGCCGACCTTCACCGCGTGGCAACGAGCCGCGCGGCAGGCGCTACACGACGGCGTGGAGCCGGGCGCGATTCATTGGCAGGAGTTGGATGACGCGCAGCCCGCGCTCGCGATGTTTTCGGAGGAAGACGTTCGCGGCACCGCGCAGCCGAGGAACTTCCGCGTGCCGCGCACTTTCCTCGAGATCGCCCGGCGCGTCGCGTGTCACCGCGACCCGCAGCGATGGGCGCTGCTTTATCGCACGCTCTTTCGCCTGACCCACGACGGGCCGCATCTGCTCGTAGTCACCGTCGATCCCGATGTCCACCGCCTAACCCAGATGGACAAGGCCATCCGCCACGACGTGCACAAGATGCGTGCGTTTGTCCGCTTTCGCGCCGTCGCGGCCGAGGATGGCGAGCCGTGGTATGTCGCGTGGTTTGAGCCCGCGCATCACATCGTTGAACTCAATGCGCCGTTTTTCACCGACCGCTTCGGGAGCATGCGCTGGTCGATTCTCACGCCGGATCGTTGCGTGCATTGGGATGGTGAAAGGGTGCAATTCACCGCAGGCCTCACACGCGCCGATGCGCCGAAAGACGACGCCATTGAGCCGCTCTGGCGCCAGTATTACGCGCACATTTTCAATCCGGCGCGCGTGAAAATCCACGCAATGCAGGCCGAGATGCCGAAACGATATTGGAAGAATCTTCCGGAGGCGGACCTGATCCCCGCGCTCATCCGTGAAGCTCCCGCCCGAGTCGAAAAAATGGTCGCCCGCAGCAAATCCAATCATCCCGCCGATAGCGAGTGGCACCCCGCGCAGCCGCCCGACACACGCGAACTCGCGACATTGCGCGAAGCGGCGGCCGCCTGCACCGCGTGCCCGCTCTACAAGAACGCCACCCAGACGGTTTTCGGCGAAGGCCCTGGGAATGCAGACGTGGTCTTCGTCGGCGAGCAACCGGGCGATGCGGAGGATCGCGAAGGCCATCCGTTTGTCGGTCCCGCCGGACAGCTTCTCGACCGCGCGCTCGTCGAAGCCGGAATAGACCGTGCGAAAATCTACCTCACGAATTCCGTGAAGCACTTCAAGTGGGAGCCACGCGGCAAGCGCCGCATTCACCAGACGCCGAACTCGCGCGACATCGCCGCGTGCAAGCCCTGGCTGGCTGCCGAGCTATTGGTGCTGAAGCCGCGCGTTCTCGTCGCGCTCGGCAGCACCGCCGCCAAAACGCTGCTCGGTTCGGGCGTCCGCGTGCTGAGCGATCGCGGAAAGATCTTCTCCTCGGAATACTGCGCGCAGACCGTCATCACGGTGCATCCCTCCTCGCTCCTGCGCGCCCCGGATGAAGCGGCCCGCGCGGAAGCTTACGCTCTCTTCCTCCGCGACCTCCGCTACTGCGCCACGCTCATCGATTCCCGTTGAGCGGCGCCGGTTCGCCGGGCTGAATCATTCAGAATCTGGCGACCGACGTATTGCCTTGTCGCGAAAAGGATGAGCATGCCGAAGATTCCTCTCAAGACGCACGCCGAGTGAGCGTCTCGTAAACGTCCAAGATGCGCGCTGTTCTCATCATCAATCCGGTTTCAGGTGATGACGAACCGAACTCAAAAAAGGTCGCGACGATTCAAACGTGGCTAACTTCCGCGCCGTTCGAGGCAGAGGTCTGTTACACGTCGCAGGAACGAGGCGCTGGCGTGATCGCGCGGGAGGCCGTGGCGGCAGGAGTTGAGGTCGTGCTCGTCGGCGGCGGGGACGGCACGGTGAGCGAAGTGGCGCGGGAGTTAGTGAATCAGCCCACCACGTTGGGGATTTTGCCCATCGGAACTTTCAACAATATCGCTCGCAGCATTGGCGTTCTCACCGAGTTGCCCGTGGCCACCATGATCATCGCCGCCGGGCACGTGCGCAAAATCGACGTGGGGCTGGCGAACGACACTCACTACTTTTTCGAAGCAGCGGGGGCGGGACTGGATGCGACGCTGTTCCCCGTCGGCGAGGAAATCAAAAGCGGACGTTGGACGCGGCTCCTTCAGGCGGGACGGCTCGCGTTTCGATATGAACCTCAATCCTTTTCCCTGACTTTCGACCGGCCGCTCCGCGAAGTGCTTTCCCCCCCCAGCCAAACGCGCATGAGCGCTCGTGCCCTTTCCGGCTACACCGTCCGTCGCAATGCACTGCTCGTCGTTATCGCCAACGGTCCCTATTACGGCGGCGGATTTACCGTGGCTGCGGATGCGCGTCTTCGCGACGGGCGATTGACTGTTTCGGTGTATCGGCGCTTCAGCAAGTGGGAGCTATTCCGCCACTTCCAATCCATCGCACGCGGGCGCCGCCGGTACTCGCCGAAGATCGAGACCTTCACCGCGAAGGAAATCGAACTGGCGTCCCCAAATGCAGTCGCGGTGCACATCGACGGTCAACCGTTTGGCACGACGCCGGTGAAGCTGCGCGCTTTGCCGGGCGCGCTGCGGGTTTTTGCGCCGCCGGAAGACTCGGCAAAGAAAGTTCCGGGGAGCGCGCGGCTTCTTTGAACTGGCCGCATTAGTCACACCCGTCCGCGTCTATCTCGGCGCGCACTATTCGACGATGTCGGTAGCGGCTCGCTTTTGGGGAGCATCCTGGCGCGAGTCTACTCCCGTCTCTTCCGCAGCTTGGATACACACAGGACTAAAGTTGCTCAGTGGATCTAAGAATAGAAAACCCCGCGCATTGCGTGCGCGGGGTTTTCGTATGGTTTGAGAATTCCGACCGATTAGGTCGTGGGAGCCGTCGCTTCGCTGACCGTGCTAACATCTTCGGCACCGGCTTCCTTAAAGATCGCCTTGGCACGATCAACCTGATCCCCGTTGTTGGCGTGCGCGGAGATGAGATAGTTACCCTTCTTGAGCTTTTCCTCGTAGCGCTTGGCTTCGATCTCCGGAATGCCGAGACCGATTAACCCGCCGACGAGCCCGCCGGTCGTCGCGCCGATCGCCGCGCCGCTGAGCGCAGCCATGAGCGGGCCAGCCGCGATGAAAGGGCCGACGCCTGGAATGGCGAGGGCGCCGATGCCGGCGAGTAGCCCGAGCGCACCGCCCGCCACGCCTCCTGTCGTGGCACCCGCGGTGACGCCTTCGGAAGCCTTGGTCGATTTGACGTGGCCGAAGTCGCCGGTGCCCGAAGTGTCCGGAAGGAGCACGGAGATTTCGGAGGCTGCGAACCCTTGAGCCTGCAACCGCTCGACGATGCGTTCGGCTTGGCCTTGGGTGGTAGCAATACAGAATACTGATTTTGACATAGGGAGTTTAGTTGGTTGTTAGTTTACTTCTTATCGGCCGCTTTGACTTCGAGCTGGTTGTCCACCTTCGCCGTGCCGGCCGCGGACTTGGCGAGTTGCTCGATTTTGGCTTTCTCTTCAGCACTATTGACCGGACCGCGCAGCGTCACCTGTCCGCCCGCCGTGATGATCTTCACGTTCTTGGCGGTCATCGTGAGTG
>JBAVML010000553.1:0-4305 GCA_049690035.1 Chthoniobacteraceae bacterium
AATCCGGAGCCCGACATCGCCGGATATCGTTTGTATTACGGAACCAGCAGCGGCACTTATCCGCAAATGTTCGACGTGGGCAATACCACCGGCGCGACCGTTTCGAACCTCGCGGCGGGAAGCAGATACTATTTCGCGGTCACGGCCTACGATACCTCCTACCTTGAGAGCTTGCCTTCCGACGAGGTCATCTTCGACGCAACCCCGGAGCCGATCCCGGGACCGCCGGTCGCTCAGATAAATAGCGTACGCTTGCTTTGGGGCGGGACCGTTCAATTCGAAGTCGGCGAGTTCCGTAGCGATATCGTCGCGCCCGGGGGAATCGACGTGGAGGTGTCGGAAGATTTGGTGACTTGGACGGTCTTGGTGCACCTCTCACCGCCTTTCGAGCCCGTGAGTGTGACCGACCCCGCAGCCGAGGGCGCTGAGCGGCGCTTCTACCGGTTGGCCCCGCGTTAGAGGCCTACGCCTAAAAAAAGGCGCTATTTGAGCGCAGCCCAGACACGATGCACGTCGTCGTGATCTTCCAGCGTCTGGAGGAATTCGCCGACTTCCTTTTGCTGCTCCTCGGTGAGAGTCGGGAACTGCTTCGGCACGTAGCCGAGTTCGCTCGTCACCACCGTCCAGCCGTTCGCCGCCAGCCACTTCGACACGGCCGCTGTCGCCGTACGATCCGTGATGAACCGCGCTCCCGCGACGCCCACCGGGATGTCGTCGTTCTGCTCGTGCGTCAGCGGCTCGACTTCATCTGCGCCCGCCTCGATCGCGGCGGCTTCGAGATCCGTGGCGGTATCAGGGTGATGCGCCTCGACCAAGCCCACGTGATCGAACAGGAACTTGTTGCTCCCCGGCGTGCCGAGCTGGCCTTTTTTGAAAAGCACGCGCATCTCCGGCGCAGTGCGGTTGTTGTTATCCGTGAGCACTTCCACGATCAACGGAACCTTGTGGGGCGCATAGCCTTCGAAGACCACGTGCTCCAGCTCCAGTTTCTCCGCGCCGATACCCGCGCCTTTCTTGATCGCGCGCTCGATCACATCGCGGCTGGCGCTCTGTTTTCGCGCCTTTTCACAGGCGGCGAAAAGTCGCGCGTTCCCGTCGGGATCAGGCCCGCCGAGCTTCGCGGCGACCATGATCTCTTTGACGAGTTTGCCGATCATCGCGCCTTTTTTCAGGCCGGCGACTTCACGTTTTGCTTGGAGCCATTGGCGTCCCATAAGTCGCGCGGATGTAACGCCGGCGCCCGCCGGCTGCAAGCGCAGGTTTTACCAGCGTCAGCGATTGTCGTTGCGCAGCGTGATGACGCGCTCGAAACGAACCTGGTCCGGCGCATCGACGCGCAGGGCCACGATGCCCTTGGCCGGCTCGCCCACCGTCGTCACGACTTGGACGTGGAGGGAGGCGACAGCGCCCAGGCTAAGCCGCCGCGGAGATTTCCCGCTCGCGGGCCACATAGCAGCGTAGCGAGCCATCGCTTTGGAAGAGCGGCGTGATCTCGATCGACACGCGATAGTGGGAGCCATCCTTGCGGTAGTTGATCAGCGTCTCGGCGCAGCGTTGCCTGGCATGCACGGCCGCTCGCATCCGGGCCGCCACGTCGCGTTCCGTGAGTTCACCCTGGAGAATGGGGCCGAGCTTCTTGCCCCGCAGCTCCTCGAGCGAGTAGCCGCACATGGCGCTGAACTCGGGATTCACCCACTGCACGAGTGCGTCCGGCCCGGCCACGACGATGGCCTCGTGCTGCGTCTGCTGGGCGCTTCCCGCCGTAGCGGCGAGGACGCGTGCTTTCAAACCACCGGAAGGCCTCGGGCTCGCCACCGGCTCGGCAAGGAGGGTCGCCGCCACGGTTTCGTGCAAACGGTCGGTCAGGCTACGGAGCTCGCAGTTAAAGTGAAGGAGCAGCTCGAATTCCTCCCGCTCGCATTGCGACATCGCTCCCGACGCGTAGAGCGCGGCCTCTTCCTGTAGATGTTCGTCGATCATGGAGTGGTTGGGTGGGTGTCAGTTTGATTGGCCGGATTACGCGCGACGATCAGCTTCAGACGCGGCGGAGCCGAATTTTTTTCGGTGCGCAGAGTTGCCCTGCTCTTGCCCGAAGGCAAGTCGCGCCCGTAGATTCCACGCCCTATGTCCACCACGACCGAAAAGCACGCCTTCCAGGCCGAAATCGGGCAACTGCTCGATATCGTCACGCACTCTCTCTACACGGACAAAGAAATCTTTGTCCGCGAACTCATCTCGAACGCCGCCGATGCGTCGGAGAAACTCAAGTTCCTGCAAACCTCGGGAACCGGAATCTTCGAGCCCGACGCCCCGCTCAAGATCACCGTCTCCACCGACGACCAAGCTAAGACGATCACTTTCACCGACGCCGGCCTCGGGATGACGCACGGCGAGCTGATCGACAATCTCGGCACCATCGCGCACTCCGGCTCGAAGGCCTTCCTCGAGCAACTCAAGGCGAGAGCGGCGAGCGCCGAGGGCGGCGCGGACAGCGCGCACCTCATCGGGCAGTTCGGCGTCGGTTTTTATTCGGCATTTATGGCGGGGGAAAAGGTGACCGTTTTCACCCGCTCCTATCAGCCCGGCGAGCAAGGCTGGATGTGGACCAGCGACGGCAAGACCGGCTACGAAATCGAACCCGCGAGCGATCTCTCTCGCGGGACGAAAGTGGTGGTGCAACTGCGCGACACGGAGTTTGCCCAGGCCTTGAACATCGAGCGCATCATCAAGCACTACTCGAACTTCGTCCCATTCCCGATCGAGCTGAACGGCAACACGGTGAACACCGTCCAGGCGCTCTGGACCAGGAGCAAAAAGGAAATCACCGACGCGGAATACGACGACTTCTACAAGTTCGTCGGCCACGACTCCGAGCCCGCAACTTATCGCCTGCACTTCACCGCCGACGCGCCGCTCGCCATCCAGGCGCTGCTCTTCGTCCCGGCGAAAAGCTTCGAGCATCTCACGCTGGCGCGCGGCGACGGCGAGGTGAATCTTTACTGCAAAAAGGTGCTCATTCAGCCGAAGGCGAAGAACCTTTTCCCCGAGTGGCTGCGCTTCCTCCGCGGGGTCGTCGATAGCGAGGACCTGCCGCTGAACATCTCGCGCGAGACGATGCAGGACAGCGCGCTGCTGCGGAAGCTGAACGAAGTGCTGACCAAGCGCGTGCTCAAGTGGCTCGACGAGGAGATGAAGGCGGACCCGGAGAAGTTCGACAAGTTTTTCGCGCAGCACGGGCATTGCCTGAAAGAAGGCATCGCCACCGACTGGTCGCACAAGGAGGCGATCGCGAAGCTGCTGCGCTTCGAGTCCTCGCACACCGAAAAGGGCAAGACGACCTCGCTGACCGACTACGTGACGCGGATGAAGGAGGAGCAACAGGAGATCTATTACCTGCTCGCACCGAGTCGCGAATCCGCGGAGGCGAGCCCTTACTATGAAGTCTTCCGCGAGAAGGGACTCGAGGTGCTCTTCCTCACCGATGCGCGCGACGAATTCGTCATGGAACACCTGCGCGAGTTCGACAAGAAGCGCGTGATCGCCGCGGAAAAGGCGGACCTCAAGCTCGAGGAAAAGACGCACGCGTTGAGCGACGACGACGCGCGGTTACTCGCCAATTTCATCAAGGAGCAGCTCGGCGACCGCGTCGGCGAAGTGCGCATCTCCAAGCGCCTCGTCGGCAGCCCGGCGGTGGCCGTGGATTCGGATCCGACGATGACCGCCAGCATGCGCCGGATGATCAAGATGATGAACCGCGACGACATGCCGGACATGGCCGGAGGGAAGCCCGACCTCGAGATCAATCCCGATCACACGATGATGGTACGGCTCAATTCCATCCGGCAAAGCGACGCCGCGCTGGCGGGCGAAGTCTCCGCGCAAATCTTCGATAACGCGCTCGTTTCCGCCGGTCTGCTGGAAGATCCGCGCGCGATGCTCGGTCGGCTCAACAGCCTGCTCGAGCGCCTGCTCTCGAAGTAGCGCGGCGCGGCGCTCCGCCATCCCCTTTGGAATGAGTCCCCCGAGGGTTGACTTAAATGATCGAGGCAACCAGCCTCGAAACAGCTCGGTTTCCCCATCGAGCGTCACCCAAACCCCTAAACGAAAAAACTAATGAAAAAAATCACCCCGATTGCCATTTTTAGCGCCGCCGTCCTCGCGCTCACAGGCTGTGAGAAAAAAGAGGTCGCTGAGACGATCAAGGACAAGGCCGATGACGCGAAAGCCACCATCGAAGCCAAAGCCGACGAAGCCAAAGCCACGGCCGGCGCGAAAATCGAAGAAGCCAAGCAAGCGGCCAAGGAA
>JBAVML010000554.1:0-3012 GCA_049690035.1 Chthoniobacteraceae bacterium
CTCCATCTCACTCAAGAGCCGCAGGGCGATGCGGGCGAGGGCGGTGGTGGTGGCGAGCGTGACGACGAGGCCGCCGATCCAGATGACATACTCGATCGGGTGCGGATGGGTCTGCCCGCGCACGAGCCGGAGCCCTAGTTGGGTGAGGGTGCCGAGGTAGGCGTAAAGGAAAAGGCCGGGGGCCTGACCGAGCGCGATCCAGAGCATGCAGGTGCCAAAGCGGATGCGGGTGATGCCGTAGAGGTAATTCAGCAGGCTGGAGGGAAAGAGTGGGTGCACCTGGCTGAGAAAGATGATCTTCCACCCGTCGCGCTCGATGGCGGCGTCGAGCGCCACCCATTTCCGATGCTGAAAGAATTTCTTCTCGACCCAGCCGCGCCCGAGCTTGCGGCTGATCAGGAATGAAATCGCGGCGCCGGTGACATTCCCGGCGACATTGAGAAAAACCCCCCACCATAGGCCGAAGAACAGGCCGCTGCCGATGGCGAGGATGCCGCCGGGCAGAAGCAGCACATTGCACGCGGCGTAAAGCAGCGGGTAGAGGACACCACCCCAAAATTGCATCGCGCCGATTTTCTCCTGCGCCCGCGTGAGGTAGTGCGTGACCGGGAAATGATGGATCGCCCATGCGCCGAAGATGAGGACGACGACAAGGCCGCAGAACTGGACGAGCAGGGCGCGTTTGATTTGGGACATCGATGGGAAAACGTGCGTGCGCCGGGGATTGCGGGCATGGGAGACCTTCGGCGGCGGGATGGAAACATGGTCCGGCCCCGAATCACGAGGAGGAAATGTGGCGAACGGGAGAAAGACTAATCAGCATTTTTGCCGTGACAGCCGATCGGGCGGGGCGCTAATTCCAAACGCCATGAGCGATTGCGGACTGAGTTTTGGTTTCTGGATCCAAGCGGGTTGCCATGGTGAGAGCGGCGATTTTTTCCGTGTGAGAGGTTTTGCCATGCCGACCCTCAGCAGAATTGGCGTGATCACCTTCAGTTGCTGCAAGGCGGCGATTCCCGATGGAGTGGGGAAAGCCATCGAGCCCAGCGTCTTCCCGGCAGCGCTGAAAGGGCCCGCGCGCGCTCCTTCTTTTCAAATCCAACCCAACTAACCCGAGTCATCCAATGAGCCTCCAAGACAAACTCCAAAAAACCGGTCCCCGTAAATTGCTCGCCTGCGACGGCGGCGGCATCCGCGGCATCATCGCCGTGGAAATCCTCGCGAAAATCGAAGCCGACCTGCGCGCGAGCAGCGGCAAGCCGAAACTCGTCCTTGCCGATTACTTCGACTACGTGGCCGGCACCAGCACCGGGGCGATTATTGCCACGCTGGTGGCGCTCGGCTTCAGCATGGCGGAGATCCGCGCCTTTTATCTCAAGAGCGGCGCGGAAATGTTTGAGAAGGCAAAGCTGTGGGATCGCTTCCGCACGAAGTTCAGCGACGACAGCCTCGCGAAGATGCTCCGTGACATCATCGGCAAAGACACCCAGCTCGGCAGCGACAAGCTGCGCTCGCTGCTCCTGATCGTGTTACGGAATGCTACGACGGATTCCCCCTGGCCGCTCTCGAATAATCCCGCCGCGAAGTACAACGATCGCACGCGTCCCGATTGCAATCTTCTCCTGCCGCTCTGGCAACTCGTCCGCGCGAGCACCGCGGCGCCCACTTACTTCCCGCCCGAGCAAGTGGTGGTTGGCAAGCATGACTTCGTCTTCGTGGATGGCGGCGTGACGATGTATAACAATCCGGCCTTCCAGCTTTTCCTCATGGCGACCAGCGAGGCCTATCGGCTCGGCTGGCCCACGGGCAAAGACAAGATGTTGCTCGTCTCCGTCGGCACGGGCGCGAGCGCCAACGCCAAGGCCAATCTCAGTCCGGAGGAAATGAATCTGCTCTACAACGCGAGCAATATTCCCTCGGCACTCATGGCTGCGGCCTTGAGCGAACAAGACTTTCTCTGCCGCACGTTCGGCGAATGTCTCGCCGGCGGTCCGCTCGATCGCGAGATCGGCACGGTCATCGGCCAGGGGATCAAGGACGTGCCCAAGCTTTTCACTTATGCCCGCTACAACGCCGAGCTTTCGCGCGAAGGGCTCACTGCGCTCGGTCTGCCGAACATCGTGCCGGCACACGTGCAGCAGATGGATTCAGTCGAGCACATCGGCGAGATGCAGGAAGTCGGGAAGGCGGTGGCGGCGCAAAGAGTCCAGGCCGCGCACCTGGCCGGCTTTCCGGCTTAACGCGGAGAAACATCAACAACCAATAAGCGCCTCCGTTTATGCCCGACAAAAAGACCTGCTTTGTCGTCATGGGTTTCGGCAAGAAAGTTGATTTCGAGACCGGCAAGACTTTCGACCTCGACGCGAGTTATCAAAATCTCATCAAGCCCGCGGTTGAAGCTGCAGGGGTGGAGTGTGTGCGGGCCGATGAGATCACTCACGCGGGAGTGATCGACAAGCCGATGTACGAGCGCATCTTCGACGCCGACCTCGTGGTGGGAGATTGCCGCGGCGTGGTTGAAGGCGGCGAACGAGCCTGGAAAAGAGCAGACGCCCGATAACATCTATTGGGTGTACGCGACGCTCGCCGAAGCCGCCCTTGGTCTCGGCGACGAGGCCGAAGGCAATCGCCTCTTCGTCGCGGCCAAAGCGCTGAAACCGGTGCCGGCTGGATGGATGATCGAATCGACCGAAACCCAGCTCGCTAAACTTCGAGCGCTGATCAAAGTAGCCGCTGAGAAAGGGATTCCCCTGCACGGGGCCGCATGAGCGGGTCGCGGCCGCTCGTGGTGCCGACGCTGCCCGCGCGGCGCGTCGGCTGAGTCGTCGGTCTTGAGAATCCCCCCAGGTCTCGCGCGGCCGTGCTCGCCGAGCCGGGAATGCGTGCGACGGTGAAAAAGAAATCCGAAGCCCACGCGGACGGTTCGCGTTTCGGTCCTGCAGCACACGCCACCCCGCCCAACTGACGCCCGCCGGCTAGCGCGCGGGCGACCGTTTTTCGCAGAGCCACCCC
>JBAVML010000555.1:0-4736 GCA_049690035.1 Chthoniobacteraceae bacterium
GAACAAGTTGATCCTCAACAACGACGGTCGCTTCTTTAAGCAATACCCCATCCTCAAGTGGCCCGCGCAAATCCCGCCCTACAAGAAAGGCGTGATCCAGCCCAAGCAGACTGGCAAGGTCAGCGAGAAGATCGCGTGGTACGACGGCAGCCGCGTCATCTTCACGGACAAAGGATACGCCAGTGCGACGCATTGGATCTCCGTCACGATCAAGCATTGTACACTCTACGCCGAGGCACCGAAGAATGCCGATCCGAACAAGACCACCGCGCCTCCCTCGGGCATCGAGCTTCCGCCGCAGGCGACCGCGGAACTCGGCGCCATGCTCGTCCGGGGCAATCCCGTGACTCTCGAATAATCCCCGCCATGAAATTGCAGCCCCTCGAATTTGAAAAACCGATCGTCGAACTCGAAGAAAAGCTCGCCGACCTCAAGCGCCACTCCCGCGCTCACGACATCAATTTCGACAGCGAAGTGCAGCGCATGGAAGGCAAGATCGATGAAACCAAGCGCGAGATTTATATGAACCTGACGCCGTGGCAGCGCGTGCAGATCGCCCGGCATCCCGCCCGGCCCTACGCACTCGATTACCTCCAGCTTTCGTTCAACAACTTCGTCGAGCTCCGCGGCGACCGGCTCTTTGCGGATGACAAGGCGATGCCCGGCGGCTTCGCTACGATCTCAGGTCGTAAGTGCATGGTCGTCGGCCATCAGAAAGGGCGCGAGCTCAAGGAGAACATCAAACGCAACTTCGGCTGCGCCAATCCCGAGGGTTACCGCAAGGCGCTGCGCCACATGCGGATGGCGGAAAAATTTTCGCTCCCGTTCGTCTCGCTCATCGACACGCCCGGCGCCTATCCCGGCATCGGCAGTGAAGAGCGGCACATCTCCGAAGCCATCGCCGTGAACCTGCGCGAGATGATGGTCCTGCGCACGCCCATCGTCGCCGTGGTCATCGGCGAAGGCGGCAGCGGCGGCGCGCTCGGCATCGGCGTCGCCGACCGCGTGCTCATGCTCGAGAACGCCTACTACTCCGTGATCAGCCCCGAAGGCTGCGCCGCAATCCTCTGGAAGCACCGCAAACACGCCCCCGAAGCCGCCGCCGCGCTGAAGCTGACCGCGAAGGATTTGCTCGAACTGAAGCTCATCGACGAACTGATCCCCGAGCCCCTCGGCGGCGCGCACCACGACCACAACGCCGCGATCGCCAACCTAAAGGCCGCCGTAACCCGGCACCTCAACGAACTCTGCAAACTCCCGATCGACCAACTCCTCGCCGAGCGCTACGCAAAGTTCCGGCGGGTCGGGGAATTCGCTGGGGATGTGTGAGGGGAAGGGACGAGTGACTAACGATCTGCGCCGAACAGAGTAGCCAGCCACATGCGCGTCTTCCGGTTCGTTACGCTCGTCATTTTTCTTAGTTGCTCGGCGTGCCAGCGAATCAATTCTGAGCCGAAGATGTGGAAAGGTGCTCTGATACCGCCCGGCTCCCAGCAGGCACTCAATGCAGATTCCTCTGGGACGCTCAACCGGACGGTCCATCGGACAAGCGGGCAAGTCGGGAGAACGGTCTGGCAAGTTTCATTGCGGGAACACGGGGTCAACCCTCCAACACCGCTCTTTACCGTCGAACGTGTTCTCGACGAGCCAACTCCCGGCGCACCGTTCGTTGGACGCTCTAACGGTCAGACGTTCCTACACGACCGATCACGTAGCTACGTTTATTCGCTACAGCGGCGTAGGTTCACCCACAATCTCAAGCCCGAAGCGGTGTACTCTGGCCCGTATCGAGAAGAGTTCTAATTAATCTCCGCAACGCTTCGCGTGGTCGCGCACCAATTCACGCGACGCGGACGAGTTATTCAATTTCCCGCCCGAATAGCCGCGTCGTAAATCGTTCTCAACGCCGTCCCGGTCCGCTCTGCGACCGCACGGCATGATTCAAACTCCGGTGCGACCTGCACCACCGCGCCGTCTTTCAATCCAAGCTTGACGGTCACGTCGCCGAACTCCGTCGTGACGGTCTCAAAGCGCCGCTCCAGTTTCAGCCGCGTGATCGTGTCACGCCGCAGACCAAACGCCGTCGTCTCGCGGAAGATCACGTCGGCGAGTGCATCGGCTTTCTCTTCCTCGCAGAGCACTGAGATCATCACCGCGGGGCGATGTTTCTTCATCTGGATCGGCGTGAACCACACGTCGAGCGCGCCCGCGGCGAAGAGCTTTTCCATCGCCGCGCCGAGAATCTCGGGCGGGCAATCGTCGAGATTCGTTTCCAGGAGGGTGACGGTATCCGTCTCGTAGCCGCCGGGCATGGCTCAGTCCTCGACCAGTTCGCCGAGCACGGCGCGGAGCACGTTCGGGCGTGAAGCGAGATCGCGCGTGCCCACGCCGTAGCCGATCTTCTCGGTCTTCATCTTCGGCATCGGGCCGAAGCCGGTGCCGAACTCCGCAACGATCGCTGCGCCGGTCGGGGTGATCAGTTCGTGGGTCTCGTCGATCTCCGCGAGGGGGATTCCCTTCAAAATCTCCAGCGTCGCTGGAGCGGGCAGGGGAAATGTCCCGTGCGCGCATTCGATCGTGCCGTGCCCTTCGTGCAGCGCGGAGACAAACACCTTCTCGACGCCGAGCGCCTCCAGGCCCACGCAGGCGCAGACGATATCCGCGATCGAGTCTAGCGCGCCGACTTCGTGAAACTCCACATCCGCCGCCGGTTGCCCGTGGATCTTGCCCTCGGCCTCGGCGATGCGGCCGAAGATCGAGAGCGCGTGCTTCTTCACAAAAGGCGACAGCTCGCTGTGCTCGATCAGTTCGCGGATCTCACGGTGGCTGCGTCCATGCGTGTGGCCGTGAGCGTGGTGATCGTGCCTGTGCACCTCACTCCCGTGATCATGATCGTGTTCGTGCTCTTCGTGGGTGTGCTCGTGATGGCAATGCTCACCGTGCTCGTGGCTGTGTTCGTGCGTGTGGGAATGCTCGTGTTCGTGAGCATGCGCGTGACCGTGCTCGTGCTCGTGCTCGTGCTCGTGCTCGTGCTCGTGGCTGTGCGAATGCGCATGGCCGTGTTCGTGGCAGTGCTCGTGTCCTTCTTCACCATGGCTGTGATCATGCTCGTGGCTGTGCGCGGGTTCATCCTGATCCGGCGTATGCGTCGAGCCTTCGTGGATGCCAAATTTTACACCCTCCACGCTCTGCCGCTTCTGCCGGTCGAAGTGCATGTGAAAATGCCCGAGATCGACTTTCGACAGCTCCCATTCAAGCGTGGACGGTTTCACGCCGAGATCGACCAGCGCGCCGACGGTCATGTCGCCGGAGATGCCGGAGAAGCAATCGAGGAAGAGGACTTTCATGGGAAAATGGTTGAGCGGGAAAGGTCAGTTGGCGGACGAAAAGGCGGCGAGGTCGCGGAGATTCACCGCGCCATCATACAGCGCCTTGCCGATGATGCAGCCGTAGAGGCCGGGCATCTGCGCGAGTCGCTCGACATCGGCCGCGCTGCTCACGCCGCCGCTGGCGATGAGCTGGCAATCGAGCGCCTCGAGCATTTTCTGCGTCTCGGCGAAGTTCGGTCCCTGCAGCATGCCGTCGGTCGCGATGTCGGTGTAAATGATCGTGCCGGCGCCCGCGTCCTCGGCGCGTTTCGCGAGGTCGAGCGCGCTCAGCGCCGATTCCTCGGTCCAGCCTTTCACCGAGACGAGGCCGTTCTTCGCGTCGATGCCGACCGCGACTCGCTGGCTGCCAAATTCGCGCGCCGTCTCGCGCACGAAATCCAGCGACTCCGCCGCGCGCGTGCCGATGATCACGCGGGACACGCCGGCGTCGATCGCCCGCTGCACCGCCGTGGTGGTGCGGATGCCGCCGCCGAGTTCGCATGGAATGGAGATCGCACTCGTGATCGCGCGGACTGCATCGAGATTCCGCTGCTCGCCGCTGAAGGCTGCGTCGAGATCGACGATGTGCAGGTAGTCGCCGCCCTCGTTTTCCCAGCGCTGCGCAAAGGTCGCCGGGTCGTTGGAATACACCGTTTTCTGATCCGCCTTGCCCTGGCGCAGGCGCACGACTTCGCCGGACATGAGGTCGATGGCAGGGAGCAGAATCATGGAGAAACTCGGAGGTAAAGGGATGGCGGAGCGGGGATGCGCACTTTCCATGAATCTCCCGCTGCATCAATCACTAAGTCCGGTCCGTGGACGCCCGGTGCGGACTCGTGCTAAGTTCCGGCCGTCGTTCGGGGTTGCTCGATCGCCGCCCACGTTTCCCATGCCCACTCTCACGCCACAGCAGATCGCCGAGGCCGATCGCCGTTTCGCGCACGACACCACGCGCCGGCATTTCTTCGGCCGGTGCGCCGTCGGACTGGGCGCGATTGCGTTGAATCAGATGCTCGCCGAGGACGGCGTCGGCGCGGTCACGAAGCCGAATCCCGCCGAGCCGATGGCGCCGCGTCCGCCGGAATTTCCCGGCAAGGTGAAGAACGTCATCTACCTCTTCATGGCCGGCGGCCCGAGCCAGCTCGAACTTTTCGACGAGAAGCCAAAGCTCCGCGAATTCACCGGCCAGACTCCGCCGCCGAGCTTCATGGAGGGGAAACGTTTCGCCTTCCTCAAGGGCAACGAAAAGCTGCTCGGCAGCGCGCGGAAATTCGAGCGCGTCGGCCAGTGCGGCATGACGCTCAGCGAGCTGCTGCCACATCATCGCGAGATCGCCGATGACGTGTGCTGGGTGCAGGGCATGGCCAC
>JBAVML010000556.1:0-1995 GCA_049690035.1 Chthoniobacteraceae bacterium
GATCAGCTCCGCGCGGATCAGCGGCGGCTCCAGCAGCGGCATCCGTGGATGTTCGAAGCGAGCCAGCTCCTCCGTCGTCGAGGCGCGCGTCACGATCTTCAGCAGCGGCTGTCCCTCGTGGGGATCGATGATCCCGCGCACCACCAGCCCCGAGGGCAGCGCCTCCCAGCGCAGTTGCCGGTCACGATCCGAGCGCTCCGCGAAACGCTCCGCCGGCACATCCACCAGCTCGCCGCCCTTCTGCTTCCACCAGCCCAGACTCTCGCGCCGCGCAAAACCCGCCCACACATACCGTGCCTTCCCGGCGCGACCCCACACCGCCACGAGCTGTCCGGGCCGGAGGCGAGTTTGGTTCAGTTCGAGTGCCGCGCACATGAGCGCAGCATAAGCCACCGCCCGCCCCGCCGCCATGCTGCGGTGCCTAGCGGCTGCCCGCCCGCTGCCATCATTTCCGAAAAGGCGAACGCCCACGCCCGAAAGGCGAACACCTTTCCCCAAAAGGCAGACGCCCACGCCCGAAAGGCGAACGCCTTTTCCCAAAAGGCAGACGCCCACGCCCGAATGGCGAACGCCTTTCCCCAAAAGGCAGACGCCCACGCCCGAATGGCGAACGCCTTTTCCCGAAAGGCGAACGCCAACGCGTAAATGGCGAACGCCTTTTCCTAAAAGGCGAACGCCAGCGCGCGAATGGCGAACACCTTTTCCTAAAAGGCAGACGCCTTCTCCTACAAATCTAGGAACGAGCGAAACGAGCCGATATCGAACCGACTACGGCTCGCACGCACCCGGACGGTTGAAATCTTCGAGCGTCATCGCCTCCAGCCGCCGGCGATCCTCCAGCGGCAGCGCCCCGAGCACTTCCTCCCGCCGTTCGCGCCAATGCGTCGTGAGTTCCTTGAGGCGGACTCGCGCTTCGGGAGACAACTGCGCCCACCACTCCGGCGTTTGCTTCTCCCAGTAGAGCGCTGCGGCCGCCGTCCGAAAAAGATTGCGCCGGTTCAACTCCGCGATTTGCGCCGCCAGCGTGAGCGAGGCGTCCGCAAGTTCGCCCATCGGCAGCTTGCATTCCTCCAGCCGCTCGCGCACCGCGGTCGCCTGCGCTTCCAGCTCGGCCGCCGTTCGCAATTCCCCCGGTCCCCCATGCGCTCGCATGATCGCGGCGGCCTCGCCCAGCAGTTGCACCGCGCTCGGCAGCGCCGCCACGGCTCCCACCAGCTCCGCCTGCCGGTGGAGATGTTCCGTCTGCTTGAACTCGTCGGTAAAAGCCGTCAACCGGGCGATGAACGCCTTCACGTTGAATCCCGGTTGCTTGCGACCTTCCAGCAGCGCGCTCATCCGGTCGCAATCCTCCAGAAACGCGTCCACGTCGCAGCCATGCGCGCGCAACTCCTCCAGCCGGGGGGCCAGTTCCTCCCGCAGCACGCGCAGGCGGGAGAGGACAGATTCAGGGTCGTAACGGTCAGCCATGCGTGGCGCCGATTGGACTGCAGCCGTCCCGCCACAGTGCAAGCCCGAAAATCTGCCGGCTCCCGAGTTGCGCAAGCCCCGCGCAGCCACACCACCAGCGAAAACCAGCCCCCCCGAAAATCGGCAGAGGACGAACAACTGCCCGAATCACAGGCTTGGGCGAGGGCGGGAAAAAGCAGCTTTGATCGAACGTGCGGCGGGCGATACACTTCGCCCCGGTAGTGCAATTTGCTGTGCGCCTCTCATCCTGAACGTTCCTGCCCGTCTCATGTTTTCCTCGATCTCCTCTTCCGTCGTCCGCGGCCTCCTGCTCCTCACCATCATCGGCCTGAGCCGGCCCGTCGCGGCGCAGACCGCGGCCCCAGCCGTCGCGGCCACCGCCATCACCAAGGTGCCCAAGACCATCACCAAGCCCGGCCTCTACATCGTGAAGGCCGATCTCACCTTTGCTCCCGCCACCGGCGACGCCCTCACCATCGCCGCGCCCGATGTCATCCTCGACCTCGGCGGCCACAGCCTCACCAACAC
>JBAVML010000557.1:0-18936 GCA_049690035.1 Chthoniobacteraceae bacterium
CGGTCACCAGCGCGCTCGGTCACTGGACAGGATCCCCGGCTGTCGTTGGCTTCAGCGCGCTGCAGACCCAAGCGACAGGCGTTTTCAGTGGCACGCTTCCCGCCGCTGCGTCGGCCCAATCCCGCAAATTCCACGGCGCGATCTTCCAGAAGACGCAACGCGGTTACGGCTGGTTCGTCGGGCCACCGATGCCCGGCGGTTCAGGCTTTCCCACCGGATATGTTGAGTTTGCGACGCCGTAGGAACCACCGAGTGGCGGGCGCCGCTCCAGCGAGTGCTTGATCCCGAATTTTGCTTCCCCTCGCACGCCAGCCTTCCGAAACTGAGCTGACTGTGCGGCTCGCCTATCTCTTCTCCCGCTACCCGATCGTGTCGCAGACTTTCTGCGACACGGAGATCCTTGCATTGGAGCGCATGGGCGTGGAGTTGGAGCTGTATTCGATCTATCCGCCGCCCACGAGCTTCCGCCATGGCCACGCGGCGCGGATCAAGGCGCCGGTTCACTACGCGCCGCCGCAGCAGATCCTGAGGCTCGGGGAGCAGCTCGCGAAACGCACCGCACGCTGGCCCGAAAAATACATCGCGGATCACGAACGCCGCTACGGCAAGGACTACAAGGCGGCGCTGCGCGCGCGCAATGCGCTCTACTTTGCGGATCTGTTCAAGGCGCGGGGCATTACCCATTTCCACGTCCACTTTGCGAACCGCGCCGCCCAGACCGCGCTCTTCATCAAGGAATTGAGCGCCATTCCGTTCAGTATCACCACGCACGGACAGGATTTCATGTTCGACCTCGGGAACAACGATCTCCTCCGCGAAATCTGCCGCGAGGCGGAGTTCGTGGCGAATGAAACGGACTTCAGCCGCGGCTTGATCGCGAAGCTTTGCCCCGACTCGACCGACAAGCTGGTGAAAGTTTTCAACGGCATGGATCTCGCGAACTTTCCGACGCCGACCACGGCGACGGCGAACATCGTTCCGCGCATCGTGAGCATTGGCCGGCTGATTGAATTCAAGGGCTTCCAGCACCTCGTCGCCGCGTGCGCGGAACTCCGGCGCCGCAAGCTGCCCTTTGCCTGCGAAATCATCGGCGAAGGCCCGCTGCGCCCGCAGCTCCAGGCGGCGATCGACGCGGCGGGACTGAGCGCAGAGGTGCGGCTTACCGGTTCGCTGCCGCAGGAGGAAGTGTTCGCGCGGCTGCGCGGCTGCGACATTTTCACGCTGCCGTGCGTCGTGGATCGCAATGGGACGAGCGATGTTTTTCCCACGGTGATCCTCGAAGCGATGGCTTCCGCGAAGCCGGTCGTCTCCACTACGGTCGCCGGCGTGCCGGAACAGATCATCGATGGCCAGACCGGCCTGCTCGCGAAGCCCGAAGATCCGCACGGCCTCGCCGAAGCGCTCGCCCGCCTGCTCGCCTCACCGGATTTGCGCCGGCAGTACGGCGCAGCCGCGCGCGAGCGCTTGCAAAACGAGTTTGCCATCGAGACGACCGTCGCACCGCTCAAGGCGCTCTACGACAAGATCGTCAAACCGCGCGCGGCGCCTGCGGTGCCCGGTGCCGGCTTTGCCTGTCTGCTTCACGAGTGGCCCACGGGCGAGCGCAGCGAGGCGGAACTGCGCCAGTTCCGCGACGCGAATCCCGCGCTGCGCATCTATGTCGCGCAAGCCTCGAATCTTCCCGCGCCGGAGACTTTTGAAAACACGCTACCGCAATTGCGTTTCCTGCCGGATGGCATGGTGCTCGAGGGCGAATGGCAGCAGGAGCGCGAGATCGCCCGCCGCATCGAGGTGTGGCGCCAGGATCTCGGCCAGAAGCTCTCGTCGGAGTTCTTTTTGCAACAGGCACGTCACGCCCTTTTCCTCCGACGCTGGATCGACCGCGACGGCGTGCGGCACCTGCACGCGATGACCTCCCGCGAGCTGCTCTGCGGCTGGATGCTGCGCAAGCTCTGCGGGGTCACGCTCAGCGCCAGCATCGAAGACAAGAACCCGCACCTGCCTGGATCGGTGATTGCGCAACTTGCCGCCGAATGCGCCGGGTTGAGAGTAGGAAGCGCCGACTTGCACGCGGAGCTCGCGCCGCAATTCAAGGCCGACGGCCGCTTTCTGCTCCTCCACAAGCACGGCCGCGCGGTGGAGCCCGAGTTCATTTCGCGGCTCGCAGCCTGGGCCATCCGCACCGCACACTCGAGCACCCACACGACTCCATGACTCGCAAAGCCATCATCCTCGCCGGCGGCGCCGGCACGCGCCTCTATCCTCTGACCCGCATCGCCTGCAAGCAGCTGCTGCCGGTCTATGACAAACCGATGATCTACTACCCGCTGGCCACGCTGATGCTCGGCGGGATTCGCGAGGTGCTGATCATTTCCACGCCGAAGGATGTGCCGCAATTTCGCGACCTGCTCGGCGACGGCTCGCGGCTCGGGATGCGGATCGACTACGCCGAGCAACCGAAGCCCGCGGGCATCGCGCAGGCGTTTTTGATCGGTGCGGACTTCATCGCCGGCTCGCCGGTCACGCTGATTCTTGGCGATAACATCTTCTACGGAAAACTCGACTTCTTCCGCGATGCGCTGCGCCTCGGAAAAGGCGCGTGCGTCTTCGGCTACCAGGTGCGCGATCCGGAGCGTTACGGCGTGGTGGAATTCGACGCGCAAGGAAAGGCGATCAGCCTCGAGGAAAAGCCCGCGCACCCGAAGAGCCACTTCGCGGTGCCGGGCCTCTACGTCTATGACGAGCAGGTCGTGGACATCTGCCGGCAGCTCGCGCCGAGCCCGCGGGGCGAGCTGGAGATCACCGACGTGAACATCGAGTACCTCAAGCGCGGCGAGCTCCATGTGAAGGTGCTCGGGCGTGGCATGGCCTGGCTGGACACCGGCACCCAGGCCAGTCTGCTCGAAGCGGCGAACTACATTGCGGCGATCCAGAACCGCCAGGGCCTCATGGTCGCGTGCCTCGAGGAAATCGCGTTTCACCAGGGCTGGATCGACCGCGCGCAGCTCGCCGCCCTCGTCGGCGCGCTGCCCAAAAACGAGTATCGCGAATACCTTCAAATGGTCTGCACGGAAATGGAACCTGCGACCTCGGCCCTCGCGTGATTCGTGGCTGACGATCCCACTCCGGGGAGCGGCTGGCGCCGGCTCGCGCAGGCGCGCTGGCCGTGGATCGTCGTGTTGCTCGCGGTCGCGCTGGCCTATTACGGGAGCTACGTGCGTTACGGCATTGGCTTTCGCGACGAAGGCCAGACCGTAGCGCTCGGCGCGCAGCGGCTCCTCGATGGCGAGGTGCCGTTCAGGGACGTGGTGCTCAACTACAACGTCCTGTGGTTTTATCCGGTGGTCGGTTTGTTCAAGCTCTTCGGCGTCAGCTACGTCCTCCTCCGCGGCTACTGCCTCGCGCTGTCCACCGTCACCGCGGTGCTCGGATTTTTGCTCGTGGAAAAAACGACGCGCCGTCCGTGGCTCGCGTTCCTCGTCGCGCTGGTGCTCGTGCTGATACCCGGCTCGCCGTTCAAGAATTACATCCCGCTTCTCGCCGTCGCGAACACGTTCTGCCTGCTCCAGGTCGCACTCACGCCGGCCAACTCGCGCGCGGCGTTTTGGGAGACTGCCGTTGGTGGCGTGGTGCTCGGGTTAAGCTTCCTCATCCGCATCGACATCGCGCTGCTTTTCCTCGCGATCTGGTCGCTTTTGCTCGTCGTTCGTCTGCTCATCGGGAGCGCTCCGTTTGCGGGAAGAGCGCGCGTTGCGCTCACGAGTCTCGTGTTACTCCTGGCGACGGCCGCTGCGCTGCACTGGCCAGTGTGGATGGATGCAAAGCGGCGTGGTTTCGACCGGCAATTTGCGGAGCAGTATCTCGAAAAGTGGCGCATGCTCGAACGACCGGTCACGCGCCTGTTCCATCGTCCCCCGGCGCGCGCGTCGCTTCCCGCGCATGCGGGGGTGCATGCGCAGACGCCGCGGCGCGCAGCATTGAACGGCGCCGATGAAGAAGCGCCCCCCGCCGACAAACAAACGCTCCAGCGGGCGTCGTTGAAAAGCCTGACCAAAGTCGGGCAGAACTCCGGCCCAGCGTTTGTCTTCCTCTGCTATGCGCCGCTGCTGGCGATTGGGATCTTCGTGCCGTGCGGGCTCTTCGCCTGGGTTGGTGGCCTGCGCCGGCGCGATGGTGAACTCGAGCGACGCGGTCTCGCCATCCTCGTAATGATGGGCGGCGCGCTGAGTACCTTCCCACAGTTTTTCTTCTTCCGGCCGGATGTTCCGCATCTCTCGGAGTTCATGCCGGGCTTCCTCACCGCGAGCGCCGCCGCCGCCGGTCTGCTCTGGACCGGAGTCGCGAACTGGCGCAACTGGCGCGCGCTCTTCACCGCGTTCCTTCTCGCCATCGTCGCCGTCTATCTCGTGCGCATCCTGCCCGACCGCTGGGCCGGGACTTTCGCGATCCGCAACAAACGTACGAAACTCTTTACGGCCGAAAATGGCGTCCGCGTTTACGTCTCCTCACGGGAAAGCGCCGGGCTCACGGAAATTCAAAGGCTCCTCCGCGCCTTTGCTCCGAACCCGCGCGACTACGTCGCCTGCTACCCGTATTCGCCCGGCATCAATCTCCTCGCGAACCGCCCGACCTACGAGCGCAACGTCTATGTGGACAACGCCACGCGCACCACGCATTGGGACGCGGAAGCGATCGCGCGCTTCGAGAAATTTCAGCCCGCGGTGATCGTGCTCAGCGACTGGGATATCAACGGCAGCAAGGCGTCACGCTTCAGCGTCTGGGCGGTGAAGACCAAGACGTGGATTCAGACCCACTACACGCACCAAGGGGCATACGTCGCCGGCTCCGATGCGTTTGAGATTTACACCCGCGAGCCAGTACCGCCCCGCTAGTTACTGCCGCTCGTACTCGCCCTTGCCGATCTTTTTGAAGATCGTGAAGCCGGCCTTCTTTGCATCCACCACGGAGAGGGGTTTCGATTTGTTCGGCGTCGTGAAGGGCGCGAGCACCTTGCGCACGGCCTTCTTGCAAAGCGGGCAGGTGGTCAGCGGCTCGCGATCCATCGGGCGATTCAGCTCAAAGCTGCCGCCGCAGATTTTGCAGTCGCCTTCGCAGGGCTCGTAAACGTAGGTCGGCATGAGAGGACTATAGCGGATCGCGCGCCAGACGGCACGGCTCAGCGCGAGCCGCCTTCCATGTAGCGCTGCCAGTCTTCGGGCAGCGGCGCGCGTTCGACCGCGTCGGCGATGCGGCCCTCGAACGCCGGCTCGAACTGCGTGCTCGTGCCATAGACCATGATCGTGTCGCGCGCGCCCTCGGCGCGGAGCGCATGGGCGACTCCGGCGGGAATGACGACGCCGGCATTGTTCGCGCCGCGCTGGTCGTCGCCTTCGATGATGAACCGCATGACCCGCCGCGGCAGCCCGGCGCGTTCATCGACGAGGATCATCTCGACATTACCCTGGACGAAAAACATCGCGTCCCACTGCTCGCGATCGTACGGGCGCAGCGCGAAATTCGCGGGCTCGTCAACGAAGAGGCGGCGGAACCACGCTTCGGGCGTCGTTCCCTCGGGGATGTGCGGCGGGTGAATGTGAAAGCCTTTCGCCGTCGTCCCGAACATCCGCGCGGTCGCCCACTGCCTCGGCCAGAGGCCGATCGCGGCGAGCGGTCCGTCGCCCTGGCGCGCAAATTCGCCGAAGAAGCCGCGATGCCGCTGCGGGAAGATCCGGCGGCCGAAAAGCTCGACGCCCGGAATCCACGCGGCGGTCAGCTCGGCGCGTTTGGCGATGGCTTCGCCGGCTTCGAGCCCGCTGGTGGCGAGCCGCTCGGCGGGAGATTTTTGCGAATAGTCGCGCTGCGTGAGTTGCTCACGCGCGGCGGGGTTCAGGGCGTGCCATTGTTCGGACATGGGCGGGAACTTAGCGGGCTTGGTGTTCGAAATACCAGCGCACGGTTTCGTCGAGCCCGGCTTCCACGCCGGCCTCCGGCGCGAAGCCGAGTTCTCGGACGATCTTCGCGATCTCGGCACCGGATTGGCGGATGTCGCCGGGGCGGGCTGCGCCATATTCCACCGCAGGAGCGGGACGACCGGTGACGGTGGACACCCTGGCGGCGATCAGCGCGTAGAGTTCGTCCAGCGTGGTGCGCGCGCCGAGCGCGACGTTGAAGACCTCGCCGATCGCGTCGCCGTGCCGCGAAGTGGCGGCGAGGAGATTGGCCTGCACGACATCGTCGATCGGACAGAAGTCGCGCGTGATTCCACCGTCACCATTGATCCGGCACGTCTCGCCGCGGAGCAGTGCCGTGATCCAGTGCGGGATCACGGCCGCGTAGCCGCCCGTCGGATTCTGCCGCGGCCCGAAGATATTGAAGTAGCGCAGGCCGATCGACTCGAGCGCGTAGTGCTGCTGAAACTGCCGCGCGTAAATTTCCCCGACCAGCTTCGACGCGCCGTAGGGGGAAAGCGGCCGGCCGATCTGGTGCTCGACGTTCGGCTGTCCGGGGTCGTCGCCATAGACCGCGCTGGAGCTGGCATAGACCACGCGGCGCACGCGATTGTCGCGCGCGGCGACGAGGATGTTCAGCGCGCCGGTGACGTTCGTGTCGTGACAGGCGACCGGATCTTCGATGGAGAGTGGCACGGAGACGAAGCCGGCGTGATGCAGCACGTAGTCCGCGTGGTTGCTCGCCTCGCGGCAGACGCCGATGTCGGTCACGCTGCCTTTGAGAAAAGTGAACCGGGCCCAGGTGTCCTCGCCCACTCGGCGCTGCACGTCGGCGAGATTGCGCGGCGTGCCGGTGGAAAAATTGTCGAGTCCCACCACGCGCTGGCCGAGCTGCAGGAGCGCCTCGAGCAAGTGCGAGCCGATGAACCCGGCGACGCCGGTGATCAGCCAGCTGCGCGGTTCGGCGCGGAGTTCCTGCTGGAGGATTTGATATGGAGTCATGCGGGAAGAAATCGGGTCAGTCCGTGGCGAGCGACGGCTGCCCTGTGGTCGGCGATTCGGCGGCCTGTTTCAGGATGTGGGCGTATTCGTGGGCGACGCACGAGAGGTCGAAGCGGCGGGCCTTTTCCCAGCTCGCGCGTTTCATCGCCGCAAGCGTGGTTTCGTTTTCCATCAAGCGCTGCAGCCGGGCGGCGAAGGCTTCGAGATCGCCGAGCGGCACGAGGCAGCCATTCACGCCGTCATCGATCACATCACGCAGGCCGGGGATGTCGCTGGCCACGACCGCGAGGCCAAACTTCAACGCCTCGATACCGACGATCGGCATGCCTTCGCTGAGTGATGGCATGCAGAGAATGTCGCCATGGTTGAGGAAAGCGTGAACCTGCGGCGGCGGGAGCCAGCCGGTGAGGGCGATCCGGTTGCCGAGGCCGTGCCGCGCGATGGCGGCTCGCACTTCGCCCATGAGCGGGCCGTCGCCGATGAGCGTGAGCGTCCACGTCGCATCGCGGATTCGCGCGAGGGCGTCGATAAAGAAGACCGGGTTTTTCTGCGGGTTCAGCCTTCCGATGAAAACGAGCCGCCGCGGTGAATGCGGCTCCACCGGCTCAAGCGGAGAGTCGCCGAGTTCGATGCCGTTGAGGATGCGGGTCACGGGGCGGCCGTAGGCGGTCTCGGCAAGTTCCTGGACAAAGGAGCTCACCGCCGTCGTCGCCGCGGCGTCGCGCCAGATGCGGCGCGCGAGGGGACCGATGAGGCGAAATATTTTGTCCGTCTGCGCCGGCACGCCGCCGGGCACGTCGCCGAGGTGTGCGGTGAGAACGTAAGGCACATCGGTGAGGCAATGCACGGCCCACGCGAGCAGGCCGGTCGGCACCGCGAAATGCGCGTGGATGACATCGGGCTTCCACTGCCGGATGTGGCGCATCGTCGCGCGGAAGCTGGTGAGAACGTAAAGGCCCATCTCGGGGACGGTGCAGGTGTCCGGCACCTTGCGCAGGCTCGCGGTGCGGAAGACGTCCACGCCGGCGATGGTCTCTCGCGTCGAGCGCCAGCCGAGCGCGGCGGTCTGCACGCGGACTTCGTGGCCGCGCGCGACGAGTTGCTCGGCGACCGCCTTGGCCACATTGCCGCCGCCGCCACCGATCGGCGGGTATTCGTAGCAAAGGACGAGGACTTTCATCGTTTCAACCACTCAGCGAGGACCCAGTAACTCCACAGAAAAAGGCGTTCGTCACGCTTGCCGCTCTGGTGCTCGGCGATTTTTCGCTTCGCAAAGGTGATGCCGCCGAGGTGCGGGAAGGTGCGCGTGTGATCGAAATCGAACTTTCCCTCGCGCAGCCAGCGACCAATCGGCATGCCGAAGCCCTTTTTCGGCCGGTCGATGATCTCGCGGGGCAGGAGCGGACCGAGCGCTTTTTTCAGGATCCACTTCGTCTCGCCGCCACGGAGCTTGAGCTGCCACGGGATGCGGCGGGCGAGGTCCACGACCTCGATGTCGAGGAATGGCGAGCGGGCTTCGAGCGAGCACATCATCGAGGCGCGGTCGATCTTCGCGAGGATGCCGTCCTGGAGATAGACGTTCGTCCAGAACTGCAGCGCGCGGTCGACGAGGTTCGGCTGCGCGCAGCTTTCCCAGGCGTAGATGGCTTCGCTGTAAATCTCCTCTTCGTCAGCAGGCTCGCGAAAAAGCTCGGTGAGATCGCGCGGCTCGAGTGCGCTCATCCAGACCGCGTTCCAGAGCTCGGGCCGGTAGCTCAGGCCCATCAGCGCGCGCTTCACCTTGAAGTCGAAGCTCATGTTTGCGTGGCTCACCGGGAGACGGCCCGCGAGGTGGCGGATCGCCTCGTGCATCGGGCGCTTGATGAACTTCGCGTAACGCTCGGCGTTCTTCAGCGCGCGGAAGGGATCGTAACCGGCGAAAAGCTCGTCGCCGCCGTCGCCGCCGAGCGCGACCGTCACGTGCTGGCGGGTGAAGCGCGAGAGCAGGTAGGTCGGCAGCAGAGAGCCGTCGCCGAAGGGCTCGTCAAGCTTGCCGATGATTTCGGGGAGCAGTGCGATGCTCTTGTCGAGGTCGAGAATCTCCTCGTGGTGCGCGGTGCCGAGCTTCTTTGCAACGAGTCGCGCGTAACTGCTTTCATCGAACGACGCTTCCTTGAAGCCGATGCAGAAGGTGTTGAGCTGGCCGGAGGGAACGTGCTTGGCGGCGAGCGCTGCAATGGCGGAGGAATCGAGCCCGCCGCTGAGAAAGACGCCGAGCGGCACGTCGGACATCAGCCGCCGTTGCACGGCGCGTTCGAGAGTGGCGCGGATTTCTTCGCAGAGCGCCTTCTCGCTGGCGGGCTTTTGCGGCTCCAGGACAAACTCCCACCACTTCCAAACCGTGAGCTTTCCGCGCAGCGGACCGCTGCTCTCCATGGCGGCAACCGCGTCCAGCTCGTAGCTGAAGCTGTGGCCGCCGGGCAGCTTCCACACGCGCTCGTAGATGCTGCGCGGGGCGGGGACGTAGCAGTAGGCGAAGAATTTTTTGAGCGAGAGCGACGAGAACTCCCGCGGGCAGCGCGGGTGCTCGAGCAGCGCAGGCAGTTCGCTGGCGAAGCCGAAGGTCGCGCCTTCGTGGAAGTAATAGAGCGGCTTCTTGCCGAAGCGGTCGCGGCTGCCGAAGAGCCGCCGGCGCGTGCGATCGTAAATGACGAACGCCCACATCCCGTTGAGCCGTTCGACGAAGGCGTCGCCCCATTCGGCGTAGCCGTGGAGCAGCACCTCGGTGTCGCTGTGGTCGGTAAGGAATTCGCAGCCGCACTGCTTCAGCTCTTCGCGCAGCTCGGCATGATTGTAGATCTCGCCGTTGAAGACCACGCCGATCCGGCCGTCGCGTGTCCACATCGGCTGCGCGCCGCCACCGAGATCCACGATGGAGAGCCGACGATGGCCGAGGTAGATGGCGCTCTCTTCATTGACCCAATGCCCCTCGGCATCCGGGCCGCGGTGGCGGATGGCGTCGGTCATCCGCTGGAGGACGGTCCGATCGCCCTGGCCGACAAACCCAGCTATCCCGCACATGAAGAAAAGGCGAAAAAGGAGCGGCGATCGGTGCTCATTTCTCTTCCAGATTCCGCGCGGAACGCACGAGATAGACGCTCTTGTTCTGACTCTCGAAAAAGGTGCGGACGAGCATCTCGGCGAGCAGGCCCATTAGGATGCACATGATGCCCGCACTGCCCGCGACGGCGGTGATGAGCGGGAGCGGCGTCTCGACGAAGGACTTCGGGTGCGCAGCGAAGAATTTGAAATACATCGACCCGAAAAAAGTGAGCGCGCTGATGAGCAGGAAGAACAGCCCGACCGCGCCGAAGAGGTACATCGGCTTCTGCTGGAAGCGGTCGAGGAACTTCACCGTGAGCAGGTCGGCCACCACCTTCAACACGCGCTCGAGGCCATATTTTGAGTCGCCGGACGTGCGGGCATAGTGCCGCACCACCACTTCGGTGATCGCCGCACCGTGCCAGCCGGCATAGATCGGGAGAAAGCGATGCATTTCGCCGTAAAGGCGCACGCCCTCAATGACTTCGCGCCGATACGCCTTCAGCGAGCATCCAAAGTCGTGCAGCCGCACGCCGCTGACGAACGAGATCAGCCGATTGGCCATGATCGACGGAGCGTTGCGTTTGATCGCATTGTCCTGCCGGTCCTTGCGCCAGCCGCTGACCACGTCGAAGCCCTCGTCCAGCTTGGCGAGCAGGAGCGGGATGTCGTCCGGGTCATTTTGCAGATCGCCATCCATCGGAATGATGATCTCGCCCCGGGCGAAATCGAAGCCCGCCATCATGGCGGCGGTCTGTCCAAAATTGCGTCGGAAGTGGATGACCTTCACGCGTTTGTCCCGGTCGGCCAGTTCGTCGAGCAGCTCGTCCGAGCCGTCGGTCGAGCCGTCGTCCACGAGAATCAGTTCCCACGGCTTGCCGATCCGGTCCATGGCCTTGCGCACCCGGTCGTAGAGGGGACCGAGATTGCCGGCTTCATTGCAGATGGGCACCGTGACGGAAAGCATTCGAGTCGGCGACCCTAGGAAGACAGAGAGAGCGCTGGCAATGGAAAAGGCTCACCGGGCAGGGGGGTGAAATGTTTTGCCACACCTGCCAGCCGTGCATAACCATTCCAGATTCATGGAACACCACCCATCGGAGCCCCGCTGGCATTGTCTTCGGTCCAAGTCGAAGGGCCAGCACATGGCGGCCGCGCATTTGCGGTCGCTGGGCCGCGCCGTCGCCGTCCTCCCGGACCGCCGGCGGGTTGAGGTTCTCATCGATTTTCTCGGCGAGTCACCGGATATGGAGGTCGATGTGGCGGCCGTCCCTTCCGTGATGCCCCATCCGCTCGCCGTCTGAGCCCAGCGCAGCGGACCCATTTTCCGAGGCCCACCCTCCCAGGGCGGGGCCTCCCGAACTCCCAAATTATCCTGATGGTCTTGTTGAAAAAACGACAACCGGCCAAGGGCGGCAGCTTGCCTGAAAATGTCTGACCCCGCCCCTGCCACTACGGAAAACCTGAGCGAATGGTCCGCCGTGATCACGCCCGAGCAGGGCTGGTTCGACCTGCGCCTGCGCGAAGTCTGGGAATATCGCGACCTGATTTACCTCTTCTGCAAGCGCGACTTCGTCACCAGCTACAAGCAGACGATCCTCGGCCCGGTCTGGTTTTTCGCCCAGCCGGTGATGACCTCGCTGGTCTTTTGGGTCGTCTTCGGACGCGTCGGTAAGATCGTGACCAAAGGCGTGCCGCAGTTCCTGTTCTTCATGGCGGGGATCATCCTCTGGCAGTTCTTCTCGCAGTGTCTGATCAAGACGGCCACGACGCTGAACTCCAACGCCGCCATTTTCGGGAAGGTGTATTTTCCCCGACTCACCGTGCCGCTCTCGGTGACGGTGACGCAGGGTCTGACCTTTCTGATTCAGTTTACGCTCTTTCTCGTGATGTTCGCCGTGGCGTGGAAATGCGGCGTGCCCGTGCACCCCAACTGGCGCGTGATCATCCTCCCGCTGCTGCTCGCGGAGATCGCCGCGCTCGCGCTCGGCGTCGGTTGCATCGTGGCCGCGCTCACCACGCGCTTCCGCGACCTGGCGTTCATCATCCAATTCGGCGTGAACCTCGCGATGTATGCGAGCTGCGTCGTTTTCCCGCTGCAAAATATTCCTCTCCAATATCGCGGCTGGATGCTGCTGAATCCGATGGTGCCGATCATCGAGGGCTTCCGCTACGCCTTCATCGGCTACGGCATTTGCGAGCCGTGGCAACTCGGCGTCAGCATGGCCATCACCGCGGTCATTTTTTTCATCGGCATCGTCATGTTCCGCCACGTGGAAAAGACCGCGATGGATACCGTCTAAATGTCGAACGTCATCCGGATCCAAGGCGTCTCGAAGCGCTACAAGCTCGGTCTCATCAACCGCAAGATGCTCTACCAGGAGCTGCAGTCGCGCTGGGCGCGCTGGCGCGGCACCGAGGACCCGAACTCGCGCGTGACCGAGCGCGGCGTGCAGACCGAGGGCGAACTCTGGGCGCTGAAGGATGTCACCTTCGATGTGAAGGACGGTGACGTACTCGGCATCATCGGCCGCAACGGCTCGGGCAAATCCACGCTGCTTAAAATCCTCTCGCAGATCACCGCGCCGACCGAGGGCCGCATCCTGATCAAAGGCAAAGTCGCCAGCCTGCTTGAGGTCGGCACCGGCTTTCACCCCGAACTCACCGGCCGCGACAACGTCTTCCTCAACGGCGTCATCCTCGGCCTCAGCCGCAAGCAGGTGGAAGGGATCTTCGATTCGATCGTCGAATTCTCCGGCATCGAGAAGTTCATCGATACGCCGGTGAAACGTTACTCCAGTGGAATGCGCGTCCGCCTCGCTTTCGCCGTGGCCGCGCACCTCGATCCCGAGATTCTCGTCATCGATGAAGTGCTCGCCGTCGGTGATCAGGCGTTTCAACAAAAGTGCCTCGGCAAAATCAGCGAGGTCGCGCGCGCCGGACGCACCGTGCTCTTCGTCAGCCACCACGCCGCCGCCGTGGAAAATCTCTGCACCAAAGGGATCGTGCTCGAAAGCGGGCGCGTGGTCTTTCAGGGCACGCAGCACGAGGCGTTGCATCATTACGCCAATAGCACCGACCGCCCCGCCAGCGGCTGCCTGCGCGACCGCCGCGACCGCTCCGGCAACGGCGACCTGCGCATCGTCGCCGTGGAGCTCCGCGACACCGCCGGCAACCCGATCCAAACCGTCGCCAGCGGCCAGGACGTGGACGTGTGCCTGCATTTCGAAAATCCCTCCCGCCGCCCGCTCCCGCGACTGAATGCTGTGATCCGCCTCCGCACCGAGTTCGACGCACCTGTCTTTTCCCAATACAACCAGCTCACCGGCCAGACCTTCGGCCCGCTGCCGGAATCCGGTGTCTTCGTCTGCCGCCTCCAACGCGTCCCACTCCCGCCGTCGAGCTACCGACTTTCCTACATCCTCGCCGCCGAGCCGCGCGCCGGTGAAGTCCTCGACGCGCTCGCCAACGCCGCGGAGTTCAACGTCGCCGGCGGCGACTTCTTCGGCACCGGTGTGCTGCCGAGCGAACATGCCGGCGTTTGCCTCGTGGATGCCGAATGGCGCCTCGACGACTTCGCCCCCGCGAGCGTCACGCCCGCGCCGGTCGCCGCCGTTTCCTAGATGATCCAAGTCCGCGCAAAGCTCGCCACCCTCGGCCGCAAGCTCGGCTTCATGGCGCCCGAGCCGCTCGACCCGCGCACGCAGGCGTTCATCGATTGGAATCGCGAGAAATGGGGTGCTCGCCCCGCCGACGAAAAGAGCGGCGTCGTCCTCGTTGGCATCTTCGGCTGGAACCCTTCCATCTTCGCCTACGGCTACGTCACCAACACACTCGCCGAGCCGCACGCCGCCGCGGTCCGCAGCTTCTGCTTTCAGGAGAAAATGTCCGAGGGCGCGAAGACCCTCTACGCTTCCTTCGGCGCCGAACTCGGGCTCACCCACGCCCAAGCCGCCCCGCAGCGCGCGCTCGCGGAAAAGCAGGCCGACGAAATCTTCCGCGCCCTGCGCACCAAGGCCGACGTGCTCGCCATCACCGTGGAAGGCGTCCGCCTCGGCGACCTCATCTACGACACCTATCTTCGCTACGTCCCGCGCCACACCGTGCAGATCGACGACCCGGAACTGCGCGCCAAGATTCTCGACACGCTCCTCATCTACTACGCGTGCCGCAATTATCTCGCCGCGCACAAGGTCCTCGCCGTCATCCCCGATCACACCGTTTACAGCCAGTGCGGCGTGCTCATCCGCCTCGCCTCGCTCGCGCGCATCCCAATTTACTTCGTCTATTACAATCCCGCGTTCCTGCTCACGCGGCTGGATTTCGACCCCGGCGCGATCCCCACGCGCTGGCCGTATTCCCGCTTCCGCGAATTCTTCGCCGAACTCACCCCCGACGAACAGCAGCGTGCCCGCGCTCGTGCTCGCGAGGCGTTGAATGCGCGGCTCTCCGGCGCGATCGATCACAAGATTCTCGCGAGCGTTTCCGCCTACCAACCCGCCACCGCCGAGCGCCTCATGCCCGACAATGGCCGCCCCCGCGCGCTCGTGCTCATCAACGATTTCTGCGACGGCGTCCACGGCTACCGCCGCATGCTCTTCGACGATTGCTGGGAGTGGATGACGCATCTGCTCACCCGCGCGAGTGAGACCGATTTCGACTGGTACGTGAAGCCGCATCCCAACGTGCGGTTGCGCGGCCGCGAGCACATGAACGAGGTGAATCATCGCGCCGTCGGCGAACTCAAGGAGCGTTTCCCGAAGATCACATTCCTCGAGCCCTCCGCATCGAATCGCCAGCTCGTCGAGGAAGGCATCTGCGCGATGTTCACCATGCACGGCACCGCCGGACACGAGTTCGCCGCGATGGGCGTGCCCGTGGTGAATGCCGGCGACAACCCGCACATCGCCTATCCTTTCAACATCCACGCGCAAACCATCGAGGAATACGACGACCTCATCCGCCACGCCGACACCCTGCAGGTGAAGATCGACCCCGCCGACGTCGAGGAGTTCTTTTACATGAACTACTTCCACTTCGCCGAGCGCCACGGCGCGCCCGTGCATCCCGTGGATCTCACCGTCACGCCGCTCGCCGAACTCGACGCCAAAGGCACCTCGCCCGAACTCTTCGAGCCGTTCATGAAAAGCGCTACCCCCGACCGCGAAGCCGCCGTCCACCGCTACATCCGCGAAGCCGCAAGCTCCGGGTAGCGCACGCGCCCCGCGTGTTGGTTTCGGCGCCCCCGCCGAAACATTTTCATCCGCTAGAATCTCGCGTCGGCGAAAATGCGCATCCTCATCGTCTCCCTCGGCAGCATCGGCCGGCGGCACGTCACGAATCTCCGCCAGCTCGAACCCACCGCCGAAGTCTGCCTCCTCCGCCGCGCCGTCGATCCCACGCTCGATGAAACGCAAGTCACCACGCTCGAAGCCGCGCTCGCTTTCGCACCGGATGCCGCGCTCATCTGCTCGCCCGCCCCGCAGCACATCGAAGTCGCCACGGCCCTCGCCGCCCGCGGCGTCGCGCTCTTCATTGAAAAGCCACTCTCGCACGACCTCGCCGGTGTCACCGAGTTGCTCACCCTCGCTCGCGAAAAAGGCACGCCGCTCATGGTCGGCTATTGCCTGCGTTACTTCGCTCCGCTTCGCGCCCTGCGCGACGAAGTGCTCGCGGGCAAGATCGGTCGCCTGCTCCACATCCACACCGAAGTCGGCCAGCATCTCGCCGATTGGCGTCCCGGCTCCAATTACCGCAACAGCGTCACCGCGCAGCGCGCACTCGGCGGTGGCGCGCTCCTCGAACTCAGCCATGAGATCGACACCGCGCTATGGTTCGGTGGCGAAGTGGAATCCGTCACCGCGCAGCTCGGCACCCTTGGCGATCTCGGCCTCGACGTGGAAGACACCGCCGATCTCCAACTCCGCTTCCGCAACGGCATTCTCGGCACCATTCACCTCGATCTCCGCCAGCGTCCCGCCCGCCGCGTCTGCCGTCTCATCGGCACCGGAGGCACGCTAACTCTCGACCTTCTCGCCGCTACTGCCGATCGGAACGCGATGTATCTCGAAGAACTCCGTCATTTCCTCGACTGCGCCCGCACTCGCCGCCAGCCGGAAATCTCCGGCGAAGACGGCCTGCGCGTCCTCGAAGTCATCGCCGCCGCAAGGCGATCCAAAAACCAAACGCTGTCATCCTGAGCTTGTCGAAGGACCTCTAACTTCTCCCCGAAAGAGCACGTGCCGAAAGTTTTCGCCTTCATCTTCGCCCGCGGCGGCTCCAAGGGCGTCCCGCGCAAGAACCTCCGCCCGCTCGCCGGCAAACCGCTCCTCGTCCACGCCATCGACACCGCCCGCGCCAGCCACCACATCTCCCGCGTCATCATCTCCACCGACGACCCCGAAATCGCCGAAATCGCCCGCGCCAACGGCGCCGAAGTCCCCGCCATCCGCCCCGCCGAACTCGCCACCGACACCGCGCCCGAGTGGCTCGCCTGGCGCCATGCGATCACCGACCTCGCCGCCGAACCGTTCGACGTTTTCGTCAGCCTCCCGCCCACCGCTCCGCTCCGCGCCGTCGCCGACGTGGACGCCTGCATCGAGACCCTGCTCGCCGGCGATTGCGACATCGCCATCACCGCCACCGAGGCGCATCGCAATCCCTATTTCAACATGATCACCCGCGCCGCCGACGGCACCGCCCAGCTCGTGATCCCGCCCACCGGCGCCATCACCCGCCGCCAGGACGCGCCCGCCGTTTACGACGTCACCACCGTCGCCTACGCCGCGCGACCGGAGTTCATTCTGCGCGAGTTCGGCGTCTTCGCGGGGCGCACCAAGGCCGTGATCGTCCCACCCGAGCGCGCGCTCGACATCGATACGCAGCTCGACTTCGACTTCGCGGAGTTCCTCCTCTCCCGCAGATGAAATCCCTCGCCGAACTCAGCTCCCTCCGTGGCCGCACCGCGCTGGTCACCGGCGGTGCCGGCCACATCGGCCGCGCCATCTGCTCGACGCTCGCCGAACTTGGCGCCAACCTCGCCATTCTCGATCTCCACGAGGACACCGCGACCGCTTCAGCATTGGAGAAAGAGCGCGGCATCAAGACGCTACCGATCGCCCTCGACCTCGTCGACGAACCCGCCCTCCGCGCCGTTCCCGATCACGTCGTCCGCGAACTCGGCTCGCTCGACATCATCGTCCACAGCGCCGCGCTCGTCGGCACCTCCGGCCTGAGCGGCTGGGCCGTTCCTTTCGCCGAACAACGCTCTGACACCTGGCGCCAGGCGCTCGAAGTGAACCTCACTTCCGCTTTCAATCTCACGCAGGCCGCCGCGCCCGTGCTCACCGCGAGCGGACACGGCAGCGTGATCTTCATCGGCTCGATCTACGGCATCGTCGGCCCCGACCTCGGACTCTACGAAGGCACGTCGCTCGGCAACCCCGCCGCCTACGCCGCGAGCAAAGGCGGCCTGCTGCAATTCACCCGCTGGCTCGCCACCTCGCTCGCCCCGAGCGTGCGCGTGAACATGATTACCCCCGGCGGCGTCGAGCGCGGCCAGCCCGAACAATTTCGCGAGCGTTACCTCCGCCGCAGCCCGCTCGCGCGCATGGCCACCGAGGAAGATTTCAAGGGCGCCGTCGCCTACCTCGCGAGCGATCTCTCCGCTTACGTCACCGGCCAGAATCTCATCGTGGACGGCGGCTGGACCACTTGGTGAAAACGCTCAGCAAATCCGAATTCGCCGCCTACATCGCGCGGCAGCTCGGCCACTTTTTTCCCGATGGAGAAGTCGCCCCCGCCGCGCTCGAGCCCGCCGTCGGCGATGCGCTCGACCGGATGGGCTACTGCATCGCCCGGCAGCGCGGAAAATACTTCACCGATGGCCGCTTCGATCATCTGCACACCGATCAGTATGCGATGTTCCTCTACTTCGTCGGCCGCGCGCTCTTCGTCCGCAAAGACGACCCCGCGCTCGCGGCGAAGCTCTACGCGCTGAACAAGGCGCTCCATTCCATCGACGCCTTTTACGAGGTCGAACTGCCCGACGTGTTCCTCTTTTCGCACCCGCTCGGCACCATCCTCGGTCGCGCGCGTTACTCAAATTACTTCGTCGTCTATCAGCACTGCACCGTCGGCTCGAACCTCGACGGCACCTACCCCACGCTCGGCGAAGGCGTCGCGATGTATGGCGGCAGCGCGATCATCGGCGACTGCACCATCGGCGCGAACGCCGCACTTTCCTTCGGCACCGTGATCATGGAGGAAAACGTGCCCGCGAATTCCGTCGTCTTCGGCCGTTCTCCCGCGCTGATCGTGAAACCCGCGCGCCGCAGCGTGATCGAAGACCGCTTCAAACCGTGAGCGCATTTTTCCAGATCGGTCCGCGCCGCGTGGGTGAAGGCGAACCCTGCTTCATCATTGCCGAGGCCGGCGTGAATCACAACGGCGACCTCGCACTCGCCCGCCAACTCATCGACGCCGCGGCCACCGCCGGCGCCGATGCGATCAAGTTTCAGACCTTCCGCGCCGACCGCCTCGTCAGCGCCACCGCGCCGAAGGCCGATTATCAAAAGGCCGCCACCAGCGCCGCCGAGTCGCAGCACGCAATGCTCCGCCGCCTCGAACTCGACGAATCCGCGCACCAAGCGCTGCAGCAGCACGCGACCGAGCGTGGCATCGCCTTCCTCTCCACGCCCTTCGACGAAGCGAGCGCCGATCTCCTCGCCGCAATGCGCATTCCCGCGTTCAAAGTCTCCTCCGGCGAGCTCACGAACCTGCCCTTTCTCGCCCACCTCGCGCGCCACGGCTTACCGATCATCCTCTCCACCGGCATGGCCACGCTCGACGAAGCCCGCGCCGCGGTCGCCGCGATCAGCGGCGTCCCGATCGCGCTGCTGCAATG
>JBAVML010000558.1:0-19830 GCA_049690035.1 Chthoniobacteraceae bacterium
GCCCTCTCCCACATCCCACGGCTCGGCGATCAGCCTCACGCGCTGGAGTACTGGGTCCTGATGGATGATGTCGAAGAAGCCGCCGAGCTTGTCCACCTCGTGAAGCTCGCGCGCGAGCGTGGATGCCAGATCAAAACGAAAACCGTCCACGCGACACTCGGTGGCGAAGTAACGCAACGAATCCATTACCAACTGGAGCACGCGCGGGTGCTGCATGTTCAGAGTATTGCCGGTGCCTGTGTAATCCATGTAATGGCGCGGAGAGTCGGCCACGCGGCGGTAGTAGCTCGCATTGTCGATGCCTTTGAAACTTAGTGTCGGTCCGAGATGATTGCCTTCCGCGGTATGGTTATAGACGACGTCCATGATGACCTCGATGCCCGCCCCGTGCAGTTGCTTCACCATCCCCTTGAACTCCGCCACCTGCTGCCCTGCCGTACCACTTGCCGAATAGCGTGACTCGGGGGCGAAGTAGCCAATGGACGAGTAACCCCAGTAGTTAGTCAGCCCCCGGCCGTCGAGGAAGCTATCGTTCACGAATTGATGAACGGGCAGCACCTCGACGGCGGTGATTCCGAGTTTTTTGAAATAGGCGATCGCTTCACTAGATCCGAGACCAGCATAGGTGCCGCGCAAGTTTTCCGGCAGCGCCTCCCACAGCTTGGAGAAGCCCTTCACATGGGCCTCGTAGATGATGGTCTCAGCCATCGGGCGATTAATCCGGCGATCACCGGACCAATCAAACGCGTCATCCACCACGACACAGCGCGGCATGAGCGCCGCGTTATCGCGGTCGTCCATGTCGAGGTCTTCATTGCCGCCCATGCGGTAGCCAAACATCTCATCCTGCCAGACAAAACCACCCGTGATCGCCTTCGCATAAGGATCAAGCAAAAGCTTGCTGGCGTTGAAACGATGGCCCGCCTCGGGCTGCCACGGCCCGTGCACCCGGTAGGCGTAGAGCATTCCGGGCGTCGCATCGGCAAGATAACCATGGAATACATGATCGGTCTTTTCCAGAAGCCGCCGGCGCGCGACTTCCCGCTGGGGATCGGCAGGATCAAAAAGGCAAAGCTCCACTTTTTCGCCGTGCTCGCTGAACAGCGCGAAGTTGGTGCCTTGTCCATCCCAAGTCGCGCCGAGCGGATACGGGTGGCCTTGCCAAATTTGGAATGAGTTCATGAGCGAAAAAGTGATCAGCTTCGTGCGCCTATCGCACCTCGGGATGCGCCCGGATGTAGCTGTCAGGACCAAGGTCTTGGCGACTTCCGGAATTTCGACACACGCAAATTCCCGCGACCCGCGAACTTTCGGGTGTCAGTCAAACTCAACTCGAAAGGAAACCACCTATCATGCTCTCCTGGGCAATCACATTCCTCGTCATCGCTCTCATCGCCGCCGTGCTCGGTTTCGGTGGAATCGCTGGCACCGCCGTGGGCATCGCGAAGATCCTTTTCTTCGTCTTCCTCGTCCTGTTCGCGCTGACGCTCGTTCTCGGGCGCCGGACGCCGCCGGTCGCTTAGCCTGCCACCGAAAGCCAGCGGGCCGGACGCACCAGTGCCGTCCGGCCCGTTTGGCTCCCGGGGATTTCACACCGGCGCGAAGACGATCTGCGTCAGCAGACGCCTCCTCTCGGAGTCATATTGCTGGGTCAGCTTCGCGCCGCTCGCCGCCATGGCTCGACGCGCGGCCCACAGGCCGAGGCCGTAGCCGGTGCCCCGGGTGGTGGATAGAGCCTCGCCCCAGCTGCGAGGGTCCACTTCCTCTTTCTTCGGCTCGCTCAATTCAAACAGCACATTTCCAGGCTCAGCCTTCGCGGTGACCGTCAAAGACTGGCCCGGCGAAAAGGTGGCGGCGTTCACGAGCAGTTCACGGAAAACGCCCGCAACCATCTCCGCGTCCACGCTCACCATCTCGTCGCCGAGTTCATCCTGCCAGAGGACTGTCGGCGCATTTGCTATCGCGGCGTGCTTTTCCTGCCAGATCAAAAGGAGCTCGCGCGCTGCTATCGGCCCCGCCACCGGGTGCGGATCTTGGAAGAGCATCGAGAGCGAACGCAACCTCTCCGCGAGTGAGCGCAGCTGCCGCCGCACCCGATGCAAGCTCTCGCTCCCCTCTTCATCGCTGACGAACTCCTCCAGGATTCCCGTTTCGAGGTCGAGGCTGTTGAGGCCGTTGCGGAAGTCGTGCGTGAGTTGGCGGACAAATGCGGCGACGCGCGCAGACGGAATACTGGGTTCAAGATCCATGGCTTGAACACTACGCCGCAGCCAACACCGTTGGCTGCCTCAAAACCGGCACGTGCCGGGGGACACCTGAAGTGTCGCGGAACGACGACAGAGGTGTCGTTTTTTTCGACGCATTTTACGGCCACCGAGCTGGCGTCCCTGAGTAGAAGCCAGTTGGCACGGGGAAGGCGAAGGGAATGACGCAAACAAACCACCAACCATGCTCCATTCATTCGACCACCATTACCTTAATGACCGCGTCACCATTTCCGTCGGCGAACCAACCGACGAGGAACTCATGGCCCGTATTCAGCAACGCGACGAGGCGGCACTCAAGACCCTCCATTCCCGGCATCAGGCACTGATGCGCACGATCATCAGCCGGATGATCCACAACGATCAGGATGTCGATGATCTCGTCCAGGAGTGCCTTCTTGAAATCTGGCGGCGGGCGGAAGCTTATCAGGTCGAGAAAGGCCACGCCCTCGGGTGGATCGTGACGCTCGTGCGCCGCCGCACCATCGATCGCATCCGGCGCAAAATGGCGTACAGCCGGGCGCAGGATCGGTTCCGGGAGGAATCGGCGACCACTTCGGAGGGAGTCCACAGCGGGGCGGATGAAGAAGTGGTGCAAAGCGACCGTGGGCGGGCCATCGCGCGGATGATCGCCGATCTTCCCCCCGCCCAACAGGAAGCCGTACGGCTCGCCTACTATCGCGGTATGTCTCAGCGCCAGATCGCGGCTTATACCGGCATCCCGCTCGGCACGATCAAGACCCGGCTGGAACTCGCCCTCCGCAAGCTGCGCTCGGCAGTTCTGGCGTTCGGCGAACTCCACGAGCCGTTTCACGCGGTGCACGCCTGATCCCCACAGACTTCTGCGACACCGGCTGCCCGCCGCCTCTACCGAGGCGCGGGCAGTCGGCATTTCACACCGACAGGCCGAACTGCCGAATCTTGGTATAGATTGTCCCTCGATGAATCCCGAGTAGCTGCGCGGCCTGCGCCTTGTTGCCGTTGGTGCGGCGCAGCGCTTCGAGGAGTGCCTCGCGCTCTGCATCGACCAACGAAACTGGCGCGCTGGCGCGCAGCGTGGTCGCGGGCGCGAGGTCGGGGGTTTGAATCTCCCTTGGCAAATGGCGGGGCAGCAGGATCGGCCCGTCGCCAAGGACCAGCGCGTGCTCGATCGCGTTTTGCAACTCGCGCACATTCCCCGGCCACGGATAGGCGCGGAGCAGTTCGAGCGCCGATGCGTCGAGCTGCGGCACGGGCTTGTCGAGCTGCTTTGCGAACTGCCGGAGGAAAACGTCAGTGAGCTTCGCCAGATCCTCGCGCCTTTCGCGCAGCGGCGGAATTTCAACCTGAAAGGTCTTCAACCGAAAATAGAGATCCTGCCGCAATCGACCCTCCTGCACCGCCAAGGCCGGCGGGCGATTGCACGCGGCGACGAGGCGGAAATTCACCGGGCGATTCTTCGTCGTGCCGAGCGGGCGGTACTCGCGCTCCTGGAGCACGCGCAGAAAACGCGTCTGCAGTTCGACCGGCATCTCCGTGATTTCGTCGAGAAAAAGCGTGCCCCCATCGGCCTCGGCGAGCATCCCCGGAAACGCCACGACCGCGCCCGTGAAGGCGCCCTTGGCGTAGCCGAAGAGCTCCGCCTCGATCATGTTGGCAGGGAAGGCAGCGCAATTCAGCTTCACCATCGCCGACTCGGCTCGGGCGCTCCTCTCATGGATGCGCCGGGCGAAGACTTCCTTCCCCACTCCGCTCTCGCCGGTCAGCAAAACATTGGCTTCACTCGGTGCGACCCGGGCAAGCAGTTCCTCGACCTCTCGCATCCGGCGGCTGATCGCCACGGGAGCGAGCTGCTCCTCTGCCGCACGCAGCTTGACCTGCAGTTGCGCCTTTTCCTCTTCCAGGACCACGTTCTTCTCCAGCAGCGCCTGCTGATCGAGCGCGAGATGGCAAAGTCGGATGAGTTCCTCGACCGCATACGGCTTTGGCAGGAAATGAAACGCGCCGAGCTTGATGGATTCGATCGCGTTTGCGAGCGAGTCGTGGGCGGTGAGAATGATCACCGCCAGTCTCGGCTGCTCGGCTTTCAGATCCTTCAGCACGTCCAGTCCACCCGCATCCGGAAGCCCAAGATCGAGCAGGACAATATCCGGCTTCACCTCCTCCACTTTCCGCCTTCCCTGCGCCGCGTTCGACGCCGTCTCAACGCTGAAGCCGTGCCGTTGCAGCACCGCCGTGAGCGTTGCCTGCACGGTGCGCTCGTCGTCGATCACGACGACCTTCTTCGGAAGCGCGGCCATCATTGGCGGGGCAGAGATTTTCGGAGCCTCCATTGGAATTCAAGCAGGTGCCAATAAACAATCGGCGAGAAGCAGGAAAATAAAAGCGGCGCGAACTCCAAGGAGTTCGAGCCGCATTTTGGAGCGGGTTCGTTCGTTTACAGATCCGCGATTTCCTTGCGGACTTCCTCTTTCGAGCGTCCCAATTTCATTTGCAGGCGGCCGAGCAATTCGTCCTCCTTGCCTTCGGCGAACGTGAGATCGTCGTCGGTGAGGTCAGCGTATTTTTGCTTCAACTTGCCTTTGGTTTCGTTCCAGGAGCCTTTGAGTTCGAGTTTAGTCATAGCAAAGACTGGATCGCCTCTACACGGCATTTGGATGGGTGAATCTTTCCCAGAGCCAAAGGCGGCGCGGGCTGCGAAACGCTCGCGATGGACCAACTGCAAGCTACCCGCGCAAGCAACGTCGCCGCGCCATGAAATCGTTCTCATTGCCCGCGCCTGCCGTGGCAAGAGATGCAGGACTCCACTACGTCTCTGACGCCCGTCCCGGCATTACGCGACAGTCGCGAGGCAAAAAAGGGTTCGCGTATCGCGCGCCCGGCGGCTCGGCCGTGCGCGACCCCGAGACGCTGCGACGCATCCGCGGTCTGGCCATCCCGCCGGCTTGGACGAAAGTGTGGATCTGTCCGAGCGCGAATGGGCACCTCCAAGCGGTCGGCCGCGATGCCCGCGGGCGAAAGCAATACCGCTACCATCCGCGCTGGCGCGAAGTCCGCGACGAATCGAAGTACAGCCGCGTGCTGGCCTTCGGCGAAAGGCTGCCGCGCATTCGGCGCCGGGTCGCGGCCGATCTGCGCCGGCGCGGGCTGAGCCGGGAGAAGGTGCTGGCAACGGTCGTGAAGCTGCTCGAGACGACGCTCATCCGCGTCGGTAATGATGAGTATGCGCAGCAAAACGGAAGCTACGGTCTCACCACCCTGCACAACCGCCACGCCACCGTCCGAGGCAGCCAGATCACCTTCGAGTTCAAGGGCAAGAGCGGGAAGCCGCATCGCATCGATGTGCGCGACCCGCGGCTCGCGAAGCTCGTCCGTCGCTGTCAGGAACTGCCGGGGCAGGATCTTTTCGGCTACGTCGAGGAGGATGGAACCGTGCGGGACGTGACCTCCGAGGAGGTGAACGCCTACCTGCGCGAGATCGCGGGCGCGGAGTTTTCGGCCAAGGATTTTCGCACGTGGGCAGGCACGATCCTCGCCGCCATCGCGCTGCGCGAGTTCGAGGAGTTCGGTTCGCAGAGGGAGGCAAAGCGCAACGTCGTGCAAGCGGTCGAGGCCGTCGCGAAGATGCTGGGCAACACCGCTGCCGTCTGCCGCCGCTGCTACATTCATCCCGCGATCCTCGATGGCTATCTCAGTGGCCAGACCATCGCCACGCTCCAGCAATCCTCCGAGCAGCGCCTGCGCGGCTCGCTGGCGAAACTCAAGGCCGAGGAGGCTGCCGTAATGATGCTCCTGCACGAACGGCTCGCGAGCGCCGAACGAAGTGGCGGCGCGCAACGAGCCTCCTCGCTTACCCGAAATCGCCATGCCCGCCGCCGCGACTGAACTCGACATCGATGGACGTCTGGGCGGCAAATATCGCGAGCTTGGAACTGCATCCGTTTCTCCACCGCGCACCGCGGCTCACCCGACCGGAGAGCGTGGTCTTCGACCTCGATCCCGGCCCGCCCGCGAGCATCGTCGAATGCTGTATCGTGGCGCTCGCGCTGCGCAAACTCTTTGCCGCGCACGGACTCGATTGCCTCGCCAAAACATCCGGCTCGAAAGGCCTCCAACTCTTCGTGCCGCTCAAGACTCCGGCGACCTACGAGAGGTCAAAATCCTTTGCCCAGCGCGTCGCGGAGCGGATGCAGGAGAGCGCGCCGCAGTCGATCGTCACCCAAATGCGCCGCGCATGGCGTCCCGGAAAAAGTTTTCATCGATTGGAGCCAGAATGATCCGCACAAGACGACGGTCAGCGTCTATTCGTTGCGCGCCCGCTCTTCACCGACCGTCTCGACGCCGGTCACAGGGACCGAAGTACGCAAGTGCGTGCGCACCGGCGACCGCACACGCTCGTCTTCGACGCGGCGGCCGTGCTGCGCCGGGTGAAGCGCCGCGGCGACTTTTTCGCGCCGCTCCTTACGCAGCGACAGCGGCTTCCACGGGGGTTGTGACCTGCCCTGCCTTCGCTTCGGCCTGCCACTCCGCCGCGGCCCGTTCGATCATCCGGTGAACGAAAACAATTTTCCTCACCGCGGACGGAGAAAAAATGAAGGGATAAAGCGTTGCGTGGCCAAGGCTGGCGGCGATCTCGTTGAGCGCCGGAGCGAGCTTCGCCCAGCCATTCAGGGTGGTGAGGAACGTCGCGTCGGCCTGCGGATCATCGAGCACTTCGGCAGAAGAGAAAGGTGTGAAAGGAATCGGCACGCTGTCGCTTCCCCAGCCAAAGGCGAGAGCGGTCTCCGACCCATCGACGATGTGCAAATATTGCGCCCAGGTTTCAGCCCAATCTTCCCAAGGGTGAGACGTCGCGTAAGCGGTGATGTGCGTCTCCGCCCACACCGTGCCGGGACCTTCCGCGTAGTGCCGCGCGAGTGCCGTCAGGTAGTCTTCGCGTTCATCGCCAAAAAGCGCGCGCAACTCACCAAGCTGCGGATCGTCGGAATCGCGATTTTGAAAGAAGCGATCCCAATAGTAGTGACCCACCTCGTGGCGAAAATGGCCGACGAGCGTACGATACGGCTCCCCCAACCGATGGCGCTCGCGCTCGCGATAGGAATCGTCGGCCTCGAGAAGGTTGAGCGTTACCACGCCATTCTCGTGTCCAGTCATCACGCGATACCCTGGCCACGGCGCGAGAAAATCGAAGGCGAGTCCGTCCGGGCGTTCCAGCTTGCTCACGGGCGGAATGCCGAGCCGCGCCAGCGTGTAAACGACGCGACGCTTCGCTGCCTCCATTCTGCGCCACGCGTCCAGATTCTCCGGCACGCTGGGATCAGGCACGATGCGGTTGAGCCGGCAGGCGGTGCAGTACGCGGGGCCTCCGGCAGGCACGAGCCAGTTGCAGACGCCAAACTCGCTCCCGTTGCGACAGCGAACGAAACCGTCGTCGATCTTTCGCATCTTGCCGTCGGCAGGATCGTAGCCGACGGCGTTGCCGCATTGCAGGCAGGCGGTGTTTTCAAAAAAGAGCGCGTTGCCGCACTGACAGCGGAAGTGATTCATGGCTGGCTCACGTTTCGCGCACGACCTCACGCGCGGCCTTATCATTGCGCAGCCCGAGAAAGGCAGGTTGGCGGAGAAGGTGGTCGCCCGTCCATTCGGCAAAACGGACCTGCGCGACGAGCTGCGGCTTAACCCAGGTGCAGCGCCCCAACTCAGCTCGCGTGAACGCGGTGCCCCAGCGGCTGCGGTGAGTTGGAAGCGCGGCAAACGGGCACTTCTCCATACGGCGCGCGATCATCTGCGCACGCAAGTCGGCGAGCATTCGTTCGTTGAAACCAGTGCCAACTTTGCCGGCAAAGACCAACTCCTTGCCGCGGTAATAACCGACGAGCAGGGCGCCAAAATGCGAGCGCGCGCCGCGCGGGGCGGTGAATCCACCAACGACAAACTCCTGTTCGCGCAGGCACCTGATCTTGCACCACGCGCCGCTCCGGCGGCCGGGTTCATAGATCGAATCGCGACGTTTGGCGATGAGGCCTTCGAGTCCGCGCGCGGCGACTTCCGCCAGCAGGCGCGTCGGCTCGCCGGTAAGCTCGCCGGAAAGCAGCAGCAAGGGGGAACGCTTCGGTAGAATCGCCGCGAGGCGGGCGCGGCGCGCCTCCAGCGATTCACGCCGTAGGTCTTCACCATCGACCTCCAGCAGGTCGAACAGAAAGGCGCGGACAACGGTGGATTCGTCCGCGTTTTGGATGAGCTGAAACGAAGGACGACCCAGTTCATCGGGCACCACCAGTTCGCCGTCCACCAGCGCGCTGCGTGCTTTCAATTTCGCCATCGCCTTCGCCACCGCGGGAAAGCGCGACGTGAAATCATTTTCCGCGCGCGACCACAGCCGCGCCTCGCTGCCGGACTTGCCACCGAGGAAACGATAGCCGTCGAACTTCAATTCGTAGAGCCACTCCTTACCGGTTGGGGGCACCTTGACCGGCTTGCATTTCATTGGCTCGAGAAACGCCGGCATCGTTTCTCCCGCTCCGATATCCACCATCGTCCGGCCTGACTTGGAGGATAAATCCCAGGTCGCGGCCTGTGGGCGAAAATCCTCGCCGGCCTTGATGAGCAACCATTGCTTGTCATCACGACGCATCCTTACCAGCGCCCATTCGCCGCGCAATTTTTTTCCGGTGAGATGCATGTGGATCTTTCCTCCCGCTATCGATCGCGCCACGTCGCCCGACTCAGCGCGATAGGTCCCGCGATCCCATAACATCACAGTGCCGCCGCCATATTGGCCTTTCGGAATCGTGCCCTCGAATTCGCCATACTCGATCGGGTGATCCTCCACCATCACCGCCAGTGCCTTAGCTCCCACATGCACCGGGATTTCCTTTGGAACCGCCCACGATTTCAGCACGCCATCGACTTCCAGCCGAAAGTCATAATGCAGCCGCGACGCAGCATGCTTCTGGACCACGAACGTCGCGGACTCTTTGCCCGAGCCGCTTCCCTGCGGTTCGCGGGTGCGCGCGAAATCCCGCTTCGCGCGATACTTCGCCAACGGATCAGGCCGCTTTGCGGCGCGCCTTTTTGGCGGGCGCTTTTTTGGAGCGACTGCTGCCATGTTCCTGGATGCTCTTTTGCAAAACGGCCACGAGGTCGATCACATTGGTCGCCTTCACGCCCCTGGTCTTTCTTGGCTTCGCTATGTCCTTGCCACCGGCGGCCACTTTTTCCTCGATCACTTCCATCAACGCTTCCTTGTACTCGTCCTTGTATTTCGCCGGCTCCCACTTGCCGGTCATGCTCTCGACGAGTTGCTTCGCCATGTCCGTCTCTTTTTTTCCGATCTTCGTTTCACCGGGAACATGCAACTCGTCGGAGTCGATGATCTCACCACTGAAGTGCATGAGTTCGAGCACCAGTGCGTCGCCCTGCGCCTTCACTGCGGCGAGATGTTCGCGCGTCTTGATGACGACCTTCGCGATGCCCACGCGCTTCGTGCCGCGCAGAACCTCGCGGAGCAGCGCGTAGGCTTTGTCACCGCCTTTGCCCGGCTCCATGTAGTAAGGCTTCGAGAAAAACATCGGGTTGATCTCATCGACCTCCACGAATTCCTGAATATCCACGGTTTGTGTCGCCTCGACGTCGACGCGCGAAAAATCGTCGTCGCTAAAGACCACGAACTTTCCCTTCTCATACTGGTAACCGCGCACGATGTCGTCCCACGCGACCTCTTTTCCGTCAGCTTCGGCCACGCGCTTGTTATTGATCGGACTGAGATCGCCTTTGCGGAGGAAGTGAAAGCGCAACTCTTCGCGCCGCGTGGCCGGGTAGAGCGTGATCGGGATATTGACCAAGCCGAAGCTAATCGCGCCTTTCCAAATCGGTCTCATGCCGCATCGGCCTCATGATAGAAGTTGACGGACCCGACGGCGGGCGTCGCGGACGAATCGGTCGAGATGGGCCTCGCCGCGATGGAGTCCATCGTGAACGGCCCTCGTGCCATCGTTCGCCAGCGCATTGGCCCGACGAAGAGCTGGCTCCGCGGACTCGCGCAAGCGGTCTTCGAGGTCTTCGAGAAGAGCCGTGAGACGCCGCTGCGGCGTGGGCTCGGGACGCAACGACCGGACGAGCAGACCGATGACAAGCGCCGCACCGAAGGCAACGAGAAGTGCGCTGCCGGGGTTGCGACGCACACATTGATCCGCCTCCGCATAGTACTCGGCTGCGACGGCGGTGGGGTTTTCGACAGTGGATTCATTCATGATTACGGGGAGCGGGAGGTTGAGTTTCGGAGCGGCAGAATTCGCACGCCTTGAGCAATCCAAGAAAGAGGAGTGCGGGTCGAACGAATGTGAACGCGATCCCGACGAGCGCGGCAGCGATCGAACTGAGCGGAAGCAGATTCAGGAGGAATCCTGCGCCGAACGCGGACACGACGGCCTTTGCGGGGTCACGGCGGGCGAAGTCGTCGGCATGCTGCATCCAGTCATCGGGAGCGGGCAGTTGAGCAGTGTTTGATCTATCCATCACACCACCGCATCGCCGCGCGCCACGATTCTGCGTGTGTCCAAATTTTGAGCGGGCCTTCCGCCTCCTGTGGGATGCCTCAAGGCTGCGCAATATTTTGTCTTTCGCAGAGCCGCGCCGCGTCTGGTCCCCGATAAAGCAGGGTATGAACTCGTTCACTCGCCGGGTCTCGACCTACTCCCATGGAGCAAAGAACCTTGTTGCTTATCGATGATTCCCCGGAGGATCGCGCGCGAGTCATCAGCCACATTATGTGCGATACCAATTTCGAGTATCGCGTGATCGAGACGGGAAAGGTGGCCGAGGCGCTCGCGGCCGTCGCTGAAACGCAACCGGACTGCGTAGTCCTCGATCAACGATTGTCCGATGGCAACGGTCTCGATTTTTTGCGGGCCGTTCGCGACGAACGCGGGCGGATTCCATTTCCCGCGATCATTCTCACCAATGCGGGCGATCAGGAGGCGGCGGTGGAACTCATGAAAGCAGGCGCTCTGGATTATTTGCTGAAGGCGAACGCCGCCGCAGATTCAATCCGCCTTGCGGTGAACAATGCGATCTACAAAGTCCGCGCCGAGCGGCGAATCGAGGAACAGAAAACGGAACTCGAGCGGCTCTACGCCGAAGCCCGCGCGAATAACGACGCCCTCCGCGCGGCGAACGCGGCCAAGGACGACTTCCTCGCCATGCTCAGCCACGAACTGCGCACGCCGTTGACGCCCGTCCTTTCGCTGGTGTCATCCACCGCTCGAGAACCCGGGCTCACGCCAGATCTCCGCGAAACGTTTTCCATGATCCAGCGCAACGTCGAACTCGAGGCGCGGCTGATCGACGACCTCCTCGATCTCACCCAAATCGCCAGCGGGCGGCTGAAAATCGAAAAGTCTCCGGTGGATGTTCACCACTGCATCGAAGCGGCTCTGGATGTCTGCCATGAAGGCTTTGCGGAGAAGCTCATTACGCTGCGGACAGAACTCGCCGCGACGAATTCGGCCGTGATGGGCGAGTTCGCGCGGCTCAACCAGGTCTTTTGGAACCTGCTGAAAAACTCGATTAAATTCGGGAGGCCTAATGGCAGCGTCACGGTCACCACCGCGAATGACGGCGACACGCTCATGGTCGAAATCCGCGATGACGGCATGGGCATCGAACCGGGACGTCTCGCGTCGATCTTCGGCGCGTTCAATCCGATCAGGCCACAGCCGACGGCGACCGGCGTCGGGTTGGGGCTGGCGATCACGCGCGCCATTGTCGAAGGTCACGACGGCGAAATTCACGCGCACAGCGAGGGCAGAAATTGTGGCGCGGTCTTCCGCATTTGCCTGCCAACCTGCGCGGGGGAGGGCACTGTCGATCCCCCTGAACCGCGCGCTCCGAGTTCCGCAGTCCGCGGCAAGACGATCCTGGTCGTCGAAGATCACGAGGACACGCGGCGCGTCCTGTCGCGGGCCTTGCGGAGAAAGGGATTTGGCGTGACCGCGGCGGGCAGCGTGGCCGCAGCGGTGGAGCAATTCGTCTCCTCGCCAGCCGACCTCGTCGTTTGCGACATCGGCCTGCCCGACGGCACCGGCTGGGAGCTGCTCGAAAAGCTGCGTCCGCACGGTCCGGTGTCGGCGATCGCGGTCAGCGGCTACGGCATGGATCACGACGTGAAAAAGAGCCGCGAGGTCGGATTTGTGGCGCACGTCACCAAGCCGATCGACTTTCCAAAGCTCGAAAAGCTGATCGTCGAAACGCTCACACCGACATCACGTTGAACGGAGGGATTGATACGACCGCCGGGCCTTCCCTCGGCGAATTCGGAAGCATGAAACACTTCACTTTTGACAGTCACTGGGATGCGATCAAAGGGCAGCTCAAGCAACGCTATGGACAGCTCGTGGACGACGATCTCGTCTTCGTGGAAGGCAAGGGCGACGAACTGCTCGCACGGTTGCAGAAGCGGCTGGGTATGTCGGCGCAAGATTTGGACGCGCTGCTCAATGAGTTGCACACCACGGTGGGGGGCGGCTTCGGTCAGGTAAAAGACAAGGTTGGCGAACTCGCCAGCGAGGCTCGCGCGAAAGCCAGCGAAATGGCCGATGACTTGAAAGCCAGGGCTGCGACGCTGGGCGAGGAGGCCAAGGCGCAGGCCGGCGTAGCTTACGATCAGGCGCGGCAGCGCGTCCGCACGCTGCGCGAAGATGGCGAGGAATATGTGCGGCAAAACCCGCGCGAGTCGCTGCTGGCAGCAGTCTGCGCGGGGTTTGTCGCGGGTTTGTTGATCCGCCGATAGCTAGTCAGCCATCGGCCTCCGCGGATTGGCGAGGCGAGTCATTTTGCGGGTTAGGTGTTCGCGCTCCTTTCCGTCGGCGTGTTCGGCCTCCGCCTGTATAACCAACACGTTTGCTCTTCACCGTAGCTTCAGAGTGAAGTGCGCCGCCGCTGCGTTAAGAGCGGCACGTCGCATCACTGTGGTTACCATTCCGATACCTAACTCAGCCACCCTCCTGACCACACATCATGCCAGCGGCTTCGATCCACTTCACGTCATGAACATCGCTAACATCCGTGAGTCCTCGAACGACTTTCATCTTCTCGAAACAACGGGTCGCACGCAGACAGCGACGATGACCCTCCAGCCGGGCGCGACGACTTCCGATAAGATGGAAGCGCACCCGCACAGTGATCAAGTGGTGCTCATCCTCGAGGGCGAAGTCGTGGCCGAGGTCGGTGACGAACGCACCACGTTGCGCCGCGAGCAGAGCATCATCATCCCCGCCGCGGTGGGGCATCGCTTCATCAATCAAGGCCGCGAAACCGTCTTCGCATTCACCGTCTATGGACCGCCCGCTTACCAAACGGACGACCCGACCTAATGCTATGAAAACGAAACCAGAATCCACCTCATCGATCCGCCGCGTCGCCCTCTGCGCCGCGCTGATCACCTGCGTCGCCTGACGGGCTGTGAGACGCCGGGACAGACTGCACTGCTTGGCGCCGCCACGGGTGCGGCGATCGGCGGCTCCCGCCACGGTCGCGGGGAAGATGCGCTAAAGGGAGCCGCCATTGGCGCGGGCACCGGATACATCGCTGGGAAAATCGTCCAGAATCAACGCCACCGCGCCTGCGATCAGGGATACCGCGACGCGCAATACGATCGCCACGGCTACTACGATCGCGACGGCTACTGGCATCAGTATTGATACATCCGCAGGCGGCGTGCTGGGCGATGTCCGGCTGAAACTCCTTTACGCCATGCCCCAAGGAAGCAAACGCAGTTACACCAGCAAACAGAAGCGCCAGGCCGAACACATCGAGGAAGGTTACGAAGACCGGGGCGTTCCCAAGAAAGAAGCAGAAGCCCGCGCGTGGGCGACGGTGAACAAGGCGGACGGAGGCGGAAAAAAGAGCGGTTCCGGTCGAGGGAAAAAGACGAACACGGCTTCTGCGAAGAAAGGCGGGCGCAAGGGAGGGCGAGCCAGTGCAGCCGCACGAAAGAAAACCTCGTGACCGCACTCCTGCCTCCTTCGTTGCGCGCGCTCGCCACTGACTTCGACGGTACGCTCGCGCACAATGGGACAGTTGGCGACGCTACGGTCAAAGCCATTTCCCGTCTGAAAGCCGCTGGCTATCGCCTCATCCTCGTGACCGGCCGCGAGTTAAACGAGCTCATGTCGATCTTCCCCGAGGTGGGCTGGTTTGATCTTGCGGTAATGGAAAATGGCGCGGTGCTCTTTCACCCGGCGACGGGAAAGGTGGAGGCGCTAGCCGAGCCGCCGCCGAGCGAATTTGTCGCGCGGCTGCATGCGCGCGGGCTTCCGTTGCAGATCGGCAAGGCGATCGTCGCGACTTGGGAACCGCACGAAAAGGACGTACTCCAAGTAATCAAGGAGATGGGCTTGGAACTTCAGGTCATCTTCAACAAAGGCGCGGTGATGATCCTTCCCAGCGGCGTGAACAAAGCGACCGGGCTGGTGGCGGCGCTCCAGCAACTCGGACTCGTAGCGGGACAAGTCGTGGGCGTCGGCGACGCGGAGAATGACCACGCTTTTCTAGATATCTGCGGTTACTCGGTCGCCGTGGCGAATGCACTCCCAGTGATTCGTGAGAAGGTCGATTACGTCACGGCCGGCGACCACGGCGACGGCGTGACCGAACTGATCGAACGCCTCTTGCAGGCACCCGAGAACAAAGCATGAAAGTTTTGATGATCGATGTTGGCGGCACAAATGTGAAGCTCATGGCCAGCGGTCACGAAGGATTCCGCAAGTTTCCATCGGGGCGAAGTCTCACCGCGGCAAAAATGGTGAAGGGGGTGCTCGCCGCGACGGAGGATTGGGAATACGAAGGTATCTCGCTCGGCTTTCCCGGCCTCGTGCGCGAAGGGCGCGTCGCGCGTAATCCTCTCAACTTGGGAGGGGGCTGGATGGACTTTGATTTCGAGAAGGCTTTCAAGCGACCGGTTCGCACGATCAACGATGCAGCGATGCAGGCACTCGCAACCTACGATTCGGGCCGGTTGCTCTTCCTTGGCCTCGGCACAAGCGTCGGCGCGACGGTGATAGCGGACGATACGGTGGTGCCCCTAGAGATCGGCATCATGCCGCTGTCGAAGTCCGAAGCGTTTATGGACCGGCTAAGCAAGGAGGCGCTCGACACGCTGGGCAAGCGACGCTGGCAGAAATCGGTGATGCGAGCGGTCGCCTTATTGCGCGACATTTTCTGGCCCGACCATTTCAAGCTCGGCGGAGGGAATGCCAAGCATATCGACCCGTTGCCGGAGGGGTGTGAGCGCGGAGACAACCAGGACGCTTTCCGTGGCGCGATCCGGCTCTGGCCCGGGGCGGACATGCTCGCGGAAGCGCAGACGACGACGTGGCGGATCACCCGCCGCGCCAAGGAAAAGACCGGTAAGTAGCAGAGAGCAGTCATCGGCACGATTCCCGCGGCAGCAGCAACACATCGCCATCATCTCCGCGACGATTACTCACTATCCCGGCGGCCACCGTCCAAGCGGACGCTAGTCGCTGTGATTTCCAGCAGCGGACTTCCCCATACTAGGCGAGTCGGTCTTCTCCTGGATCTCTTCGCGGCTGAAAATCCCGACAACTCGCATTTGCCGATCCACGACGGGCAGGTAACGCAATCCGCGCTCCTCCATCAGCTTTTGCGCGCTCGCGCAGTCCTCGTCCTCGTAGCAAAAGATGGCATCGCGATTCATGACGGCGCCGACTTTCTCGGTCTTCGGATCGTGCCCACGCCCGCCGACCTTCCAGTCGGGATCTTTCTCATCGATCATACCGACGAGCTTGCGGTCCTCAGCGACCGGCCACGCGGCGGCATTATGTTCACGCATTCGATCGCCGGCCGTTTCCACGCTGTCCTGCGGATTGAGAGCACCGGCCTTTTCCGCGGCGAGAGCTTTCAAGGCAATCGAGGCCGCTTCGTCTGTATTTGGTGTGTTAGACATGAAATGAGTGATTGACCGATCATCGGCCTCGCTTGCCTGAGTGGACGTGCCGCCAAATACCTCGTGAGGTAGCCTAACGTCCGTTCAGGCCACACCCTGATTCGATACACGCTCGAAATCTGGAGGCTGCGATACCTCAGTGACCCACCCCCGCCATGCGCATCTTTCTCGTCGAGAATCATCCCGACACCCTCGCCTACGTCCGCCGTCATTTGTCGCGCGCCGGGCACGTCGTCGAGTCCGCACAGACGGTGATGGACGCACTCAAAGCATTGTCCGCAAGCTCGTGTGATGCGCTGCTTACCGATCTCGGTCTGCCCGATGGTGACGGTTGTGACCTGCTGGAAAAGCTCGGAGCGTCGCGTCCACCCATCGCCATTCTTAAGAATTGGACCAGACGCTGCTCCGCACCACCGCTAGGACCGCACCTGATGTCATCCGCTGATCCAAAGGTAGCGGACGTCGTCGAGCGCATTATCGCTGCGCTGGTCGAGCATCGGCGCAAAGAGGAACGAGCCCGGACTCTCCATAGCGCGTCGCCGATGCGGCCACGCGCTTCGTCGGCAGTGGCGTCTTCGTTTATCTAAATGTCGTCTTGATCGCCGCCTGGTTCCTCGTCAATCGTGGATGGACGCCAGTCCAAGTGTTCGATGAGTCGTTCTATCTCCTGGGAACGGTAACATCAGTCGAGGCCATCTTCCTTTCGACTTTCGTGCTTATTAACCAAAACTGCATGACCCGACTCGCGGAGAAGCGCTCGGAACTCGACCTGCAAATCAGCCTGCTCGCCGAGCACGAACTCACGCGCTTGATGCGGCTCGTCGCCCGGCTCGCGGAGCGCTTCGGCGTGGAGGAAGCAAAGGATCCTCAACTCGATGAATTGATTCGCGAGCAGTCACCGGAAGCCGTCCTCAAGCATATGGAGGCGCCGGTTAGGTGCAGCCGCGCAGGAGAAAGAGAATCAGCAAAATAGGAACTGGCACGCCGACAAGCCAGAGGAGAGCCCAGCCGATCTTACCGCTGATTGAATGGTCGGAGATTGCGGTTTTCATACGCGTTGCTTCGCGCTCGTGCGACGGTTTGCGCGTGTCGGGTTGAAACCATCGCAGCCTCCGCCAGCTTGTTTGCATTGGTTAGATAACGAGCGCTCCGGCAGCCGTTTCCAGAACGACGCAACCGAGCCCTGAACTTCTCGCGAAGTTTCGGCATGGGTGACGACAAACAACACAGCCTTCGCGACCGCTTTAACGAATTCTCCCGCAAGGCTTCCGATACTGTTTGCTCCGTCCGGGCCTTCCTCCTTGCTCTCGCAATTCTTGCGATCTGGGGACTTACCGGCCCGATCTTCCGCTTCTCGGATGCCTGGCAGCTCGTCATCAACACCGGCGCAACTATCATGACCTTCATCATGGTCTTCCTTATTCAGAGCACCCAAAATCGCGACGCCAAGGCTGGGCATCTCAAGCTCGACGAACTCATTCGCGCCGTGCGCGGAGCGCGAAATAATCTTATGGATCTCGAAAACCGGCCGGAGGACGAATTGGAGGCGCTGGCCGCGCAGTTTGCCGAAATGCGGAAGCGCGTGTGCCAGGAGGTCAAGGAACGTCAGTGTGAGGAGTGATGTGCGGGTCGGCCCGAAGCGCGCGTCGCGCGGCCCTTGCTTTGCGTCGCAGCGGGTGATGAGGCGCGAGCTTCGGTCCCATATTTTTTGGTCGTCGGCCAGATCAGGCGCCACGGCTGGTGCTTCACCGTGTCGCTGGCCTGTTCGAGATTGGCCGCCATCACGGAGAATCGAGCCCCGAGCAGGCCGATCTGACGATCCAGATTCTCCGAGGTACGGCGGAAGTTGCGGAGCGTGACTTCGATGTCTTTGTTATGCGCGAGATTCGCGCTGAAGTTTTCGGCGTTGGCCAGCGTTTTGGCCAGGTCGCTGCCGGGGCCGGTGAGATCGGCAATATTGTCCAGCGCCTTTCCGAGCTTGCCGTGGTCACTCGTCATCGCTTCGACATTCTTCAATGAGAGTCGCAGCGCGCCCTCGGGTCCGCTGATCTCATTCAAATTGGTCCCAAATTTCCTGAACTCCGCCAGCGCCACCGGCAGGTCGGAGCCGTCCCCGGTAATCCGGGTCAGATTCTCCGCCGTCTTCTGCAGACTTTCGAGCGTGCCGCTCGCCTTGTTCAGAACGGGGTCGAGTTTTTCGAGCACGGCCGGGACAGCGTCGGCCACTCCCCCCTGCCGTTCGCCGAGGAATTGGGCGCCGTCGGGCGCGAGTCCGCTGGCCTCTTCACCAGTGGTGAAGTCGATGACTGGCTTTCCCAGCAGAGTGGGCTGCCGCATCAGCACTTTCACGTTGCGGAAAATCCGCGCCGAACTGGCGACCTGCACTTCGATCCGCGTTTCCATTTTCGGCGAAGGCCGATCCTTTTCCGCGACCGGCGAGTAGAGCGTGCGGACCTGGCCGATCTTGCGGCCGCCCAGCAGGACCGGCGAGCCGGGTTCGATCCCGGCAACATTGTCGAAGTAAATGGTGAAGGTTTTCTGCGGCACGAAAACTCCCGGCGAGCCGAGATAAAGAAGCAGGGCGACGAGCGCGGCAAGCGACAGGACGACGAGCAGTCCGGTGCGGATTTCGTTGCGGAGAATGTTCATGACGTTGGAGCGGCTTGGAGGATCGGTCCCTGCGTGTCGCCGGCGATAAATTGTGCGACGATTGGATCGTTGGAATTCTTGAAACGTTCCGGCGTGTCGTGGGCGATGATTTTGCCCTGAAAGAGCATGGCCATGCGGGTCGCAATCTTGAATGCGCTGTCCATCTCGTGAGTGACGATGATCGAAGTCGCCCCGATCTTTTCGCTGAGTTCGACGATGAGTTCGTCGATCACCGAGCTGATCACGGGATCGAGCCCCGCGCTGGGTTCGTCGTAGAGGATGAGTTCCGGGTCCATGATGATGCCGCGGGCCAAGCCGATGCGTTTGCGCATGCCACCACTCAGCTCGGCGGGCATCTTGTGTCGGGCGTCGGCCATGCCTACCATTTCCAGCTTTTCGTCCACGAGCCGGTCGATCTCCCCACGCGTCTTTCGGGTCAATTCTTCGAGCGGCAGCGCGATATTGTCCCGCACGCTGAGCGAGCTGATGAGCGCGCTCGATTGGAAGACCATGCCAATCTTTTGGCGCATGCGGTTCAGACGCCGGCGGCCCATGCGGGCGACTTCTAGCCCCTTGAAAGTAATGCTGCCGCCGGTCGGCTTGAGGATGCCGAGGATGAGCCGGAGCAGCGTGCTTTTCCCGCCGCCGGACTGGCCCAGCACCACGAGGCGCTCGCCCTGCAGCACGCGCAGATTCACACCGAAGAGGATTTCCTTCTCCGCGAATGCGAGACGAAGATCCCGGAATTCGAGGAGAGGAGTGACGCCTGCGCTCATTTGTCGAAGAGCGTCACGAGCACAATGTTGCTGAGCGTATCGAAGCCGATCACCGTGGCGATCGCGGTGACGACGCTGGAAGTGGTGGCGGTGCCGACTCCCGCCGCGCCACCGCGAACGGTGAGGCCTTTGTAACACGAGACGAGGCCGATGATGAGCCCGAAGAGGAAGCTCTTTACCGTGCCTGCCACAATGT
>JBAVML010000559.1:0-4961 GCA_049690035.1 Chthoniobacteraceae bacterium
GTTCCGCGGCGCTCAAGAACAAGCTCACGCAATACGAGGCGTCGCTTCCGGCGACCGATGATCTCGCGAAGTTCCGCGTGGCGCTCGTCGGCGGAGACGCCGATCGCGGGCGGAAGATTTTCCGTGAAAAGGCCGAGACACAATGCATGCGCTGCCACAAGTGCGAGATGGGCGACAGCCTCGTCGGCCCCGAACTCACGCACATCGGTTCATCACGCGACCGCACCTACCTGCTTGAGGCCGTGATTTACCCGAACAAAGCGATCGCGCCGGGCTTCGACACCGTCATTGTCACGCTCGACGACGGCAACGTTCTCGGCGGACGTCTCGCGAGCGAAGATGCGACCACCTTGAAGATCGAAACCGTGGACGCGCAGGGCAAAGCCCAGACGACCACGGTTGCGAAGGCGAAGATCAAGCAACGTGACAGCGCGCCGTCGCCGATGCCGCCGGGCATGGGCGAGATCCTGTCTCGCTCCGATCTGCGCGACGTGATCGAATACCTCGCGACGCGTCGGTAGCGCCGGACGGGGTGTTGAAGATTCCGCTGAGCGAACGAAGTTCATCGAGCGATGACGATCTCCCCCTCTGCCTGGAAAGGAGGCCCACCATGCCGTTGAACCGCGCGCGTGGCGTGCTCGAGCGAGTGGCATTCCTTTGCTACCTGGCGCTGCTGATCGGTTCGTGCGGGCTCGTGGGTCTCGGGCTCATTTTCGCGCTGCATCTGCGAGAGCCGAGGCCGGTGCTCTATGGCCTTGCGGGCGTCATCGTTGTCGCGGTCCTGCGCGAGCACGGCTATCGCCACTGGCATTTCCGGGATTGGGAGGAAAGCTTCGAGCCGGTGGATGCTGGAGGGGTGGTGCTCGACGCAGCCGGATTGGAGCGCGTGGAGGAATTCGAGCGATTGTTGCGCGAGTTAACCGCTATCGAGGAAGGCGACGCCGCTCAGCAGCGAGACATTTGGGCCGTGCAGGAACTTCGGAGTCAGGCGAAAGCGCTCCTTGCTCAGGATCCGTCGCTCCGCGAGACGTGTGCGGCCGCGCTGGGGCGGCATCCGGATGTCGGCTGAGGCAACTCGGATGCGGGCGAGGTTTTAGTTCGCGGGCGAGGGGACCAGAATGATCTTCCCCATGGCTCCGGGGGACATCACGGCCGCGTGGGCTTTCGAAGCCTCTCCGAGCGGAAACTCACGGCCGATCACGGGGCTCAACGCGCCGGTCTTCAAGCCGGCCTGAAGTGCGGCGTGGGTGCGCTCGAGCTCGGCGGGCGGTGTGTTGAGGAGCATGACGCCGCGGATGTCGGCATGGCGCGACATCAGGTCGCGGGGATTGATTTCCACCGGCCCGCGGCTGCCGATCACCACCACTCGCCCGCCGCGCGCCAGCAAGGTGAGATCCTTGCCCAGGTTCACATTGGCCAGCATCTCGAGGACGATCTCGACGCCGCGGCCCGAGGTGTGATGCAGGATCCGGTCGAGATAGTCCGGCGCGTGGTGATCGAAGACCTCGTCTGCACCCTCTGCGCGGCAGCGTTGTCGGCCGGCGTCCGTTCCGCCGGTGGCGAGCACGTGCAGGCCAGCGGCCCGCGCGAGCTGGATTGCCGCGAGGCCGACGCCGCCCGTGCCGCCATGCACGAGCACCGTTTCACTGGGCAGAGCTTGGCCGCGAGAGAAGAGCCCCACGTGGGCGGTTGCGTAGGGCACACCCAGCGCCGCACCTTGGGCAAACGACGCTCGCTCGGGCAGCGGATGGACATGGCTCACATCGCAAAGCGTGCGTTCGGCGTAGGTGCCGCTGAGCGAACCGGCGACGTAGACGCGCTGGCTCTCGCTGCATCGCGTGACACCTCCTCCGATCGCGGTGATTACTCCAGCTCCATCGGTGCCCGGCGTGTAGGGGAGCTTGGGCTTGGCCGCATAGGTGCCGGAGCGGATGTAAGTGTCCACGGGATTCACCCCGATCGCCTCGAGTTGCACGACCACCTGACCCCAGCCGGGGACGGGGTCGGGCTGGGTGCCGAGCTCGAGCACGTCGGGTCCGCCGAATTCTTTGACGACGATCGCTTTCATAAATGGAGGAAGTGTCGGGATGGATACCCGATTGATCGCCAGTGCAGCGAATCTTTCGGTCTATTCAATCAACCTTCGATCGACCTATCTTGACCACCGGATGCATCCCGACCCTTCTCCCGACAACCCGCGCGGCGTAGAGCACGCTCACGTCATTGACATCGTGGCCGACGATGCGAAGACCGGCGAAGCCGTGCTCATCATGCTCGAGCCGCGCCCATGGGACGGCTCGGAACTGCGGCTTTTTCAGCTCCAGGAGAAGATCAACGCCTATCTCTCCTTCGCGCTTGATGGGGAAATGGCCGAGTCCTACCCGGCGCTCGTGGGCAAGCCATTGCGGCTTCAGGTCGATTGCGTCGGCATGCCGGATCCCACGGTCGTCGAATTCCTCGGCGTGGTCCGCGAACAAGTTGGCTTTCAGGGCATCAACCTCGAGGTCCGCGTGATGGGGGAAGGTGGCTGCGGTCCCGCGTGCGGTTGTGAGCACGGTTAAGACCCTGCTTCAGCCCGCCTTCGCCGTGATCTTCTGATCGCGCCCCTCGTCGGCGTCGATGTAGTCGAACATGGTCAGGATGTCCGTGCGGGCTTCGAAGCCGCTCTCGGCTTTGCGCTGCGCGAGTCGCTCGGCCACCTCGTCGTTCCAGCCGCGCTTGCGCATGAAATCATTCCAGACCTCGATCTCCTCCGCGCTCGGCCGCCGGCCTTGCGTGAAGGCCCATTCGAGAACCTCATCATCGGTGCCACCTTGCTTTACGCGTTCGACGAGCGCGGGATATTCGATCCAGAGGAAACTCAGCGCGCGGCCGTCGAAGCCAGTGCCGAGGTTCGCGTGATACTCGGCCGGCAACTGGCCCGCGGCGTGGAGGCGGATCTTGTCGAACAGCCGGGCGACGTAGTGGATGCCACCGACTTTTGCGTAGGGGCTGCGCAGATTGGGGACGTTCATGGGTGCGAAAATACCTGCCGTGCTCTCCCGGGACAAGCCCGCCGCGGCGCAGCCGTCGAACAGGAATCGTGCAAGGCCCGCTTGTCTTTTCGGTTTTTGCTGAAAGGATTCCGCCTCATTTTGATGCGAACGATCCTCTTGATCGATGATGACGAGTTTTGCCGCGCCCCTGCGGCGGAACTCTTGCGGCGTAACCAATGGAACGTGATCGAGGCCACGGATGGGGAAAAGGGGATCGAACTCGCGGTGAAACATCGCCCCGACGTGATCCTCTGCGACCTGCTCATGCCGCGCGGCAATGGCTACCACGTGTGCCGTACCGTGCGTGCGCAACTCGATCTCCGTCACACGAAGATCATTGTGGTGACCGGGCGCGACTACGCCTCCGACCGCAAGAGCGCGCAGGAGGCCGGCGCGGACGACTATCTCGTCAAGCCGATCGTCTTTGATGAATTGCTCAACGCGCTCGACCGCGTGCTGCCGGCCGGGCCCAACGGGACCGGACGTGCGCAGGAAGAAGCCGTGGCGGCAGGCGCCGAGGCGACCCGCGTGAAATTTTGGGGCGTGCGCGGCTCGATCCCATCACCCGGACCGCAGACTGTGACGTTTGGCGGGAACACCTCGTGCGTGGAAGTGCGCGCGGACGGACAGATCATCGTGCTCGACGCCGGCTCAGGGATTCGCGGGCTCGGGCAGGCGCTCGACGAGGAGTTCAAGGAAGCGCCGATCGACCTCACGCTGCTCATCTCGCACACCCACTGGGATCACATCCAGGGCTTCCCCTTCTTTCTCCCGGCCTATCACGCCAAGAATCGGCTGCGCATCCTCGGCTACGAAGGCGCGCGCGATGGGCTCGCCGCCACGCTCGCGGGGCAGATGGAGAGCCCGTATTTCCCCATCGCGCTCAAGCAGATGCCGGGAAATATCGTCATCGAGGAACTGAAGGAGATGCAGTTCAAGATCGGCCCCGTCCGCGTGGAGGCTTGTTTTTCCAATCATCCCGGCGTCTGCGTGGGCTACCGGCTCTTCACCAGCGCGGGTTCGATCGTCTATCTACCGGACAATGAGTCCGTGCACGAGCCGGCGACGAGTACGAATGGCACCGATACGCTGCCGCGCACCATCGAGCAGCGGCTGGCGACCTTTGTGAAAGATGCCGACGTGCTGATTTGCGACGCGCAATACACGCGCGGCGAATACGACGCCCACATCGGGTGGGGCCACGGCTGCGTGGACGACGTGGTCCGCTTTGCCATAGCGGGAAATGTGAAGCAGCTCTTCCTCTTCCACCACGACCCTGCGCACGACGATGCCTTCATCGCCGGGATGCTCTCACAGGCCCGGGATCTGGCGGCGAAAGCAGGGAGCACGTTGCGCGTCGAGGCTGCGCGCGAGGCTGATGAGATCGTGCTCGCGCCGCGGTTGGTGGCGGCGAAGTAACCGGCGCATCCGGGCAAAGCAAAGGCCGGGATGGTGACCCCGGCCTTTGCAGAGTGGGCGTCGTTGCGCCCGCGGAGTTGGGAAGCCTAGTGCTTGTGCTTCTTCATGTGGGCGTCGCAGCTGCCTTTCATGGTGTCGCCTTTGGCGGCGCAGCAGGAAGCAGTGTCCTGTTTCTTCGTCGCGCAGGCGGGGGTGACGAGGGCGATGATTGCGAGGCAGAGGATGGCGGGGAGTAGTTTCATGGCTGCCACTTTGCGGGATTCGACAGCGTCCGCAAGCTAGGACTGCGGAATGTAGAAGAGCGTGTAGTAGGCGGCGTCGTGCAGCAACGGACTCCCTTTCGCCGAACGCACGCCGGGGAGGTGAAACTCATGCACGTGGCCCTCGGCGACGGCATCGAGCACGATCCGCGCGCTGAGGTGATCGGGCGCCACGGTCACGCTCTTGATGGCGGGCTTGGTCGCGTCCACCTCGGGGCTGCCGTAGCTCGACTGGTAAATGTAGGTG
>JBAVML010000560.1:0-9099 GCA_049690035.1 Chthoniobacteraceae bacterium
CTCAAACGGCGTTGAATCAGCCAGCCCAGGGTTGCGAGGCACGAGCTACCCTGGGGAGGTAGGGAGGGGTGAGCCAACCCCAACGGGGTTGCATTGATTCGCCGCGAGATGATTGAACCCTTTCAGGGTAAATCGACCCTGGGACGAATTCCCAGGGTAGCTCGTGACTCGCAACCCTGGGCTGAAAGATGGAACGCCGTTGGCGTTCGATGCAGCCGCGATCACCGCGGCGACAAAATGCCTGGCGAATTCAGCCGATTGCCGAACCTCCCGGTGTAAGCAGTTTCTCAAACTTCCCCGACTCATTCGCGTAGAAGGGATACGCGCGCTCCGCACACTTCGGCTGGTAGCGGAAGTGTTTGTAGGGCCACAGCCACAAATCGGGCCGCGCCCGCAGCGCAGGGTCGAACGCATCCCAACACCGCTGTGCGATCTCCTGCAGCGACGCGCCCGCCGGAAATTCCACGCCAGGATGCGCGATGATCCGGCACGTGCCATCGCGCTGCGGCAGCGTCTCCACCGGCACCAGTAATGCGCCCGCGCGCTCCGCCAGCACGGTGTGGAGCAGGGGCACGCACATCTTTAGCCCCCAGCCTTCGATCACCGTCGCCGCCTTGCTTGGGCGCAGACTGAGGTCGATGAGCATCCCCGTCGCGCCACGTCGCTTCACGATCTTCAGCATACGCAGCAGCGAGCTTTCCTGCGGGATGATCGTCTGGCCCGAGTGCTGCCGCAGATGACTGAAGACTTCCGTGAGCAGCGGGTTTTTGAAGTTCTCCGCGACGACCACGTTGGCAAATCCGAGGAACCCGCACGCCAGGCTCGCCCATTCCCAATTCCCATGGTGGACGCACATGAAGATCGTCCCAAGCTCCTCGCGCGCCAGTCGTTCGCGCAGTTCCTCGAAGCCTTCGACCAGCATCCACTCGCGCCAGTTTTCCGACGTCAGATTTTGCGCCCAGAAAAGATCCATCATCGTCCGCAGGAAATTGCGGTACGACGCGCGCGCCAGTTCCCGCCGTTGTTCCGCGGTGAGCTGGTCGCCGAACGCGCAATCCAGATTGGCCAGCGCCACGCTGCGCCCGCGCGCATCCACGAGATAGGCGACCGCCCCGAGCGCGTTGCCCAGCCGCACACACCGCCGCCGCGAAAGTCGCGGGATCGCCCACGCAAGAAAATCGACGCCGCGACGTTCGAGGCGATGGCGAAAAGATTTCCAGCGGGACATTGAGGGGAAGGATGAGGGAGGAAGGATGAAGGATGAAAGCGAGGAGTGCGTTTTCGCTTTTCTTCATCCCTCATCCTTCAGACTTCATCGTTTTCTTCCATGGATTCCTCCGCGCTTCTCGACATCATCCGCCCGATTCTCGCCCAGCCGACTGCGCCCTTCCACGAAGACGCCGTGCGCGCCGAGATCCTCATGCAGCTCGCGCAGATCCCGAACATGCGGGTGGAGCAGGATGATTTCGGGAATGTCGTCGCGCGCTACGAAGGATGCTCCGGCCATGCCGAATACGCGTTCGCCGCGCACATGGATCATCCCGGCTACGTCGGCGAGGAATTCCTCGGCGGGGTGCCCGAGAGCTATCGCGAAAAGAAGCCGCCGGTGCGCGATTTCGGCGCCTTCGCGATGTGGGATTTGCCGGCGTGTGAAGTGCGCGATGGCCGCATTTTTTCGCGCGCCTGCGACGATCTCATTGGCTGCGCGGCGATCGTCGCGCTCTTCCAGCAACTCGACCGCATCGGCGCGGAAGCCACTGTTTACGGACTCTTCACGCGCGCAGAGGAGGTCGGCTTCATCGGTGCCGTTCATTTGGCGAAGAGCGGACGGCTGCCGCGCGATCTCACCATCGTTTCGCTCGAGACCAGCTCCGAGAAATCACCCGGCGCCGGCAAAATGGGGGACGGTGTGATCATCCGCGTGGGCGATAAAACTTCGATCTTCGACGACTCCGCCACCGCCGCGCTCGCCCACGCCGCCAGCGAAGCAAAACTCCCGCACCAACGCTGCCTGATGAGCGGCGGCACCTGCGAAGCCACCGCCTACCAACTCTACGGCTACCGGAGCGCCGCGCTCTGCGTCGCGCTCGGCAACTACCACAACTGCGGCCCGGACCTCACCATCGCGCCCGAGTTCGTCGCCATCGATGACGTCGATGCCATCGTGCAACTAATGATCCGCGCCTCCACGCACGAGGGCCCGATCGACCCCTACGGGGCGACGCGTGAAAGAATCGAGAAAGGTTTGGCGAAGTACGCACGCTATTTCTGAGCGACGCCAGCGGCCTGGCCGAAGCACGGTGCGACTGGCTGGCGTAGCGCTGAAGATGTTGTCGCCGTCTTTCGCAACGTGCGCGAAACGTCGTTGCGAGCGTTCTTTTTTTTCCGTCACTCCCGAGTGCGTGGTGCTGATGGGCGAAAGATGAAACTGGAATGCTGCCGGAGACTCGCTTTGATAGGCGCCTCATCACCTGCCCTCCATGCGCATCCTCCTCCTCCTCGCCACGTTCACGATCACCCGGATCCTCTCCGCCGCCGATCCGGTGCCACTCACGCTCGCCGATTTCACTGACGGCAACTTCGCTCCGCCGTCCGCCGGTTGGATGACGGAAAGCGATGGTACCATTCACCTCAGCGGGAAGGGCGCGGGCGCGCTCATTTCCAAGCAGGAGTATTCGAACTTCGAACTCGAGTGGGAATGGAAGGTCTCGATCGGCGGCAACAACGGAATCAAGTATTGGGTCACCAAAGTCGGCGGCAAAGAATGGCTCGGCATCGAGTATCAGATGATCGACGACGAGCGACATCCCGACGGCCTGCGCGGCGGCTCGCACAACACGGCTTCCATTTACGACCTGAAGGATTCCGCCAAAGACAAAGCGGTGAAGCCGGCGGGCGAGTGGAACACGAGCAAGATCGTGGTGAAGGGCGGGAAGATCGAGCACTGGCTGAATGGCAAGCTCGCCGCGGAAGCCGACACGACGAGCTCCGACTGGCAGGAGCGCATCGCCGCGAGCAAGTTCAAGAACAAGGAAGGCTTCGCGCCGGGACATGGCCGGCTCATGCTCACCGAACACGGCGACGAAACGTGGTTCCGCAATCTCCGCCTGACGGTGCAGTGACCGTCATTTCCGGCTGAAAATTTCGCGGCATCAAGCCCGCGATCACACACCCGCAGCGGACTTCCGCTGCGGGTGTTTTTTTCGTTTCAAGGAGACGCTTTCCGGGCGATCCACGCGGTCTTCGGAACCGCCGCAGGAGAAGTCCGGAGCGGGGATCGGTAATGTTCTCCGGGGGCCGGGCGCGTTGCCTGCTCAGTGTCGGCGCACCCATGAGTTCCAAACAGTTCCACTTCATTTCCGGGCTTCCGCGCAGTGGCTCCACTTTGCTGGCCGCGATTCTTCGGCAAAACCCGCGCATTCATGCCGCCATGACCAGCCCGGTGGGATCGTTGTTCAGCGCGCTGCACGGCACCATGGGGCAGAGCAACGAGTTCTCGGAATTCATCGATGAGAAGCAGCGCGAGCGGGTGCTGCGCGGGATTTTCGATCTCTACTACCAGGACCACAGCCAGGAAATCATCCTCGACACGAACCGCCTCTGGTGCGCGCGGCTGCCGCTGCTACTCCAGCTCTTTCCTGCGTCCAAAGTGATTTGCACGGTGCGCAACGTGGCGTGGATCATGGACAGCCTCGAGCGGCTCGTGCGCAAGAACTCGCTGCAGCCTTCGCGCCTTTTCAATGGTCCGGCGGAAAGCGACACCGTCTATCATCGCGTCGAGGCGCTGGCCGGTCGCGACCGCTTCGTGGGGTTCTCCTACTACGCGCTCAAGGAGGCGTTCTACAGCCCGGAAGCGCGCAACATTCTGCTCGTTGACTACGACTTGCTCACCCACGCGCCGGCCAAAGTCCTGCCGCTGATCTACCAGTTTCTCGGCGAGCCGAATTTCGAGCACGATTTCGATAATCTCGACTATCAGGAACCCGCGTTCGACGCGCGGCTCGGCCTGAGCGGACTGCACGAGGTGAAGCGCAAGGTGGCGCATCATCCGCGCGCGACCGTGCTGCCGCCCGATCTTTTCAAGCAATACAGCGAGCTGGATTTCTGGAAATCCCGCGAAGGCAGCCTCGCTCGCGTGATCAACGCCCAGCCTCCCGCGCCGCGCACGGAAGTGCCGGTGCCCCTCTCGCCCAACCACGCCCAGTTCGCTGCGGCAAACGCCTGAACCCACTTCATGAACCGCCTCCTTCGCACTCGCATCGTCCCCACATTTCGCGCCGTCGCCAGCGCGCGCGTCGCTCGCGCCGCAGTCGCATTTTCCTCGCTCCTCTTCGGCCTGCGGACCGAGGTCGCGATGGCCAAAGGGCTCTACCTTCCCGGCGAGCACGATCCTGACCTCCGCGACGAAGACGAGGTGGACCCGAATCACCTGTTCGTCATCCCGCCCCGTTCGCGCGGCGAGTTGTTCTTCGTCGATGCTGCCGTCGCCGATCCTGAGGCGTTCTGGCTCGCGGCGCCTCCGGGCGCGACCGTGGTGTGCATTCCCGCCGATGTGGATTCGTGGAATTTCATGGCCAGGGAATCGGCGAAATTCCGCGGCCTCGCGGCGATCCACATCGTCTCGCACGGCCGTCCGGGCGCGGTCGTGCTCAATGGCCGCGCCTATTCCGCGGCCGACCTGGAATCTCATTCGCTTGCGTTGCGCCAGCTCGGTCGCTCGCTGACCAGGAACGGAGACATCCTGCTTTACGGTTGTGAAGTCGGCGCCGGGCGCGAAGGGCGGGCGCTGGTGGACACGCTTGCCGCCGCCACGGGCGCGGACATTGCCGCTTCCCGCGATCTCACCGGGAGCCGGGCGCGTGGGGGAAACTGGGAGTTGGAAGTCGTCGCCGGCGAAGTGGACCGGACCGAGGTGCTCCGCGCAAGCGATCTCAGCGATTACGATTTTGTGCTGCACACGGCAAACGTCAGCACCGTGGCCCAACTCAAGGCGGCCATCTCCACGGGCGCCACTGACGGCGCCGCGGACACGATTACGATCACCGGCCCGATTACTTTCGCGAGCGCCGCCGACGCCATCGCCATCAACGTGACCGACGGACAAACCATGTCCATCGTGGGCGGTGGCTTCACCCTCAGTGGCGGAAACTACACGCGCGTTCTGGATGTCCAGGGTGGAAGCGTTGCGATCGACAATCTGACGATTACCAATGGAAAGCTTTCTGGCACCGGCGGCTCGGGCGACACGGGCGGCACGGGCGCCGCTGGGGGAAGCTCGTTGGGTGCGGGGGTACGGAATGCGGGAATCCTGACCATCAGCAACAGCACCATCACGGGAAACAAATCTGCCGGCGGCGGCGGCGGCGGAGGCTCCACGACCGGGCTCTACGGCGGAGGAGGTGGTGGTGCGGGCGGATTCGGGAATGGCACCGGAGCGGCGGGCGGACTAGGAGCAGGCGGCCAAGCGCCGGGCGCGGTCTCGGGGATCTTCGGCGGCAGTGGCGGTGGTGCCGGCGGTCGTGGAGGCAGTGGCGGTAGGAGCACGGGCGGCGCGGGGTCCAGCTATTCTGGAACTGGCTATTCCACTGGAGGAGCCGGCGCGACGGCGAGCAACGGTTCGATCAGCATCGGCGGCGGCGGCGGCGGAACCGGCGTCAATCGCCCGGGCGGCGCGGGCGGGGACGCGGCGGGCGGCTTTTACAACGCGCCCACCGGAACGCTCACCATCATCAACAGCAGCATCACGAACAACATCGCGGCGGGAGGCGGCGGTGGCGGCGGCGGTTCGCAGAACTATGCGAGCACGGGAAACGGTGGGGTCGGAGGAATCGGCATCGGCGGGATCTGGAACAAGGGCGGCATCGTCAGGCTGGACTCCACGACCAATTTGACGTTGATCACGGGCAACATCGGCACGGGCGGCGCGGGCGGCCTCGCCTCGGGTGGAACCAATACCAACGGCGCCAACGGAACAGCGACCTCCACGCTCACGACGACCAACGGCGGATCGCAAAATACGAACTACGCCCCGGCACCCACCGTGACGTCGGTATCTTCCAGCTCCAGCAATCGAGCTTACAAAGCCGGTGAAGTGGTGAGTGTGGACGTCACCTTCAGCGCAGCGGTCAACGTCACCGGCACGCCGCAACTTACTTTGGAAACGGGCACGATCGACCGCGTGGCGAACTACAGCGGCGGCGGCGGCTCGAACACACTGACCTTTACCTACAACGTGCTGGCTGGCGACTCGAGCTTCGACCTCGATTACCAAAGCGTCGGCGCGCTGGGCTTGAACGGCGGCACGATCAAAGACGCGACGGCCAACAACGCCGTTCTCAGCCTGCCCACGCCCGGTGCGGCAAATTCGCTCGGCGCAAACAAGGCGATCGTCATTGACGGCGTGGCGCCGACGGCGATGGCGCTGAGCGCGGCCTTCTCCACGGACAGCGGCAGCAGTGCGAGCGACTTCATCACGAACAGCGCCGTGCAGACGATCTCCGGAAGCCTGAACTCCAACATGGTCGCCGGAGAGATCGTCGAAGTCTCGCTCGACAACGGCTCGACCTGGACCACAGCGACTTCGTCGGTCGGCGCGAATACCTGGGTTCTTTCCGGACAAATCCTCGTCGGCAGCAACTCGCTGAGGGTGCGGGTCACGGACGCCGCCGGGAACACCGGCCCCGTCTTCAGCCAGGCCTATGTCTTCGACACGACGGCGCCGACGACCACGGTCGCGACGCTCGCGCTGTCTGCGGATACGGGCGTGAGTTCGACCGACTTCATCACGAAAAGCGCCGCGCAGACAATCTCCGGCACGACCAGCGCGAACCTCGTCGCGGGTGAGTTCGTGGAAGTCTCGCTGGACAACGGCGCGACGTGGAGCATCGCGAGTTCGTCGGTCGGCGCGAATGCGTGGTCCCTCGCCGGGCAGACGTTGACGGGCAGCGATACGCTCAAAGCTCGCGTGACGGACACCGCCGGCAACAGCGGCACCCCGTGGAGCCAGGCCTACGTGCTCGACACCACCGCCCCCATCATCGGCACACCGGATCTGGTGAACGCCTCCGACAGCGGCGTGAGTTCGTCCGACAACCTGACCAGTCGCACGACGCCGAACTTCACCGGCGCAGCGGAAGCGGCGAGCGCGGTGAACCTCTACGATACCGACGGCGTGACGGTGCTCGGCGCGGCAACGGCCAACGGCCAGGGAAAATGGACGATTACCTCCTCGAGTCTGGCCGAGGGCAGTCACACGCTCAAGGCGAGAGCCACGGACACCGCGGGCAATACATCGCTTCTCTCCTCCGGGCTCACCGTCACCATCGATACAACTCCGCCCGGTATCGTGAATGACGCGCCCACGCTCGATCCCAATACCGACACCGGGCGGAGCAATGCCGACGGCATCACCAATATCTACGGTCCGTGCTTCAACGGCACCGGCGCGGACGTGAACGCGTGGGTCAACCTGTACGACGGCGGGGCGTTGATGGGCACGACGCTCTCCGATGGGAGCGGCAACTATTCCTACTCGGCCACCTTCCTTAGCGAGGGCGTCCACCAGATCACGGCCAAGAACGTGGACAATGCGGGGAACATCGGCCCTGCGTCGAGCGCGCTCACGATGACCGTCGACGCGACGACGCCGACGACGACGATCCAGACGGTGGCCTTCTCCGCCGATACCGGCGCGAGCAGCACGGACTTCGTCACCAGAGTGGCGGCGCAGACGATTTCCGGCACGACCAGCGCACTTTTAGCCAGCGACGAAATCGTGGAAGTGTCGCTCGATAACGGCGCGACTTGGATGGAGGCGAATGCGTCCGCGGGCGCGAGCAATTTCTCGCTGAGTGGCGTGACGCTCTCGGGCAGCGACACGATGAAAGTGCGCGTGACCGATATTGCAGGAAACGCCAACACCGCGCTGAGCCAGGCTTACATCCTCGATACGACCGCGCCGACGACCACGATCTCCAGTATCGCTTTCTCCGCGGATAATGGCGTGAGCAGCACGGACTTCATCACCAACATCGCCGCGCAAACGATCTCCGGAACCACGAGCAACGGCGTGTCGCCGCTGGAGGCAGTGGAAGTCTCGCTCGACAACGGCGCGAGCTGGACGCGCGCCACGACTGCGCCGCTTGGGAACGCGTGGTCCTTGACCGGCCAGACCCTGACGACGAGCAGTACGATGAAAGTTCGGGTGGTCGATCTGGCAGGCAATGCCGGCACGACTTTCAGCCGGGCGTATCTGCTGGATACCGATGGACCGGCGATTTCCAGCGTCGATGTTCCGGCGAGCGGAACCTACGGCCTCGGGCAGAATCTCGACTTCACGGTCAACCTCGGTGAGAGCATTTTCATCGATACCACGGGCGGCACGCCGAGCCTCGCGGTCACGCTCGACACTGGCGGCACGGTGCGGGCAGCTTACGTTTCGGGCAGCGGCACGAGCGCGCTGGTCTTTCGCTACACGGTGGCGAGTGGAGATTCCGATGCCACCGGCGTGGTGCTCGGCGGCAGCATCATCGCGAATGGCGGAACGCTGCGCGACACGGCGGGCAATGACGCGACGCTCACGCTTAACAGCGTGGGCTCCACCGCGGGCGTGCTCGTCGATACGGTGGCGCCGGTGGTGCAATTCAGCACCCGCTCAAATCCCGCGCTGGCCACGACCTCGGCGACGTCCGTCGTCTATCGCGTGAGCTTCAGCGAGAGCGTCAGCGGCGTGGACGTGTCCGACTTCTCGCTCGTCACGACCGCCACCGCCAGCGGCACGATCGCCTCCGTCACGCCGATCAGCGGCAGCACGTATGACGTCACGGTCGGCAACGTGAGCGCGGAAGGCACGCTGCGGCTCGACCTGAAGAGCAGCGGCACCGGCATCGCGGATCTCGTGGGCACGCCGATCGCGGGCGGGTTCAGCGCGGGTGAAGTTTACACCATCATCCCGGCGAACACCGCGCCCGTGGCCGATGCGCAGAGCGTGAGCACGAACGAAGACGCGGCGAAAACCATCACGCTCACTGGCAGCGACCCGGAGAGCGATGCGCTCACCTTCACGATCGTCGCGGCGCCGCAGCACGGCACGCTGAGCGG
>JBAVML010000561.1:0-21957 GCA_049690035.1 Chthoniobacteraceae bacterium
GCCCATGACGATCCATGAGGCCTGCTGTTCGCCGGCCTCGTGGAGGATCTTCTCCACGCTTGGGCCTTGGATGTGCAGCGCCTGCACCTCCGCTCCATCCTGGGCAGCGGTTTTTTTCAGTTCCTCAAGGTGTTGATGTTCGACCTTGAAGTCGCGCGCCACGCTTTGGCGGACGGTGATCGGACCAGGTTCGAAGCCGACGAAGTCGGGCTCGGGTTCGGCGACGTTGAGGAGCACGATGCGCGAACGGAATGCACCGGCGAGTTGCCGGGCGGTCTCTACGACGCGTGGGGTTGCATCGGAAAAGTCGATTGGGACGAGGATGGTGTTCATAGGTTTTTCTCCATGGGGGTTGCTACCTTGAAACTAGAGCAGGCGCGACGCGGCGTCTCGCCTTTCCTTGCGATTCGCGGGTCGTCAATTGTCCGGCCCACGCTACCTTTTCCCCCGTGTCCGATCTCTTTGCCGCCGAGCCAGAATCCAGTTCCGCATCCGCCGCGCCGCTCGCGCAGCGGATGCGGCCGCGCACGCTCGACGAGTATGCGGGCCAGCAACATCTGCTCGCGCCGGGCAAGCTCCTGCGCCGGGCGATCGAGGCGGATCGGATTTCGTCGATCATCCTCTTCGGCCCGCCGGGCACGGGGAAGACGACATTGGCGGAGATCATCGCCCTGGCCACGGCGTCGCGCTTCGAGCGGCTGAGCGGCGTGGAAAGTAACGTCGCGGATCTGCGCCGGGTGATCGCGGCGGCGGCGAATCGCCTGACCAACACGGGCGACAAGACGATTCTCTTCATCGATGAAATTCACCGCTGGAACAAGGCGCAGCAAGATGTGCTGCTGCCCGATGTGGAGCGCGGCACCGTGCGGTTGATCGGCGCGACGACGCACAATCCTTTCTTCTACATCAATTCCCCGCTCGTCTCGCGCTCGCAGGTTTTTCAACTCGAGCCATTGGCTCCAAAAGATCTCGTCGGCTTGCAGCGCCGAGCGCTGTCCGACGAGGAGCGCGGCTTTGGAAAGGTGAAGATCGAAATGACCGACGATGCGCTGGAACATCTCGCGATCACGGCCGATGGCGACGCGCGCCGTTGCCTGAATGCCCTGGAAATCGCGGTGGTCACGACCCCGCCGGGTGCCGACGGGATTGTTCACCTCGACCGCGCGATCGCGGAGGAGAGCATCCAGAAAAAGGCCGTCGTCTATGATGCGGATGGCGACCAGCACTACGACACGATCAGCGCCTTCATCAAAAGCATCCGGGGCAGCGATCCGGATGCGGCGCTCTACTGGCTGGCGAAGATGCTTTACGCGGGGGAAGACATCCGCTTCATCGCGCGGCGGCTCGTCATTTCCGCGAGCGAAGACATCGGGATGGCCGATCCGCAAGGCATCGTCGTGGCGGTGGCGGCGCAGCAGTCCGTGGAATTCATCGGCCTGCCCGAGGCACAGATTCCCCTCGCCCATGCGACTGTCTATCTTGCGACAGCGCCAAAATCGAACCGCGCCTACGCGGGCATTTTGGCCGCGAAGAAGGAGGTGCAGGAAGGCGTGACGCTCGCGGTGCCGCGGCATCTTCGGAGCACCGGCCACAAGAAAGGCGCGAAGGCGCTCGGCCACGAGGGCTATCAATACAGCCACGATCACGAGGGCGCTTACGTGCCGCAGGCTTACCTGCCGGAAGGCCGTCGCTACTACGAGCCGAGCGAACAGGGATACGAGAAGCGCGTGAAAGAACGTCTCGATTATTGGCGCGCGCTTTTCGAACAAGCGCAGGAGAAGAAGCCGTAGGCGGCGATCGCTAGCGAACCGTGGTCGTCATTGACCGCACGACCCACGAGGGTGTGGCGTTCTTCACCACCATCTGGAGATCGGTCTGCCGCTTTTTGCCGTCGTCGTCGTAGTAGATCGACTCCGTGTTGTTCACCACGCCCACCACCGCGCCGCGTTCGTCCAGCACGGGGCAGCCGCTGGAGCCTTTGGCGAAGTCGGCAGTGATGGACATGAAGTGTTCGGCCCCGCCTCGCTCGCGCCAGACCGTATGGCGGCCGACGGACCCCATGGTGAAAAGATAGAAGCGTTCGTCCGGATGGCTCATCACCCCCACCGGCGCGCCCACGGGCGCGGCCTCTGGAGCGAGCGGCAGCGACGGGAGCAGCACGCCCTCGGGCACGTCGAGTTGCAAAATGGCGAGGTCCTCGATCGCGTCAGCCGCCAGCACTTCGCGCACGGGGAGCACGTGGCCATCGCGCGTGAGCGCCACAAATCCGCGCGCTCCTTTGCCATTCACGACATGAAGCGAAGTGACGCATGCGCCGCTGCCGGAAATCAGGAAGCCGCCGGCGGCCGTGCTGAACTCGTCCTTCTTGCTCTTCGGCTCGCGATAGAATTCGCCGAGCACCACCGTCGCGGCTTCGGCGCGGGCCGCGATCGCCGGCCAAGCCAAGCGTTCGTCGCGGACTTCGGCCAGCGGCAAGCCGCAGACGCGGTGTTCGAAATTCAGCTTGCCACAGCGTCCACTGAGAAAAAGTTTGCGTCCTTCGATTTCGAGGAAGAGCGAGACCTCCCGGTCGTCAAAGGCCTGCCCTTGCATCGGCGGACGCGGCTCCGGGCCGCGCGGCGCATCCTGAGGCTCGGGCCGCGGCGTCTTGAAGGCAGGGGACGCCTGCGGCGATTTGGTCGGCGACTCCGCCCATGCGGCGGAGCCGAGCACAAGAGCAGTGGCAGCGACTACAATGAGGCGGACGCGAGCGAGGGACATGACCGGGAGAAAATGCGCGAAAACCAGTATTTGCGCCAGTGGAACGTCGATTTTCGCCCGCCGACTTTCGGCATTCATCCGACGTGCCGGCAAAGGATCCCGGTGAGGTTACCCCCTTGTAAGGCGCCCGGGTGGCACCATGAAAAGTCGGTCAGCGAGCGACTTTCTTCGGCGCTGGAGCGATGCCCGGCTTGGGATAGTCGGCAGCCAGTTGGCGATTACTCGTGGGCACCAGGCGCTTGGCGCCTTTGGCATTGTTTCGCCAGCCGTTCGGATCGGCGAACTCCTCGCCGCTATGGGTAAGGCCGCTCACCTGGTCTTCGAGACCGGTTCCGTAGCCTTGCTTGATGACCGTGGGGGTGACGAAGACGAGCAGGTTGCGTTTCACCCGCGCGGCGATCTTTTCCTGGAAGGCATAGCCCAGGATCGGGATGTCGCCGAGGACCGGCACTTTCGTGCGTCCTTTGGTCTGCTCATCCTGAAGCAGGCCGCCGATCGCGAGCGTGTCGCCGCTCTTGATCAGCACATTGGAATTGAGCTCGCGCTTGTCGATCACCGGACTAGTCACCGTCGCGCCGCCGAAGGTGAAGGTCGCGTCGCCGACCTTGTTGCTGATCTCGGGCTTCACGTTGAGTGAGACGAAGTCATCCTTGTTGATCGACGGTAGGACCGTGAGCGTGTTGCCAAATTCCTTGTCTTGAAATCCGCTGAACACCGCCTGCGCGGTCTGTTCATTGAAGTTGAGCTGCGGCACCGGCTGATTGCGGGTGATCTTGATCTTGGCTTCCTGATTGTTGGCGGTGACCACCCGCGGATTCGCGAGGAAGTTCGCATCGGAGTCTTCGTTCAACAGCCGCAGTGTCGCGGACATTTGCGGCACACTCAGGATCGCAAACTGTCCGGCCAGCGCGGTGAGAAAATTCCCGGTGGTCTTTCCGTCCAAGAGGAAATCCTGGCCCTTGAGCGTTCCGGAAGTCGCGTCGGTAATAACCGACGGCAAGAGCCCGATTTGCGGGATCTGGACAGGGGCACCGTTCGCATCAAGTCGAGGCGTCGTGGTGGTGGCTCCGGTGACGGGGTTGACCGTCACGTTTTGCGCAGTCCCGACGGTGGACGTGCCCAACGTGGAGCCGCCGTAGCGGAACGTTTGCGGAGAAGCCGCACCTCCGACGACACCTGCCCAGTTGATCCCGTAGCTCTGCTTCGGATTCGCCGTCACTTCCACAAGGCGCGCTTCGATCATCACCTGCTGCGTCGGACGATCGATCGAGGTGAGGAAGGCCTGGATCTTGTCGAGATTCGAGCGGTTCTCCCGGTAGTAAAGGGTGTTCGTGCGCTGATCAAACTGCGGAGCGACGCCGCTCTGGAGCTGGGTCTGGAGCAACGGGACGACGTCTTTGGCCTGAGCGTAGTTGAGAGTGAAGTTGCCGCTTTCGGTCGGTTCTTTCTGTTTCTCCGCCTGCGTCTTGACGTAATAAACGCCGCCTTTTCCCTGGTCGAGGATCAGGCCCTTGCTTTCGACGATGATCTCGATCGCCTCCTTCGGCGTCTTGTCCTCGATGCGCATGCTCACAGTGCCGGCGGTGGTGCTCACCGCGTCGGTGACGACGATGCTCATCTTGGCCTGGCGCGCGAGGGTCCGCAGAACGAGGTCGATCGGGTCGCCCTGAAAATCATGCGCCCGTGCGGCTGTCGCCGGCAACGCCATCGGCGCAGGCGCCCCCGCGGGGACTCCGGGAACCGCCTGTTGCGTTACCGTCACGGAAGTATCTCCCACCGGGGGGGCGGCATTCGCGAGCGGCGGCGGTACCTGGACCGGAGGTTCGATCGGTGCAGGAATCGCCGCCGGAGTGCTGGGTGCCGCATCTTGAGCGACGAGGGAACCCACGGCGAGAATCGCGATGGCAAAGAGGGAGTAACGGAGTTGGACCATGGTCGTGGGCTTTCTGGTGTCGAGGTTGGTGAAACCTGATTGAGCACGATGCAGGCCAGCGGGCCGCGAGGTTCGAGAATTGAGAAACTTGTCGCGAATCCGAGACTTTAGGCCTCTCACAATTGCCAAGATGAGAATGGCAACCGGGGGGCTTCGCCAGCTTCGCGCACCGCGTCGATGAACGCTGCCATGCGCTTGGGATCCTTGCGCCGAGGATCGTCGGCGAGTTCTACGCCGCTGGCGACATCCACTGCATATGGGCGAACGGCCGCGATCGCAGTTCCCACGGTCTCCGCTCGCAAGCCTCCCGCGAGAAACACATGCATCTCAGGGCGCGCTCGCACCACCTCCGCGGCTAGGCCAAGATCGATCGGGGTGCCAGTGCCGCCGAACGCCGCCCCGGCGTCGGCATCGAGCAGGAGATGCGTGGTCGCAAAGTGCGAAGCTTGCGCGCTCACTCCGGAATCACAGAGCCGCAGCGCCTTGATGAAAGGACGGCCCGACCGCGCGAACACTGCGCAGTAATCCGCATCTTCGTCACCGTGAAACTGCACGCAGTGAATCGCCGGATGCGCCGCCACCCGGCGGGCCTCGTCGAGTGTCGCGTTGACCAGCACCGCCACCCGCATCACGAGCGGCGGAAGCGCGGCGATCCACTCCCCTTCCCGATCAAGATCGATGCATCTCTTCGAACCGGCGTAGAGATTGAACCCGAGCCCATCCGCGCCCAGCGCGACCGCCGTCTCGGCGTCGTCGCGATTGGTCACCCCGCAGATCTTCACCCGCACCCGGCGCGGCGCCGTGCTCATTTTCCGAGCGCTGGGAACTCGAGCCCGGGGATTTGCGCGACGAGCTTGACGATCCCGTCGCCCCACGTTTTTTGGATTTCGCGAAAATAGGGATCGCTCTCCTCGAGCCGCCGCCGATGCTTCACCTCCAGAGAGTCACGATCATAGGCGAACACATCGAAGGGCCCGCCGACCGAAACGTTGGACTTCACCGTCGCCTCCATGGAAAGCACCGCAAATTTCACCGCGTCGCTCAGCGCCGTTTCGTAGGTAAATCCGCGATCCAGAATTGGTTTTCCATACTTATATTCGCCGATCTGGAGAAACGGCGACTCCACGTTGGCCTGAAGCGAGTTTCCCTGGGAATAAACAAAGTGGATCTGCGGCGGGAGCCCGGCAATCTGGCCTCCGACGATCACGTTGATATTGAAGCTCAATCCGTCCCGCTCCAGCGCCTCACGATCCATCTCGGCGACTCGCCGAATCTTCGCCCCGACATAGCGCGTCGTCTCAAACATCGTCGGCTGATTCAGCAGGTGCGGGACGCTCCCGTCGGCGTGCGACCGCAGCGCATCCTCCTCGATCAGCGCCAGGACGCTCTGCGTCACCGAGAGATTGCCCGAGGTCATCAGGCAAATGACCCGTTGTCCCGGTTCGGAAAAAATCCGCATCTTGGGACGGACGTTGATATTGTCCACCCCCGCGCTCGTCCGCGAATCGGAGATGAAGACGAGGCCTTCACGGCAGAGCATGCTAAGGCAGTAAGTCATAGGAATGGATGGGGGACAAAAGGATGAAGATGAAAAGCACCCGTCTGCAAACCATCTTCTTCATCCTTCATCTTTCATCGTTTTCCAACACCCTGCCGAGCACCACCTTTTCCCCGCTGCTCGTGATCTGCTCGCGGCGCGTCAGGATTTGAAATTGACCATCATTCCCGCGCACGACGGAACTGACCGCCCAGTTCACGATGCTGACGACGATCGAGCCGAAGAAAGCATTCCAAAATCCCTCGACGTGAAAGCCAGGCACAAGTTCGCCGGCCAGCCAGAAGAGCAGCGCATTCACCACGAGAATGAAGAAGCCCAGCGTCACCAGGATGAACGGGATGCTCAGCAGCAGGAGCACCGGACGGATGATGGCGTTGATAATCCCAAGGACCAGCGCCATGACCACGAGCGGTGCCCAGCCCTCGGACTGCATGCCGGTGAGCTTGACCGCCACGGCGACGGCAACGGTGGTGACCAGCCAGCGGAGAATGAACGACTTCATGCTCGCAACGATAGCGCGATCGCGAACGGCGACAACGTCCCCGGCGCGCCCGAGACGTCACGGCCCGAAGATATGGAGGCGCACGGCCTTGAGGGGGACTAGTTCGGTCGAGGGGTTGATCCAGAGATTCACCGTCTCAGTCACTCCATCTCCATTAGGCACCGGCGCGCCGTCCGCCGAATAATCGCCGTTCGCGCTGCTCCAGTTTGCGAAATCCGTCGCGGTCTCGACGACATATTGCAGGCCGCCGCCATCGATCCAATGCTGATAGCTCAAGTGCAGGTGCAACTTCCCATCGTCGGGATTCAAAGCCACGGCAACAGCCGGTAATCCCGGGAAACCCGAGGCCCCCGGGGCGAGATTGAACGCATATTCGAGCAGATTGTTCAGGCCGTTGTGATCGGGGTCCGCGGTCGGACCACGATCCCCACCAGTGAGCCCACGCGCGTCCTGCCACACGTCCGGAAGACCATCCGTGTCGGCGTCGAGCAGCCGGGTGATGGTAACGTTCTGCGTTCTCACGTTTGGCGGTGAGGCATTGTCGCTCGCAGTCAGCGTCACGGTGTTGAGGCCGGCAGTGAGGCCTGAAACGGCGACACTCCAGTGCGCAAAGGCATCGCTGGTCTGCGCGGCGTTGCCGCCGGCAGTCACGCTTTGCACGCCGGCCCCGTCGCTGGCCGTCCCTTGCAGCACGATGGTCGCCAGGAGCGTGGTTGTGATCCCCGTATTGGCCACCGCGGGGAGCGTGGCATCCTGCGCCGCCGTCATCACCCCGCTCCAGGCGCTCACGGTCACGTCCGCCGCCGTCCGCCGCGAGCGCACCTGATAGCTGTACGCGCCACTATTCAGCCCAGTAAAAGCGAAGCTCGTCCCGGTGATAAAACCGCTGGTCACCCCGTTGGAACACTTCACTTCATAATGCCCCGCGCCCGCGACCGGATTCCACGAAATCGTATTCGTCGAGCCACCGCTCAGAGGTGGCTCAACCACAAAAGTCGGCGCCACCAGAACCACCGAAAGCGGCACGGACCGGGTGGTGTTTCCGAGGTTGCTGCTCGTGTTGGTGAAACGGATCGCATCTTCGTAACCGCCCGGTTCCAAGGTGTTCGCCGCGGCATTGATCGTCGCCGTTACGGTGGCCGAATCTCCGGGGGCGAGCGTCCCCGAGGTCACGGACAAAGTCAGCCAGTCCGCGTTCTTCCCAGCGGTCCAATCCATGGAACCAATGCCCGTGTTCCTCAGCGTAAAGGTCCCATTGAATGCCGTAAACGGCCCGCCATATCTCCCGTATGCGGTCACACCGGCCGCGGGAGTGACGGTGAGCGCGGGAAAGGCCGTGACGGTAAGCGCCGCGGCGCGGGTCGTGTTACCTTGGGCCGTGTTTACATTCGTGAAGGTAACAATGTCACTGTAGCTACCGGGCGCCAATGTGCTGGCATTGGCGTTAACACTCACCGTGACAGTAGTAGCGGCACCGATCCCGAGCGTTCCGCTGGCCGGTGAAACGCTAACCCAGTTGGCAGTGCCCGCCGCGGTCCAATCCAACGGGGCATTGCCTGCATTGCTCACCGTGTAAGCGATGCTCGAAGAGAATGGTCCGCCGAAATTCCCAACCGCATTCAATCCTCCCGCTCCATTAACAACCATGACCGGCCCCGCCACCACGGTAAAGGGGGTCGGATCGGAACTGATCCCATTGGCCACCACGGCCAGCGAGTAGGAACCTACGGGAACGATTGCAGGCACCTTGAACTCTGTGCTCACCAAGGTTGCTCCGGTCCTGACGCTCGTGCTGCTCCAGTTATAACTGCGACAGAAATAGACATTACTACCCGACGTTAGCTTTACGATCGGATAGTTAGTTGAGTTCTGAGCATCGTCACCATAGGTCGATCCTTCCGAGATGCCGTTGAACTGAGTACCCACGAGATGATACGAACCATCTCCATTGAGCGTAAAGCTGTTGATCGCGGGCTTGCCGGCAGCCAGCGGGGCACCGTCGTGCTGATAGCTGTAGATTTGGTTGTTGAAGTCAGCGTATAACACTGTGCCGTCCGGCACGACGAGCATCGTGCCGTAGAAGCTCGGATGGTTTAGCGTCGCCCCGGTCGGAGTGGGCACCGAGGTAAAGCTGTTCGCGACGTAGTCATACTCATAAAAAGTCGTCGGGGACTGAAAGACATTGCCGGAGACCGGTATCGGCGACACGGTGCAGAGTACTTTGCCATTGGGCAGCATCGCCGCCGGCGCGTCCGGTGCACCTTTGCCTCCTGGAAAGTCCGGCGCGGCCAGCCATGAACCGTTCGCCGTGCTGCCAGACGGAGTATAAAGCGCGTTATGGCCCAGAGCGCCGATTAGAAAGGCCTTGCCGTTCGGCAGGAGCAGGGCGCCGCCCGTTTCGAGTCCAAAAGGATCGTAAAGCGCCACGGGCACCGTGGCGTCGGGGAGCCACTGATTCAGCGAGGGAATCAGGCGCTCGGAGTTCGTGGTGTTCCGAGCCACCATCAGCACGCTGTCGTCGGGCAACTTCATCCATGCGGATTCATTGTGGATCCCATTGCACGTCGGACCCGTGCTCCATGCGTTCGTAGCCGGATCGAAGATCACGGTACTCCTGAGCGTTCCCTCCACCAACGCGACGACGACTCGACCGTCCGGAAGGATGATCGAATTTGCATCGCTGAAACGCTGCGCCTGCGTCGCCGCCAACGTCCAGGTATTCGTCAGTGGATTGTAGGTCTCCCCTGCGGAGCCACCGGTCCCATACTCCCCTCCGGCGACGAAAACCCTCCCATCCTTCAAAACCTGGCTGGCGAAGTAGAGCCGGGTGTTATTCATCGGCGCGATCGTCGTCCATGTCCCGTTGGTGTAGTGCCCCTGGCTATCGGGGGTGAGACGGTAAACCGCGTTGCTCGTGTTCGAGTTGAAGGCGAGGACCGTTCCGTCGGACAACAACATCATCAAGCCTACTGAGCTCGGCGCCGTCCGCGCCAAAGGGGTCCACGTTCCCCCGCCCTGTGCCGCAACAATTGGCAGGATCAGCGCCAGTACGAATGCGAGACACCCAAACCAGCGGGGCGCAGCGCGTCTTCCATGTGGGGGGAATTCAGTCGCCATCTCGGCGTCGAAATGTTCGGGGGATGCTGGGAGGTTCATGGTCTGAGTGGGATTTGGGGGACGAAATCAGCCTGACCGACCGCGCCGCGACCGCCGCCTACCTCAATTGCCATCCAATGACTGATAAAAACTCGGCACTGCCCGCTCGCCTTTTCTACGGATTTCATAATTTCGGCAAGGGACAGACAGTGGTGGGGAGAAAACGGCGCGACTATGGGCTTTTTTGCCGATCCTAGTCAAGACTGCAGACCGTGTGCCCTCCTCTGGCGACTTTTCTAGTTCATACGCGCTTTAATGGATGTCTCCACCATCCACGACCGCTCGTTCTTGTGCTTGGGAAGAACCGTTCGCTGGCTACTTGAACCCGCGAAACCGCCTGCTAGCATCCGCCGCGTGCGCGCCAAGACACTCCTGCTGATCGGCCTCGGATTGCTCCTCAATACAGGCGTCCGCGCCCAACAGGCCGACGATCAGACTGACGCCGAAAAGAAGCGGCAATTCCTCAAAGCCAAGGAAGAAATGCGCACGATCCCGCCGACTCCAAGCACGGATCAGATGCCGAAGCCGAAACCAAAGCCCTATCGTGCCGCGACACCGCCGCCCGAACCCACGCCGAAGCCGAAGTCGGAGCCGGAACCCACGCCAAAACCAAAGCCCGAGCCCACGCCCAAGCCGAAGCTGAACCCGGAAGCCTTCCCCCAGATTACCCCGCGCCCCCGTCCAGTCACTCCGGCACCCGTCACGCCCTCGCCGCAAATCACGCCCCAAGTCATCATTGAGAAAACGTCCGAGCAGGGCCTGGTTCCCCCGCCCGCGCCAGTGTCACGGGGCTGGTTCTCGAAGCCGACCTACAAATACCTCACCGCAGGAGTCCGCTCGGCCATCGATCGTGCCAACGTCGCCCGCGGCCGCTGGCGCTACATCGTGGTCCACAACAGCGGCACCAAACAGGGCAACGCCAAAGCCTTCGACTACTACCACAAGCGCGTCCGCAAGATGCAGAACGGTCTCGCCTACCACTTCGTCATCGGCAACGGCACCTCCAGCGGCGACGGCGAAGTCGAGATCGGCGGCCGCTGGGTGCGGCAGATCAATGGCGGCCACGTCCACAGCGATTACCTCAATAACATCGCCCTCGGCATCTGCCTCGTCGGCGATTTCAACCGCCAGGTGCCCACCCGCAACGAACTCGAATCGCTCGAGGAACTCATCCGCTACCTGCGCAACCGCGTAGGCAAGATCGACGGCAAACCCTCAATCGTGAAAGCGCATCGCGAGATCAACCCGCCGCGCTGGCCGACGGATTGTCCCGGCGATCGGTATCCGTACGGCTGGCTCCATAGTCGGTTTGATTGAGCGCAGCCGCTCCTGCTGCGGCGCGCGTAGTTGAGGCATGACCCTCGGCATCACCGGCGCGTCCGGCTTCATTGGGAAAGCAATCATCGATCTGGCGCTCCGGCGCGGACACGAGGTCATCGCTTTTACCCGCCGCCCGGAGCGCGCGATCCCGGGCTGCACGATGCGCGCCTTTTCCCTCGATCGAGCGCCAGACATTTCGGGCTGCGACGCGATCATCCACTTGGCTGGCGAGCCGATCCTCGGCCTGTGGACTCCGGCGAAGAAGCGACGGATCATCGACAGCCGCGTGCAGGGAACCCGGCGCATCGTCGAGGCGATCAACGGCAGCAAGGCAAAGCCCGAGGTGCTCGTCTGCGGCTCCGCCATCGGCTACTACGGCGATGCACGCGACAAAGAACTCACCGAGCAGTCCCCCGCCGGCAGCGGCTTTCTCGCCGAGACGGTGAGGGCCTGGGAAACCGAGGCTCTCCAAGCCGAGGGCGTGCGCACGGTGCTCCTGCGGACGGCACTCGTGCTCGGCAAAGGCAGCGGCGCCCTGAGCGTCATGGCGCCGCTGTTTCGCGCCGCGCTCGGCGGTTCGCTCGGCGACGGTCAGCAGTGGATGTCGTGGATTCATCTCGAAGACGAAGCGCGCCTCGCCCTTTTCGCCGTGGAAAATCTCGACCTCCATGGCCCACTCAACGCCTCCGCGCCCTGGCCCGTGCGCAACGCAGACTTCACGAAAACGCTCGCCCTCACGCTGCACCGACCGGCGCTCTTCCGCGTTCCTGCCTTTGCCCTCCGCCTGCTCGGCGATCTCTCGCACGAGCTGCTCGACAGCAAACGCGTGCTCCCCGCCGCCGCGCTGGAACACGGTTACGGCTTCCGCTTTTCCGAGCTGGAACCGGCGTTGAAAAACCTTCTGGCCTGAGCCCGAATCGCCCTCACTTCACATCCGGCTCGGGCAGGTAGCGACCGACGATCTCCGTCCACAGTTTGTAGCCCTCGGCGTTCATGTGCAGGCGGTCCGCGACGAAAATCTCCGGCCGAGGAAGGTCATCCGCGCCGAGCATCGCGTGGAAGACGTCGATGAATTTCAGCCCCGGCTGCTCCTTGGTGAATGCCTCGATCAGCGCGTTGGCCTTCTTCACTTCCTCCACTTGCGTCCAGCGTTTGGGATTTCCCGCGATCGAAATATAGGCGATCGGCACGTCCGGCTGCTTCGCGCGCACGTTGGCGACGAACTCCTTGAATGACGCGAAGACCTGCTCCGCCGTCTTGCCGGCATTGATGTCATTGCCCCCGGAATAGACCACGATGAAGCGCGGCTCGTAGGGCAGCACGATGCGGTCGGCGAAATGCGCCGCGTCGCTCATCTGCGATCCACCGAAGCCGCGGTTAAGCACCCGGTGATGCGGAAAATCCTCCGCCACCGTCGTCCATTTTTTGATGCTCGAACTGCCGACGAAAACGATCCCGTGCTTCGGCGGTGGATTGTCGCGGTCGCTCTGCTCGAAGGCGGAGATTTCCTTTTCCCATTTGGCAAAACCAGTCGGCGCAGGCTCGGCGCGGACCAGCGAGAACACCGGGATCACCAGCGCGGCGACGCACAGAAGACGGGCAAAAATGGAACCAGGGGAAGCGATCATCGAAAAGCTCTACGCCATCGCCGCAGGTGAGTCGATGAGAAGGGTGTTGCTGGCGGGGTCTCACGCCGCTTTCAATAGCGGTCACTTTTTCACCCTCGACACCACCGCCATGTCCGCCCCGCAAAATCTCATCGCGATCGTCTATGACTACGACCAGACGCTCTCGCCGAACTACATGCAGGACGAGGTCATCTTCCCGCACTTCGGCATCGACCCGAAGCGCTTCTGGAAGCACTGCGGGGAGCTGGTGAAGGATCACGGCTACGATAACGAACTCGCCTACATGAAGGCGCTGCTCGATTATCTCGAAATCGACCGGCCGACCACCGCGCGGCTGCGTGAACTCGGAGCGAAGCTGCAGTTCTTTCCCGGCCTGCCGGAAATGTTCGAGGAGTTCAGCCGCGGCCTGCTCTCGCCGCAGCACGAGGCGCACGGCATCCGCGTCGAGCACTACATCATCTCCAGCGGGTTGAAGGCGCTGATCGATGGCTCGCGGCTGGCGAAATATGTGAAGGCGATCTTCGGCTGCGAATTCGCCGAGGATCGCGAAGGGCGCATCTCTTTCCCCAAGCGCGTGATCTCCCACACGCAGAAGACGCAGTTCCTTTTCCGCATCAACAAGGGCCTGCTCGACATGTCGCAAGACGTGAATGACCACATGCCCGCCGATCTGCGCCCGGTCCCCTTCCCGCACATGATCTACGTCGGAGACGGGCCGACCGATGTGCCGTGCTTCACCGTGGTGCGCCAGCACGGCGGGCAGGCGATCGCAGTGTACAACGCGGCCGATCCGTCGCGTTCGAGCTTTCAGAAATGCTACCAGCTCTCCACCCACGCTGATCGCGTGCGGCACATCGCTCCGGCGGATTATCGCGCCGGCTCACACCTGCGGCTGCTGCTCGAGGAGATGGTGCAGGAAGTGGCGATGTCCATCGTGCAACGCCGCGCCAGCGAAGTGGAAGCCGGGATGGTGAAAGCGCCCAAACATTCCGACTGAAGTCGGCGGGCGTGTTTAGTCTCGGCTTCTGCGGCGATCCGGCGCATCACTGATTGCGTCATGGTTCCCGAGAAGACCGTCCCTGCCGTGCCTGCGCCGGCGTCTGTACCAGTCGCGCGTCATCCGCGACCGGGCCAACTCGCGGCGATGATCAGCAGCACCGCGCTCGATCTACCGGAACATCGCAGACTTGTTCACCAGGCATGCCTGGACGCCGGTGTCTTCCCGATCGGCATGGAGCAGCTCTCCGCACGCGATTCCACCGGCATTGCGGTTTCACTCGAAATGGTGGACCGGGCTGACATCTACCTCGGCGTTTACGGCCCTCGTTATGGCTGGGTGCCGGATGGAAAAGACGTGTCGATCACAGAAATGGAGTTCGACCACGCGATTGCTCGGAAGAATGAAGGCAAACTCCGCGAAATCCTCGTCTTCACCGCGCACAAGGACCACGCCTTTACGGTCGAAGACATGGAGGCCGATGCCATCGCGCAGGAGAAATTGCGCAAGTTCAAGGCACGCGCCGCCCACGGGCGGGTGCGCCGGGAATTCAAAAATGCGGAAGAACTCCACCGCCTCGTCGCATCGTCCCTACGATCCTATCGCGCTCGAAGTGAAGCTTCCGGCTTGGAGGATCCTTCGCGCTCCACAGCTGCTTTCCACCATCACTCATGCGGACATTGTCACTGATGGCAGACCTTACTACGTGAATCTTTTGCGTGAGAAGGCGACCGATTCCCTTGATCCACTCGCTGATTTGGAAGTTCAAGTCGATGCGCCGATTGATCCGCCCCCGGTATCCACAGGAGACTTTCGCGCAAAACCGTTTCTGTGGAGCGTTCGCATTCGAGTTCTTCAAGGCGGTTGGGCACTTGCTCCGGAAGAATATCGCTATCTAGCTCTCGAAAGCGGGTATCAGGAAACCTTTGAGCGAATATATGCACCAACAGACAAAGCTTGGAACGGAGGTTTTCCCAAACTTTCTATCTCAGGCTCCGAGATGGACGTGTATTTGCCGTGGCGGAGATTGTCGTCACGACTTTGGCAGAAAAGAAAAGGGGCCTTTTCGTTAACGCAAAGGTTAATCCGGCAGCCGACCGGAACCTTTTCTGGGGTAACGGGAACATGCTTCAACTTTCCCAGAGCGAGACAAAACCGTGGTTGCGGTCACTGTTCGGAGAAACCTACTAGTTCGTGACGCTTCATCCCAGTCACGCCAACCAGTCCTCCACTGGCAAACCGCTGATCCGCGAGAACTCTCCTACATTGTTCGTGGCCACCGACAATCCGACACTCAGCGCATGTCCGGCAATCAATAGGTCGTAGGGACCGCAGACTTGCCCGGCGGCTTCCAATTCGGCTCGCACTTCCGCTGCTCGTTTCGCGGCGGGTTCGTCAAATGAGAGCACGCTCATCGCGGCCAGCAAGCGCACGACCTTCGCGCGCTCACGTTCGGGTTCCCGGCATTTGGCGACACCGGTGAAGAGTTCGTAAACCGTTACCACCGACACCGCGCAATCCGCTGGAAGGATTGCGGCCAGCCGCGCCACTGCGCGCTCATGTCCGCGCATCACGGCGATGCAGATGTTCGTGTCGAGCAATACCCTCATGCGTCCAGCGCTGGCACCGGCGGCAGCCCTCCCTGCGCCGGGCGCGCGAATGCGGGGTCCGCGACGCGAATCTCTTCGAAGAATCGCGCCGGCCAGCTTCCGCCATTCTGCCTTTCCGGCGTCTCCACGAGCACAATGACGCGGCACTCCTGTGCGACCGGAAATGGAACCGGGCTGCGCAGCTTGAGATGCGAGGCGTCCTCGACGATCGCCGTGGTTTCAAAAGCGTTCATGCGTGGCAAGCTAGGCGTCCGACCTGCATCGCGCAACGCTGCTCACGAGCTGATACTCCGGCGGAAAAGCACGACTTTGTCATGGAGCTGTTGGAGAAGCTCGAAGTGCCCTTTGCGCTGGAGCAGCCCTAGGCGGCGGGAAGCGAGGCCACGCGCAAGGCCTCGGGACCGGAAGCGGAGCCCCGGATGCAGCTCTTCATCAGCTACGCGCACCTGAACGAGAAAGAGCTGATCCCTTTCCGCCCGCATCTCACGCACTTGAGCCAGCAGGGTTACATCCAGATGTGGAACGACCGCGACCTCGTGCCCGGCGAGCAGTGGGAGGCCGGCATCACCGACGCGCTCCAGCGCGAGGACATCGTCCTGCTCTTCTACACCACCGCGGCGCGGGTCTTGGAATTCATCCAGCAGACCGAGCTGCCCACCGCCCTCGCTCGCTCCGACGCAAAGCAATGCACGATGCTCTGGGTGCCGCTGGAGCGGAACGATCTGGAATCAACACACGCGTTAGAGCCACGGCTAAAGAAGCTTCAGGGCGCGACTAGGGACGCAAAGTGCGTCTATCACTTCGAGCCGCCGCAACTTGGCTGGATGGAGGTGGAGCAGGCGATCCGCCGCGCCGTCGAGGCGCGGCGGCAAATGTCGCGCTGAGGATTCCGAGCGGCCGTTCGCCGCGCAGATCTGCGCCTTTATACCAACCGCTTTTGAAGACCGGACTCCTTCGAGCCGGAGGCTCTGTGGAAATTAGCCGGTGGCGTTACAGACTGTGTGAGAACGAAGTGGTTTGCAGCGAGTGCGGGGGCGGAGAGTCGTGCGCGAAGGGAGCGCGAAAAAGAAACGCACGAGGCGCATATTTCACGCGTCGGGAGAAGCGAGTGCGCGGCGTGGAGGCGCTGTGGATGGGAAGTGGGCGGAATGCCTCGGCCTTACAAGCCTGCGGGGCGCAACGCTGCGAGCAGAGGTTCGACGCCGAGGAAGTTGAGCGCGCGCCGGAGATTGTAGGCCAGGCAGCTCAAGGAAAACTCCGCGCGCACCATTGCCAGGCCGCGGCAGAGGAACGCGCGGTAGCCGAGCCAGAATTTCAGCGTGCCAAAGGGATGTTCGGCCAGCGCGTGGCGTTGTTTGCAAATCTCCGGCCGTGCCCGCAGTCGTGCCCGGGCGGCGGCGATCACCTCCTGGTGCTCGTGCACGGTCAGCTTGCGATAGGCGCCGCGCGTGCAGGCTCTGCGCACTGGGCAGCCGCGACACACGCGCGAGTCGTAATAAGCGCGGTAGCGGCCGCTGCTCCTGGTCGAGTCGCTTTTGCGCGGCAGTTCACGGCCTTGCGGGCAGACATAAAGATCACGCGCCGCATCGTAGTCGAAGCGTTCGATGGGGTATTCGCCTTCGCCTGGGGCCGGGCGCTGCGGCGCCGGCACGTAGGCTTCGATGCCGGCCTCCGCGCAGCGCGCCACCTGCTCGTGGCTGTAGTAGCCACGGTCGGCGACAGCCGCGATCTTCTCCACGCCGAGCGCCTCGCGCGCGGCCTGCGCCATCGGTTCCAAAAGCGCGCTGTCGTTGGGCTCCGTGGTGACTTCTTCGGCGGCGATCAAATGTTGCGCCGCATCCACGGCGATCTGCGCGTTGTAGCCCACGGTGCATTCGCTGTTCTTGCGCAGCGCGCGACTGTCGGGATCGGTCAACGAAAGCTGGGCGCCGCGCTCCGAGGCGAGCGTCTCCAGGATCGCCGCGCACTCGCGCCGCTTCTGCTCGAGCGCCGCGAGCTTGCTCTGGATCTGCGTGCCGTCTTGAGCGCCGTCCGCCGCCGCGCATCGACTGCGCGGGCACCTCGCGCTCGGCTGCGTCCAGCGCCTCCAGATACCCTTCGGTGCGCCGGTCGATCTCCTCGATCATCCGCCGCACCTTGGCTTGCGAAAAGTTGCGCCGCGGGCTGTTGACCGCTTTCAAAAACGTCCCGTCGATGGCGACCAACTCCGCGCCGAAAAGCCCGAGGCTGCCGCAGAGCACATTGAACTGGCGAAACACCGCCTTGAACCGTGCGCGATGCTCGCGCCGAAACGCATTGATCGTCCAATGATCCGGCGTCAGCCGCCCCAGCAACCAGATCAATTCCAGGTTGCGCCGCGTCGCCTTCTCCAACTCGCGGCTGGAGCGGATGCGATTGAGATAGCCATAGACATAGAGCTTGAGCATCGCCTTCGGATCATAAGGCGGCGCGCCCGGTGCCGCCTCGGCCTTGAGCGCAAAACCAAGCGCACCCAGATCGAGTCCCTCGACGAATGCGTCGATGACGCGCACCGGGTTGTCGGCGCCCACGTAATCCTCGACCGACTCCGGCAAGAGCATCATCTGCTGGCGCGCGACACCGCGAAGGTAACTCATGCGCGCTCTTACCAAACTTGCTCTTTGTTGCAAAGCTCCCAGGCTGCGTTCTCACACAGTCTCTTACGCCACCGGCTAATTTACCTTGGCCCATCCGGGCCGAATCGTCCGGCGTTCAACTCAGTCTGGTATTACACCAGCCCCGGCACGCCCGTGGACGTGCTGCTGCCGAAGGTGTCGGTTTCCTGGCCCATCTTCTGGAGCATCTGCACGAAGAGATTGCAGAGCGGCACGTTGTGCTTTGCGTCGAAGGCGAGATGCTGGCCGTGTTTGAAGCCACCGCCGGCGAGGAGGATCGGGAGGTTTGTCCAGTCGTGGCTGTTGGCGTTGCCGAGATTGCTGCCGAGGAGGACCGCCGTGTTGTCGAGCAACGGCGCGCCACCTTCCTTTTTTTGTTTGAGCGCGCCGAGCAGCTTGGCGAAGGCGCCCATCTCGGCCATCTCGACGAGTTCGAGCTGGCGGATTTTTTCCGGATCCTGCCCGTGATGCGAAAGATTATGGTGATCGATGGTGACGCCGGGCACGGGCGGCACGTCGCCGCGACCTTGCACCAAAATCGTGATCAGCCGCGTGCTGTCGGTCTGGAGGGCGAGCGGCACGAGTTCAAAGAGGAGCTCGAGCCTGCCGATGATGTCGGCCTGGCTCTCGATGTCCTGCGGTTTGGTTGCGTCGATTTTCGGCTTCGGCTTTTGCACCCAATCCTCGGCCTTGGCGAGCCGCTGCTCCATTTCGCGGACGGAGGTGAAATACTCGTCGAGCTTGTCGCGATCAGCCGCACCGACGCGGGAGCCGAAGCGTTTCGCTTCGTCGCCGACCGCGTCCATGATGCTGCGGCCTTCGCGCAGTTTCTTCATCTGCTGCTGGATTTCGCCGGGCGTGCCGTCGATGAAGAGCTTCGCAAAAACCGTGGAAGGCTTGGTCTCCGCAGGGATCATCACGCCGCTGCGCGTGTAGCTCTGGCTGGTGTTGTTCGTGCCGAGGATCAGCGAGGGGTAACGCGTCTCGACGCCGGCTTTTTCCGCGACGAATTGATCGAGCGAAATGGTATTGCGGAAGCCGCCGAGCCCCGGATGGCGCGCGGAGGTAAGCCATGTCATTTCCGAGGAATGCCCGTCGGCGCCAGATTGGTCCGGATGCGAGAGGCCGGAGAAGATGGTGACGTCGTTCCGATGCTCTTTGATCAAGTCGAGATACGGCGTGGACTCGTAATCACGCCCCGTCTGCTTGGGAAACAACGCCGGCCCATAGATGCCGAGGCTGGTGCACACGGCGACCAGGCGCTTCGGCGCGGTAGCTTGAGCGGCGAGGAGACGCCGCGGCCACATCGCATCGAGGAAAGGCAGCGCCAGCGAGACACCGGTGCCGCGCAGGAAGGCGCGACGCGAGATCGAGGGGGAGACCAGGCGAGGGGGAGAGGGGGAGACGGAGTTGTTCATCGGATGGTCCAGTCGGTTGGGTGATTGATCATATGTACGAGCATGGCGGTAATGGCGTCGTATTCGGCGTAGAGTTCCTTCGCAGCGGGCCGGTCGAGGTATTTGGATTCAACGGAGAATTGCAGCCAGACCTGAGTTTCAGCGCTTTCCCCTTCAGCGTCGGAAAGTTTGCTCACGAATGCGGCTTCATAGCGTCGTTTCCGCCAGGCCTCGGCGATGTTGGCGCATACCGACCGCGACGAGCGTCGGATTTGATCCGTTAGCGAATACCGCTCCTCAGCGGGAAACGACTTCGTGAATTGGAACACCTTCATCGCAGCCGCAAATGCCCGCTCATACACGTCCAAATCCGTATGTCGCACGACCCGCGATTTCCGCTTCTCCCCCTCCCCCACTCGCCTTGTCTCCCCCTCGTTGGCTCGTTCGCTCATTTCGTTTGGAAGATGGGACTTTGGACGACCTCCTGAATTAACGTCCGCAACCCGCCGCCTTGCTGGTTCACCTTCGCGGCGATGGCGGCGACGTCGGGTCGGTCTGCATAGCTAATCCCGGCGCCGGTGGAATAGATGACCATTTTTTCCGTCAGCGCCGCGAGCACCTGGTCGGATTGTTCGAGCAGCAATTTTTTGAAGTCCTGGATCCCGGTGAATTTGCGTCCGTCGGGAAGCTCGCCGCTCGCATCGACCGCAGGGCCCAGTTTGATGTATTGCCGCTTGCCGCGGGAGTTTTTCACCGTCGTCTGGTCGCCCTTGTCCTGCGACCGGTAGCGCTCGCGGAAGCCGCCAATGACGTCGAAACATTCCAGCGCGAAGCCCGGCGGATCGATCTTCGCATGGCAGCCCGCGCAGGTCTCCGAGCTGCGGTGTTTGGCGAGTTGCTCGCGGACCGTCGTGGAGCCGCGCGTGTCCGGCTCGATGCCGCCGGTGCCCGGCGGCGGCGGAGTCGGCGGCTGACCGAGAATTTTCTTCATTACCCACGCGCCGCGCAGCACGGGTGAAGTCGTGGTGCCGTTGGCGGTGACTTTCATCACGCTGCCTTGCGCGAGAATGCCGCCGCGCGGGCTATCTGGCGCGAGCGACACTTTGCGCAGTCCCTCGCCGGCCACGCCGTCGATGCCGTAGTGCGCGGCGAGGCGGCTGTTGAGCATGGCAAAGTCGGACTGAATGACATTCGAGACGCTAAGATTTTCGCGGAGCATCTCGGCGAAAAACGCTTCGGTCTCCTGCACCATCGAGACGACAAGCAACTCGTCAGCTTCGGGGTAAAGTTTTTTGTCCGGCGAAGTCGCGTCGATGTTGCGGAGGTCGAGCCATTGGCCGGTGAAGTTCCGCACGAAAGCGCGAGACTTCTCGTCTTTCAGCATGCGTTCGACTTGCGCCCGGAGCACCGCGGGCTGCGTTAGTTTTTGCGCCGCGGCGAGCGCGAGCAATTCGTCATCCGGCATCGTGCTCCACAGAAAATATGACAGGCGCGAGGCAAGCGCGTGGTCGGCGAGTTTGCCGGGGCGTTCTTCAAAAAGCAGGAACTGCGGCGACGTCAGGACCGCGCGCAACCCCACGCGCGCTGACTCGACAAACGGTCGTCCCGCATCGAGTGCGTCGGTGGCGAGCTTGATGAAACGGTCCACTTCGCCGCGCTCCAGCGGACGACGAAACGCGCGCGTCGCGAAGCGCTCGATCACCTCCGCGGCCGCGACCTTCGGATCGTCGGGCGTGAACTCGTAGCCGATCTTTTTGTCGCGGCCTTTGCGTCTGGTGTCGTCGATTTTCGTCAGCGGCGTATCGCCGAAGACGCAGCGTAGGCTCCGCGGCGGCCAGTCCGGTTGCAGCGGCCCTTCCACCTGCACCCACTGCAGTGCGACCCCCGCGCCGGTGAACTGCTTCGCCCCGAGGTTGTAAACGTTTTGCCCCTTGTCATCGACGCCCGTGTAGGTCGGGAAAATGTTGAGATGATCGTTCGCCCGCAGCTTCGCGGTGAACTCGACCACACGCGGCTGGTCGGCTGGAAAATCAAACCAACCGAGCAGTTCGCGATTGCGATAGTTGTCGCTGTAAATCCGCACTGGCACGTCCTGCCCGCCGCTCTGAAATCCATACCCGCTCAGTCGGATGCGATAGGTCCCGGCCGGATGTTGCTCGAGATTCTTCACCTCCGCGGAGGGATAACCGTCGTGGAAAAAAACGACTGCATCATCCAACTCGCGGATGAGGTGCCGGTGCCCGCTCTTCGGATCGTTTGCATTGCGCAGCGTGCCTTCCGGTGTGTCGAGTCGCGTACGAATATTCGGCTCTTCCTTGAAGGCGATGCGCCGGCTGAGGTGATACGGCTCCGGGCCGAGGTCGATCGCCGCATCGAGCGCGACGTCCGCGGCTTCGAGATACTTCTCCATTTGCAGTGTCGAGAGTCGCAGCCCTTCCGCGACCGTGTCGAAGCCGTGCATGG
>JBAVML010000562.1:0-1923 GCA_049690035.1 Chthoniobacteraceae bacterium
GGATTGCGGGCATCGACATCCCGCGCGAGAAGCGCGTCGAGGTCGCCCTCACGTACATCTACGGGATCGGGCTCCCCACGAGCCAGAAGATCCTGCAGCAGACGAACATCAACCCCGACACCCGGGTCCGGGACCTCACCGAGGACCAGGTCAACCGCCTCCGGGAAGTGATCGACCGTCGCCACAAGGTGGAGGGTGACCTTCGCCGCGAGGTGGCGCTCAACATCAAGCGCCTCATCGAGATCGGCTCGTACCGCGGCCTCCGCCATCGGCGGAACCTCCCGGTCCGCGGCCAGCGAACCAAGACGAACGCGCGCCAGCGCCGCGGACCGAAGAAGACGGTCGGCGCCCGCCGCAAGAAGTAAGCAGAGGGACGAGCCGGACGTATGGCCGATCGCAAGCGGGCTCCCAAGCAGCGCCGGCGGGAGCGGAAGAACGTGCCCGCCGGGCACGTGCACATCCAGGCGAGCTTTAACAACACGATCGTCACGATCACGGACCTGACCGGGAACGTGATCAGCTGGGGATCCGCCGGGGTCGTTGGCTTCAAGGGCTCCCGGAAGAGCACGCCGTACGCCGCTGCCCTGTCCGCCGACTCTGCCGCCAAGAAGGCGATGGAGCATGGCATGCGCCAGGTCGAGGTCTACGTCAAGGGTCCGGGCGCCGGTCGCGAGCAGGCAATCCGCTCGCTCCAGGCCGCCGGTCTTGAAGTGACTGCGATCACCGACGTCACGCCCATCCCGCATAACGGTTGCCGCCCGCCCAAGCGGCGCCGCGTCTAACCGGGAGGGCATCACCAATGGCTCGCTACACCGATCCCGTCTGCCGGCTGTGCCGGCGTGAGGGCGCCAAGCTCTTCCTCAAGGGCACGCGCTGCTACAGCAAGAAGTGCTCGTTCGAGCGCCGCGCGACCCCGCCGGGGCAGCATGGCGTTCGCCGCCGCAAGGTGGGTGACTACGGCCTGCAGCTTCGCGAGAAGCAGAAGGTCCGCCGCATCTACCGCGTGCTCGAGAAGCAGTTCCAGAACTACTTCGAGAAGGCGGAGAACCGGCCTGGCGTCACGGGCGAGAACCTGCTCCGACTCCTGGAGCTTCGCCTGGACAACGTGGTCTACCGGCTCGGCTTCGCCGCGTCGCGCGATCACGCCCGGCAGATGGTCAACCACGGCCACTTCGCCGTGAACGGCCGCCCCACCGACATCCCGTCGTTCCAGTGCAAGCCGGGCGACAGGATCGCGGTGATCGCATCGCACCAGGAGCGCGAGGCCTTCAAGGTCATTCGCGAAGCCCTGCGGTCGGCGCAGACGCCGGAATGGCTCTCGCTCGACCCCGCCCAGATGGCGGGCACGGTCGCGGCCCTTCCGCGGCGCGACCAGATGCCGCTCGAGCTGAACGAGCAGCTCGTGGTCGAGTATTACTCGAGGTAACGACAGCCTGATGATCGAACTCGAGACCACGACCCAGATCGAGCCTGTCTCGGAGCACGGCTTCACCGCCCGCTACGAGGCGACCCCGCTTGCCGCAGGGTATGGCGTCACGATCGGCAACGCGCTCCGGCGCGTCCTGCCCTCCTCGCTTGAGGGGGCTGCCGTGACGTCGATCCAGATCCGGGACGTCTACCACGAATTCACGACCATTCCGGGCGTGAAGGAAGACGTCACCCAGATCGTCCTCAACATCAAGAAGCTGCGCCTGCGGGGATTCGCGGCCCACCCGATCCAGCTCAAGCTGGTCAAGTCGGGTGCCGGACGCGTCACCGCCGGCGACATCCTCGAGTCGTCCGACGTCGAGATCATCAACCCCGACCTGGTGCTGATGACCCTCGATGCCGACGACGTCACGATCGACATGGACCTCACCGTGGAGCGCGGCGTCGGCTATCTGGCCGCGGAGCGCCCCGAGGGCCTGCCCATCGGTGTTATTC
>JBAVML010000563.1:0-11133 GCA_049690035.1 Chthoniobacteraceae bacterium
CCTCGGCGCCGGCCCCGGGAACGCTGCCGCCGGTCGCGGGCGCCACGTGGCGCACCTACCAGCCGGGCAAGGCGCCTTCGGCACGCGCGATTTCACCCACCGAGGCGACGACGCTCGCCGGTCGTGGTGATCTCGGCGAGAAGCTGTATTTGCATGGCGACTTCCGCGTCACCGCCTCGGGCGAGAATCGCGCCGTCCTGCGCGACAAGGCAGCGGGCGCTGATCCGTCAAACCCGAGCCCCGTCGATACGGTGCGCATCATCGTGGAGTACCCGGCGGGTGCCGTACCGCCGGGTGAGAATGCGACGCTTTCCCGCGATGGTTCGAGGCCGTTTGAGATCCGCGATATTCGCAAAGGCGCGGATGGCCAGGTGAACATCTACGTGCGCGAGATCATGGAGCAGCCGTAGCCGCTGCTCGCATTTTGCTCGGCTAAGCCAGGCCCGCTGCCTTGAGGCTCTCCTGGAGTGGTGCGTAGAACTCCTGCGCCCGGAGCAGCGCACGCCGCACGACGGGGCGGAGATTCATCACGTCCGCAAGATTGACGACGAGATCGACGCTGTGCTGGAAAGCTTGCAGTTCATCGTTGGTCAACAGGCTCGAGCCGATGAGGACGAGCAGTTGTTTGCGACGTTGCGCGGCAGGGGCGTTGGTCGCTTCGCGCAAGATCGGGTTCGTCTCGATGTCGGTGGCGGCAAAGTTCTCAGAGATCACCACCACGTCGTAGGTGTGCGCGCGGAGTTTGAGGAGGATGTCTTCGACGAACAGACCGGTGTGCAGCTTGTAGTTCAGCGAGGTAAGTTGATCGACGACGAGGCGCTGAACCTCGGGGACGTCGGTGCAGATGAGCGCGGTGAGATCGCCGGGTTCGAAGATGTCGAGGCGGTTCGCGAATTCCATGACTTGAGTAGGTTTAGCGATTGACGCGGGATACCGCGGACGCTGCGAGGTCGAGGCGGAAGCCGCTGGTCTTATCGTCTTCGAGTCCGCGCTGCTTCTTGATGCCATCGATGAAGCGCGTCATCTTGGCCTTGTTGGTCGCATAGAGATTTGCCGTTTCCTCGGTGATCAGATCGGCCTGATAGGCGCGACCGAGCGACTGGTCGAAGGTCGTCCAGCCGAACGTGGCATTCGCCTCGATGATGTCGTAAAACGTGCGCCCCTCGGCTTCGCCGAGCGCGATCGCTTCGCGGACGCGGAGGTTCGTTCCCATGATTTCGTTGAGCATCACGCGGCCGCCCGTGGCTTTCGGCGCGAGGCGCTGGGAAACGATGTAGCGAACGGTCTCGCTGAGGCGCAGCCGGAGCTGGGTTTCTTCGGCGAGGTCGAACATGCCGAGGATGCGGTTGATCGACTGGCCGGCGTTGATCGTGTGAATCGTGGACAGCACGAGATGCCCGGTCTCGGCTGCGGTGAGTGCGATCTCCACCGTGGCGCGATCGCGCATTTCGCCGACGAGAATGACTTTCGGAGCCTGGCGCAGCGCGGAGCGGAGACCGCTTGGAAAGGCGTCGAAGTCCGCGCCGAGCTCGCGCTGGTTGAAGGTCGAGCGTTTGTGCGTGTGAATGAATTCGATCGGATCCTCAAGCGTGACCACATGCACGGGCTGGGTCTCGTTGATTTCGTTGAGGATCGCCGTGAGCGTCGTCGTCTTGCCGCTGCCGGTGGCGCCGGTGACGAGGATCAGTCCATTTTTTTCCCGAGCCATGTCATTGAAAATCTGGCTCAAGCCGAGGGAATGGATCGAAGGCATCTCGCTCTGCGCCTTTCGCATCACGATCGCGAAGGTGCCGCGTTGCTTGAAGATATTGACGCGAAAGCGGGCGCGATCGGCGAGCTGGTAGCTGCAATCGCAGGCGCCGCGCTGGAGCAGGTCGCGGAGGAGGTGGCGCTGGTTGCCCACGATATTCAAGGCGATCTGCTCCGTCTGGAAGGACGTGAGTTTTTTGATCTGAGGATGAATGGGAGCCTCCTTGAGCACGCCGTAGGTTTCCACCTGGAGGGGACGGCCTACGGAGAACATCAGGTCGGAGATGCCGGGATGGGTATCGAGCATCGCGCCGAGGATCGAATCGAGTTCGGGATTTCTCATCGAGAGGGTGGAAAGGGTGGGTGGCTGCGTCGTCGTCTCAATCGTCGAGATCGTCCGGCGGAGCCTTGAGGAAGACGCGGAATTTCTTTTTGTCCGCCGCTTTGTCGTAAGCCTCTTCCGGCGCGATTTTCGCGGCGCGCAGCAGTTCCATGATCGCGTCGTCAAGCGGTTGGTTTCCTTTGCGTTTGCCCACCTGCATCATGCCGGGGATTTGGTGCGTCTTGCCTTCGCGGATGAGATTGGCGATCGGCGTATCGACTACGAGGACTTCGAGCGCGGCGAGCCGGCCGGGTTTGTCGATGCGCTTGAAAAGATTCTGCGCCACGACGCCCTTGAGCGATTCGGCGAGAGAGGCGCGAATCTGGTTTTGCTGGCCGGCGGGAAAGACGTCGATGACGCGGTCGATGGTCTTCGGCGCGCTCGGCGTGTGCAGCGTGCCGAAAACGAGGTGACCCGTGGCCGCCGCCGTGAGCGCGAGTTCGATGGTTTCCAAGTCGCGCATTTCACCGACGAGAATGATGTCCGGATCTTCACGCAGCGCGCCGCGCAGCGCCGAGGCGAACGACTTCGTGTGCAGGCCGATCTCGCGGTGATTGATCAGCGATTGTTGGCTGCGATGGACGAACTCGATCGGGTCTTCGACCGTAATGATGTGGTCTTTCCGATGAAGATTCGCGAAGTCCATCATCGCCGCTAGCGTCGTCGATTTGCCCGAGCCGGTCGGACCGGTGACGAGCACGAGACCTTTCTTCAACATGGCGAATTTCTTCAAGACCGGCGGCAGCCCGAGATCATCGGCGGTAAGGACCTTGCTGGGGATCAAGCGAAAGACGGCGGCGATGCCGCTTCGTTGATTGAAGAAGTTTGCGCGGAAGCGCGCGAAGCCGGGGAATTCGTAGCCGAAATCGACGTCGCCGGTTTCTTCGAAGTGTTTGATCTTCTGCTCCGGCGCAATCTCATAGACGAGCGCCTTGAGGTCGTCGTTTTCCAGCGGAGGCGTATCGACACGGACGAGTTCGCCGTTGATGCGCAGCATCGGCGGATTGCCAGTGGAGAGATGAAGGTCAGAAGCGCTCTGCTCCTTCATGAACTTGAAGAACGAATCAATGCGGGCCATATCGCCCGGCTGAGATAGCTAGACGAGTGCCAAGCAGCGCGCCCGGCTTGGAAATCTGCCCGGCCGCTTTTTTAGAGGATCCGCCGCTCGCCTGTCCTCTCGGCGCTGAGTGCGTCGAGTGTGGAGCGGATTTGCGTGAGGAGCTTTTGCTGCGTGTAGGGCTTCGGCATGAAGCCGCGAAGGCCGCGCGCCAGCATGGTGCGGAGGCGTTCCTGCTCGGCGAAGCCACTGCTCAGGACCACTGGCACCTTCGGGTTGATGAGCAGCAGTTCGGCGAAGACATCGGCGCCATCCATGATCGGCATGGTGAAATCGAGAATGATCAGTGCGATTTGATCCTTAAGTTTTCGGTAGGTTTCGATCGCTTGGAATCCATCTCGTGCGGTGACGATCCGGTATCCGTCATCGGTGAGAACCCGCTGCGCGAGCATGGTCACAAACTCCTCGTCGTCCACGATCATCACCAATTCCTTGGTACCTGTCGGGTTGTGAATTCTTATGTCACCCGTGCCCGCGATATTCGGGACGGGTGGTAGAGGTTCGGGTGGGACCGTCGGTCTGAACGGGTCTGCGGATTCCGGCGGCGTCGGCTCCGCGGATATCCCGCCCATGCGATCGGACATCATCTGCGTGACCTTGGTGGCCCGTTCCACACCGCTGCGCAGGATTGAGAAATACTTCTCTGTGTCGGGAATGTGAGCGCAGAGTGTCTCGAGCATTTGACTCGAGTTGGAAATTACCTGGAGCAGGTTGTTCAGCTCATTTGCCGTCGCCTTGACCCACTGTTTTTCCGGAGAATCCGGCATATTCAAAGGGTGATGGTCACGCTTCCTCGTCCCGGCAGGCCCACCAGACGCAGCCGAGGAAGGCAGAGAGAACGAGCGCGAACATTCCGAGAGTGAGCATATGGCTGCGTCTTGTTCCGCATAGGCCTGCAAACGTCAACACGTTTCGTGCCGACAACTCAGAATTTCACCTGCAGCAGGTCCGCGAAAACGGCGCGGTAAACATCCCGCTTCATTTCCGGCAGCCACTCGAGATCGAAGTCCTCCGGCGCGATCCAGCGGAAGGCCTGAAATTCCGGGCACTCCGTGGCCACGTCGATATGCGCGTCTTTCCCAATGAAGTCGCACAGAAAGTAGAGCTGTTCCTTGCCGTGAAACCCCTTTTTGACGCGGCCATTGCCGTAAAGATACCGGTAGGGACCGCGGCGCGCGATGACGTTGAAATGTTCGGGGAGCACGCCGATTTCCTCCCACAGTTCGCGGGCCAGCGCCTGCTCCGGTGTCTCGCCCTCGTCGATGCCGCCTTGTGGAAATTGCCACGCTCCGGGCACGCCGAGTCGTTCGCAGATGAGGATTTGTCCCTCGGCATTGCGCAAAATGCCCGCGACATTTGCTCGGTAGTTCATTTCAGTGTCTTCGATGGATCCCAAACGTCTCGCTCTCCTCGCCGCAGCCGCGCTGCTCGCGGTCGCGCTCTGGCTCGCGTGGCTCTGGCAGCCGGAGCGCCAGGTGCGGCTGCATACCGCCAGCCTGCTCAAGGGCATCGAACGGCGCAATTGGAGCAACGTGCAGGATCTGCTCGCGGACAATTACGCGGATCGATGGGGTCATGACAAAAACTTTGTCGTGACAGGTTTGCGTCAGGTTTTTGGCAGCTTCGTCTTTCTCAAGATCGAGCACGAAAATGTAAGCGTGGATGCCGTCGCCGGGCGCACGCGGACGCGGGTGAAGATGAGCGGGCAGGGGAGCGCCGTGGCGCAGTACGTCATGGCGAAAGTGAACAGTCTCGCCGAACCGTTTACCTTCACTTGGGAAAAACGCAGCGGGAAACCGTGGGACTGGCAGCTCACCGCGGTCGATCACCCGACACTCGAACCTGATTCCGAACTGCAGTTCTAGGGCGGCGCTGGTCGCCGCTTCAGCCTTCCTTACTTCAGTCCGATGCGGCATGGATGGGGAAATGAAGACCTTCTGTTTCCTCCTCGCGTTTGCTGTGCTGGCATCCGCGGCTTTCGCGCAAGCGCCCTCGGCGACGCCGGCCCCGGCGGGCGACAAAGCGGCGCTCCCGATCTTCCGCGCAAAGCTGCCGGGCGGCACCTACGAAGTGGCGGTGCGCGCGATCCTCGCCGTGGCGAGCCACGAGTATCTCGTCGATGGCATCGCGCGCGTGACCGAGGTGAATATCGACACCGCGGGTTCGCTCCTGGCGCGCTTCTATTACCTTGAGCCGGTGACTCCGAATTCCCCGCTCGGGCTGGGCAGCGCGACCATCGATCAGGCGCAGCGTCTTTTGAAGGAAGCCGCGGAGAAGACCGGGCAGGACGTGTGGAAAAAGGTGATCAAGAATTACCCCACGACGACCCACGCGCGGACGGTGGAATACCGCGTGGCGAGCATGGAGCAGCTCAACAAGATTTACGAAAGCGCCGAGGCCGCCTTTCGCCTGCAAAAGGACACGCGTGTGTCGATCGAGTAGCGCTGGAACTTTTCTCCGTGCGATGGCTTGCCTACATGGTTTCGCGGCTGCTGCTCAAGGGCATCCTCGGGCTCGTGACGGAAACCCACGTGCTCCATCGCGAGCGCGCGCGGTTGCGCGGAGGCTGGCTGCTGGTGTCGAATCACATCAGCCATTTTGATCCGCCGTTTCTCACCGTGGCGGCGCGGCGGAAGATCGACTGGATGGCCACGCGCGAACTCTACGCGCCGGGTCTCGTTTCGGCGTGGATGCACGCGGTCGATACCTTTCCCGTGGATCGCGAGAAGGTGGATCGCGCGGCCGTGCGCGAAGCCGTGGCGCGAGTCCAGCGCGGGCGGGTGGTCGGGATTTTTCCGGAAGGTGGAATTCGTGATGGTGCGCGTTCGGTGCTCGAAGGAGCGCCGCTCAAGCCCGGTCTCGCCGGCCTGGCGCAACTCGGCGGCGTGCCGGTCGTGCCCTGCGCGCTCGTCGGCAGCGATCAGCTCTACACGCACCGCAATTGGATTCCCTTCCGGCGATCCCGCGCGTGGCTCGCGTTTGGTGAGCCGCACTATTTTTCCGGCGAAGGGAAAGCCGCGCGCGAAGCTTTCGAAGCGGAGATCGCCCGCTCGCTGCACGCGCTCTACGCGGAACTGAAAGAGCGCTTTCACCTCACCGCCGCCGATCTTCCGCAACCACCCGCGCGGCGCAAGGGGCGGCTATGATCTTCGGCAAAGCGACAGCGCTCACGCTCGACACCGCGATGTGCGCGATGATGTATGTCTTCCAGCGCCGGCACCGGCTCAACGGCGGGAGCCGCGCGGCGCTTGAGTCGTACATCGCAGAGCACGAAGCGCTCACCCGCGACGCCTACTTTCGCACCGCTGCGCTCGAGCAATCCGCAATCGCCAATCCGAAATCCGCAATCTCCTGGACGAGTCCAATCGCCACCGGGCACGCGAAAAACGATCGCGTTCACGCCGATCTTTATCCGTGCGCCGCGGGGTGGCGGGCGCCGACGGTGCTGCTGCTCCACGCGCTGATGTCGGCGAGCGATATTGGTTATCGAAGCTGGGCCGCGGACTTCAATGCGCGCGGTTGGAATGCCGTCTTCGTCCATTTGCCTTATCACTATTCGCGCCGGCCGCGCGGGCACTGGAATGGCGAACTTGCCATCACCTGCGATCTCGTGCGCACGGCCGAAGGGCTGCGGCAGGGTGTGGTGGAATTGCGCCAGCTCATGACCACGCTGCGCGGCTGGGGCTGCCGCGAATTCGGATTGTGGGCATCGAGCTACGGCGGTTGGATCGGCGCGCTGCTCGCATCGGTCGAACGTGACTTCCGTTTCATCGCGCTCCTCGAACCGATCGTCGATGTCGAGCATGCGATCTGGAAGTCGCCGGCCGGGGCTGCGCTCCGTGGCGAACTGCGTCGCGCCAGCATCGACCGTCCCCTCGTCGCACGTCATTTTCCCCACGTCTCGCCGCTCCATGGCGAGCTGCTCGGCGACGCTGAAAGCGTCCTGCTTTGCGCCGGAAAATTCGATCGCATCGCTCCTGCTGCCGATGTCGCGCGGCTGCACGCGCGCTGGGCTGGCTCTGAATACTTCGAGGTGCCGCAGGGCCACTTCGGCTACCAGATGATGCGCACCGTGTGGGCGCGACTCGTCGAGCGCGGCCTGATCTGACAGTCGAGGCGGACCGCGCTTGGCAGCGGTGCGAATTGAGCGACAGTGCCCGTCTTTCCCGTGAGCCAAAAATCCGACTCCCCCTCTCTCGCCGCGTGGCAGGTGCTGCGCCGTGGACCGTTCGCGCGCTACATGGCGGGCGAGACGATCTCGATGCTCGGCACCTGGATGCAGCAGATGGCGCAGGGCTGGGTCGTCGCGGGACTGACGACCAGCGCGTTCTCGCTCGGCTTGATCAACTTCGGCGCTGGGCTGCCGATGCTCGCGCTGACCATGCACGGTGGCACCGTCGCGGATCGCTACGACAAGCGCGTCATCCTGCTCATCACGCAAGTGGTGCAGATCATCCTCGCGCTCGCCGTCGGCTGGCTTGTCGCGCGCGGACAGATCGCCGTGTGGCACATTCTCGTTGCGGGCATTCTCCTTGGCATCAGCACGGCCTTCGAGATGCCGGCTGCGTCCGCGCTCACGCCGGAGCTGGTGGAAAGAGATCAGCTCGCCGCGGCCATCGCGGTCGATCGCTCGATCTTTCACGCAACGCGCCTCGCGGGTCCGGCGATCGGCGGCTGGCTCATCGGCACGCTCGGCACCGCGTCCGCCTTTTACGCCAATGCCGCGAGCTTCCTCGCGCTCATCGCGGCGATCCTGACGTTGCACCCGCGCCCACGCGGCACCGATGAGGAAGAAGCTCTGCGGCAGACCGGGATGAAGGAGGGCTTCGCCTACGTGCGCCGCGACAAGCCGACGCTCGCGATGATCTCCCTGCTCGCCACTCTCACCACCTGCATCTCGCCATTTTTCATGGTGATGATGCCGCTCTATTCGCGGCACGTGCTCGGCATCAATGCGCAATCGCACGGACTGCTCATGGGCTCATCCGGGATCGGCGCTTTTGTCGGTTCGATCTGGCTGCTCACCATTTCCTCGGAGAAGCGCACCGCGTACCTGCGCGGCGGCGCGGTGGTCGTGAGCGCCTGCATGCTCGGTCTCGCCAACGCCCACGCGCTCTGGCAGGCGATCGTTTCGATGATTTTTCTCACGCTCGGCACTTCCACGATGTTTGGCCTCGCGAACACCATCGTCCAGGAGCGCGCGCCCGACGCCATCCGCGGTCGCGTTTCCGCGATCATGGGCCTGAGTTTCTTCGGCATCCTGCCGTTCTCGGGCCTGGTGATGTCAAAGTTCGCCGACGTCGTCGGCCTGCGCACCGCGATGGGAGTCGGCGGCATTGCCTTCGGGATCAGCGCGGCCGCGATGCTCTTCGCGCATCGCCGGCTTTGCGTGCGGCAACCGGTGCCGGTTATTCGATCCGAGTCGCCATCGCCTGCGCCGTGAGGCAGAGCTCGGCGGCGCGGAATGCGTGCTCCTGCGTCATCGCGTTTTCGGTGCGATTCAAGCAGTCGAGGATCAGCGCGCCGAAGAACGGGTAGCCCACCTCACCGTGGCAGCGGATGTGGTGCTCGCCCTTGTGATCGACGAGGTAAAGCTGGTCGCCCTCGAGATCGCGCGCCACGTCGAGATACTTGCGCAGTTCGATGTAGCCCTCGGTGCCGAGGATGAACGCGCGGCCGTCGCCCCACGTGCGCAGCCCATCGGGATTAAGCCAATCGACGCGCAGGTAGTGCGTCGCGCCGTTGCTCGCGTGGAGATTCGCTTCACCCCAATCTTCGAACTCGGGATACTGCTTGTGTTTGTAGTTCGCTACCGCGGCATTCACCACCTTCACGTCCGTCGCGCCGGTCCAGAAGAGGAACTGCTCGAAGTGATGCGAGCCGATGTCGGTGAGAATCCCGCCCGTCTTTTCCTGCGACCAAAACCACGCCGGCCGGCTCGCGGGCGAGCTGCGATGCGGCCCGAGGCCGGTCACCTGCACCACGCGCCCGATCGCGCCCTGCTCGATGAGCTGCCCCGCGCGCACCGCGCACTCCACGTGCAGCCGTTCGCTGAAATAGACCATGTATTTTTTCCCCGTCGTCTTCACCGCTTCGCGCGCCGCGGCGAGCTGGTCCAGCGTCGTGAACGGAGTCTTGTCGGTAAAATAATCCTTCCCCGAGGCCATCACGCGCAGACCGAGCGGACCGCGCTCGCTCGGAACGGCGGCTCCGGCGATGAGCCTGATGTCCGTCTTCTCCAGCACCTCCGCCTCGCTGCGCAGCGCCTGCACGCCGGGGAAAGTGGCGCAGAATTTTTCCACCTTCGCGGGATCCGGATCAAAAACGTAGCGCAGGTCGCCGCCCGCCTCAGTGAGTCCTTTGCACTGGCCGTAAATATGGCCGTGATCGAGCGCGATGGCGGCGAAGGGGAACTCGCCGGATTTCACCACCGGCGCGGGTTTGCCCTCGGGGGCGTAGTTCATTCCGTCGGATTTTTGCATGGGAGAGGGATGACGAATGCCGAATGGCGAATGACTAATCAATGCCCTAATCACGAATCTCGAAGGAGTGCGTCGTCCGCGGCGGGTGACTCGTCTTTCTTGCTTCGACATATCTTCGTCATTACGCCTTCGTCCTTCGTCATTTTCCCATGCGCACCCTTGCCTTCCTCCTCCTCTTCGCCACCCACGTCTTCGCGATTTCCGACGCCGAGCTCGATTCCATCGGACGGCGGGTGTGGAAGAATGAATGCGCGGGCACTCGCGACGGGCTCACCTCGTGGAATGCTGGTGAAGCCTTCGCATCGCTCGGCATCGGGCATTTCATTTGGTATCCGAAGGGCACGAGCGGGCCTTTCGAGGAGAGCTTTCCGAAGCTGGTGAAGTTCTTCGCCGACAACGGCCAAAGTGTTCCGCAGTGGGTGAAAGACAGGTGCCCGTGGAGCAGCCGGGCTGCGTTCCAGGCCGACTTTCAAACTCCGCGAATGAAGGAACTGCGCGAACTGCTGGCCTCGACAGTGCGCCTTCAAAGCAAATTCCTCGCGCTCCGCATGCGCGAGGCATTGCCGAAAATGATCGAGGCCGCCCCGGCTGGGCAGCGGGCGAACGTGAAGACGCAATTCGAGCGGTTGGCAGGCAGCGGCGCGGGGACCTTCGCGTTGATCGACTACGTAAATTTCAAAGGCGAAGGCACGAAGGAAACCGAGCGTTACCGCGGCGAGGGTTGGGGCTTGCTGCAAGTGCTCAGCGGAATGAGCGGTTCGGGTGCGGGCGCTCCACGCGAATTTGGCGACAGCGCCGTGCGCGTGCTCTCTCGCCGGGTGAAAAATGCGCCGCCCGAGCGCCACGAGGAGCGCTGGCTCCCGGGCTGGACGAGCCGCGTGCGCAGCTACGGCGATTAATCCCGGCGCCGCTCGGCTCTCAACTGCCCGCAGCCGGCGGCGACGTCGATTCCGCGACGCTGCCGCACGGTGCTCGGAATCCCGGCGCTTCGCAGCACCGCCTGGAACTCCGCGGCGGATTCACTCGTTTTTCCGGAATAGCCGGCGGTCGGGTTGAGTGGGATGAGGTTCACATGCGCGTCGATCCCGGCGATCAGTGTCGCGAGAGCTCGGGCCTGCGCGGGCGAGTCGTTCTTTCCCGCGATCAACGTCCATTCAAAAAAGATGCGTCTCCCCGTCGTGGTCGCGTAGGTCCGGCACGCGGCGATCAAATCCGCCAGCGGCCAGCGGCGACTCACCGGCACGATTGCGGACCGCTCCTGCTCCGTCGCCGCGTGCAGGCTGACGGCGAGGCCGTAGGGACGATCCTCGGCGGCCAGGCGCTGGATCGCGGGCACGACGCCGACGGTGCTGATGGTGATGCGCCTGGGGCCGATATTCAGCCCGCCGCGATCCGATATGATC
>JBAVML010000564.1:0-8851 GCA_049690035.1 Chthoniobacteraceae bacterium
TGGCTCATCCATCTGCCGCAACCGGCGGCGAAAGTGATCCGCGCCATTGCCCGCCAGTTCGAGCGCGCCGGCACGGACGGGCTGGAGACGACGGAGCTTTGGCAAAGTGACGACGTGAAGCACACCGCCGGCCTCGCCGGCTTGCGCGAGGGCGGCGATCCGGCGGAGTTGATTCAGAGAACCAAGGAGACGCTTTTCGTCGCGTGAACGAAAACGACGGACTACCGACGACGGGCTGGCAATGGGCCGCGCTCGGGGATTTGGTGACGGACGCAAGCAACGGCCTTTACAAGCCGGACACTTTCTACGGACGCGGCACGCCGATCCTGAAAATGTTTAATATCGGTCGTCTCGACGGGAGTTGGAATCTTGGGCGCGTTGATCGCCTTGCGGTCACGCCAAAGGAACACGAGCAATTCGGCCTTGCTGACGGGGACTTGCTCGTAAACCGGGTGAATAGTCGTGAGCTAGTCGGCAAGTGCGCAGTGGTGAACGCCGACACTGCCGGAGCAGTTTTTGAAAGTAAGAATATGAGGGTTCGCATCGAGAGAAGCCGTGCGAACCCAGAATGGGTGGCTCTGTGGCTCAACTCGGAATTCGGTCGTGCCCAAATAGAGCGATTTGCACAGCAGGCCGTTGGGCAAGCCACGATTAACCGCAGCCACTTAGACGCAATCAAAGTCCCCGTCCCCCCGCTCGCCGAACAGCGACGCATCGCCGCGCGCTTGCGCGAGGAATTGGCCGCGGTGACGGCAGCGCGGGCAGCATTGAAAGCGCAGCTTTCCGCCGCCGTGGCGCTACCCGCCGCGTGTCTGCGCGAAACCTTTCCAAAGCACGCCGACAACGGCTCTCCCACACACAAACTCGCCAGCGTTCTGTCATTACGAAATGACATTATGCACCCGAGAAACAGGCCCACCGGAAGCGGCGAATTCGTCGGCCTTGAGCACATCGAATCACACACCGGGCGACGGCTCGGAAGTGTGCGTGTGGACTTCGCCAAACTCACCGGACGAAAAACCCGATTCGCGCCGCGCGACATCGTGTATGGCTATCTCCGCCCGTATCTCAACAAAGTGTGGCTGGCCGACAGCGAGGGAATCTGTTCGGTCGATCAATACGTGTTCCGCGTGAACCCACAGCGCGGCGAGCCCGGCTATGTCGCGCACTTCCTGCGCAGCCCGGCCTATCTCGACGCCGCGCCAATTGACCGCACCCAAGGGCAGCTTCCTCGGATTCGCACGGACGAGGTTTTGTCCGTGACAATTCCTCTGCCATCGCTCGCCGAACAGCGGGTGATCGCCGCTCGCCTCGACGCCGAACTTGCTGCCGCTCACACGATCCGAGAGCGGCTAGAAGAGCGCCTTGCCGCTGTGGAGAAAATGCCAGCGATGCTCTTACGCGCAGCCTTTGCGCCTGTGACCTATTGACGGCCACTAGGCCGGGCCGACGAGCGCTTTCATTTCCGCAGCGACGAGCTTGCTGGCGTGAATGGCCTTGCGCAGCGCTTTGCGAATCGCCGACGGAAGATCTTTGCCGAATGACTTGATTTCATTGCCGACGAATCGCGCGTTGAACTCCGCAAGCGGAATCGACTTGAGCCAGTTGCCATCGACGATGGACGGCTTCGTGAACACGTCAAAGTCTGCGGGGCTGATTTCGACGAGGGTTTCCGGGCAGGCCGCGCGCCGGAGCTTCGCGTCGGCGACTTGCGAGGTGACGACGGTAAGGACGAGGACGCGCTGCGAAAGCGGGTCGGAATTGACGACGATGAAGTAATGCGGGAGCGGCGAGGTAAGCGCGCGATCGGTGAAATAATAGACGCTGCCCTCGCGCAGAGTGAGCCGCAGCTTGATGTCCATCGCCCCCGGCCCCGCCTCCTCAGTTCCAGCGTTGCTCGAATGCTTGCTGCTCGCGGAAAAGGCCGACGGCGGCTTTTCGCTCGCGCTCCGTGAGCGGGTGGCAGGTATTGTAGCCGGCATCCGGCTCGGCAAAGAAATCGAGATAGTCCATCTCCACGCGCTGCTCACCGCGCTTGAGCGCGCGTTCGTGGCGCTTCCACTCGGGATAATGGTGGGTGATGTCCACGAGCTGAAATTGCGTGTAGTGCCCGAAGGTTTTCCAAGCGAAGGCCAGCGCTTCCTTGTCGCTTTCCGAGAGCACCGCCTCATCGGTGTCGGCTACGGAGCCGTAGTCCAGAGAGTTGAGCTTGCGCACATAGCGCCGGGCGTAAGCGTGCGCGGCTTTGCCCAGGCGAGGGTTTTCTTCGGCGACGTGCTTTGCCTCCGAGGCCACGGGACCGTTCTTCATGGCGAAGTAGGCGCAATCGCTCACGGGCCGACCGTATTTCCGCAGGTGGAAGCGATCGGCAAAGAAGAGGAGCTTGAGCGCCTTCATCTTGTTGATTTCGGCGCGGGGCACGCCACTCGCCGCGCGGTGGGCAAAGTAGTTGAGGGCTTGCGTGGCCTTCCGCACAGAGGCCGGGATATTTACTGCGGATGACATGAGGACGGACGAGAGGATAGCAGCAAAGGAGCCAAAATCGAGCGGAGGGAAGGGGGAAATGGAAAAACGGTCAAGCGCAAAGCGGCTGGCATTGTCTCCACGGAGGCCGTTTATACACACCCGCGATGGCCCTTCCGAAGACAAAAAAACATGGCTCCCAGCAGTCGCTCAATGGAGCGGTGAAGAGCATCTGCGACATCATGCGGCGCTCGAATTGCGCCGGGGCGCTGCAATACGTGCCGGAGCTGACGTGGATTCTTTTTCTCCGCATCCTCGACGAACACGAGGAGCGCGAGGCCGAGGAAGCGAAGGCGCTCGGACTGGCCTTCACGCCGACCGTGAGCGCGCCGTTTCGCTGGCGGGATTGGGCCGATCCGCAGTGCGAGCGTCGGCACGATACGAAATGGAGCGCGTGGAAATTCGTGCATGAGGAAGTGCTTCCGCACTTGAAGGCACTGAAAGCGCAGCCGCAGGCGACGGCGCGGCAGCGCGTGGTGAGCGAGATCATGGCGGGCGTGGAAAAGAGCCGCATCGACACGGAAAAAAACTTCCTCGACGTGCTCGACAAGGTTCACGAGATCAGCGCGCACGGCATCGACCAGCAGCACGTTTTCACGCTTTCGCAGGTGTATGAGGGACTACTGCTCAAAATGGGCGAGAAGGGGAACGACGGCGGGCAATTCTTCACCCCGCGCGAGGTGATTCGGGCAATGGTGCGTGTGGTGAATCCACAACTCGGCGAGACGGTTTATGATCCGGGATGCGGCACGGGCGGATTTCTCGCCCAGGCGTACGAATACATGCGGGCGCAGGCCACCAACGCGGTGGAATTGGAGCGGCTGAAAGAGCGCACTTTTTACGGGCGCGAAAAAGACAACGCGGTATATCCCATCGCGTTGCTCAATCTCGTGCTTCACGGCATCGACGAGCCGCACATCTGGCACGGCAACGCGCTTTCCAAGGTGCCGACCTATGAGGGGCTTTTCCAAGGTGCGCCGGCTTTCTTCGACGTGGTGCTGATGAACCCGCCCTTCGGCGGCAAGGAAGGCAAGGAATCGCAAACGCCCTACGCCTACCCGACCAACTCGACGCAGGTGCTCTTTCTGCAAAACGTGCTGCAAAGCATGAAGCCAGGCAGCCGATGCGGCATCGTGCTCGACGAGGGCGTGCTCTTCCGCGTGGACTCGGAATCCATCGTGAAGGTGAAGGAAAAGCTGCTTCAAGAGTGCGACGTGTATTGCATCGTGAGCTTGCCCGGCGGCGTGTTCACCGCGGCAGGCGCAGGCGTGAAAACGAACCTCGTCTTTTTCACCAAGGGGAAGCAGACGGAGCGCATCTGGTTTTACGACCTCGCGGACGTGAAGGTAGGGAAGAAGACGCCGCTCACACTCGCGCACTTCGACGACTTCTTTCGCCTGCTCCCCGACCGCGGCGACAGCGAGCGGAGCTGGACGATGGACTTCACGGCGCGGCTGCAAAAGGCGCTGGACGACGCGCAGCCGCACCGCGTGACCGCCGAGGCCGCACAGACGGAAGCGAAGACGCTGGAGGCGCGATGGAAGGAGCTGAAAAAGAGCGGTGCGAAAGCGACCGCCGTGCAGGCCGCGGTGGAAGCATGGAAGGCAAAGGAGCGCGAGGCGCGCGAAGCTTTGGCGAAGGCCGTGACGATCGAGAGCGCAGCTTACGACTTGAAGGCCGTGAATCCGCATCGCGTGACAGAGGAAGACAAGCGCACGCCCGCGGAGCTGCTCGGGGAGATCGACGCGAAGGGTGAGGAGGCCGAGGCCGCGCTGGCGAAATTGCGCGCCTTGCTCGCGCAGCCGATCCACGCGGCAGAGCCGGCCACGGTCTAAAGCGGAAATAGCGGAATCGCACAATTCGCCACACCGAACAGGGGCGAACGTCCGCACGCATCACTGACACGGCGAATTGTGCTTGTGCCGGACGCTCGCGGATTTCCTAGCGGAATCCGCCGGGCGCGAAAAATTTCGACGGCGCGGCGCGGGTGCGATTGTCGGCAATGCACGGCGACGGCAGAATCATCGGTGACGATGAAAAAAGAACGGGCAAATCGCAAAAAACCACCTCGCGCAGACGAGACGCCGAATATCCAAGGTTGGCCAGGGTGGCACCACAAATGTCGCGAGGCGCTGGAGAGAATGGCCGCGGCGGTGGAACGGGCTGGGAACCGGGCTGAGATCATCTTCGTCGCTGATTTTCTACCTCAAATTGAGGACTCGCTGGAGCAGCTCATCCAATGGGCAGAGCGGACCGACGAACACCCGACGCGAGAATGGTCGGGGCGCGCGCTCGCGAGACTTTCCAAGACGCTGCATGACGCGCGAAAGCGAGTCGTCTTGAACCGACATTTTGCGCAGGAGGAAAAGCGACTCGCAAAGCATAAGAACCTCCTAGCGGGAGGAACTTCCACGCGGCGTTTCGTCATCGAGACGCTCGAAGAGGCGTGCGGGCAGCGTGACCATCTTTTCATGCTGGATCACCTCAACTTGAAACCGACGGCTACCACGCTCGCACAAAAAGCGCGCCGCTTTGGAATCCCGTCCCGAGATTTGGGGCTCGTGAAGCTCGCCGATTTTTCTGTGAAGAGCGCGCCGGAATGGTTCGCCAAAGTAATCTGGCCCAGGCTGAAAGACCGCGAATCCGAAATCATGGGCGACGCCCAGCTAGTCAGCTCGCAGACTTATCGGACGAAGGTCGCGAAAAATGGCCGTGTGTATCTTAGCGACTTCGAGGCGCAATTCTGTGACGCGACGATGACGCTGGCGCGGCGTCCGCCAGGCACAATGAGAGGAGTGGAGCGGCCATCGTGAAATGGTTTCGGTAATCCGCGAACGAACTACCGTTTAGCGGACTCGGCAGCTCATGGGGCATAAGATGTCTATGAGCAGAGCAAGCATCACTGCCGCCAGCGGAAGCGGCCTCGACCTCACTACCGCACCCGTTGCCGCGCCGGTTCTCGCCGCGGTCAATCCCACGCCCGAATTTGTCGCCATGCCCGGCCCCGGCCAGGTGTGCCCTTACAGCGGCTTAAAGCGTGGGATGCTTTACCAACTCACCAAGGAAGGGCTGATTCGCACGGTGAGCCTTCGCCGCAAGGGAACCACGCGCGCCCGCCGGCTCATCGTTTTTTCCTCGCTCATGGACTATCTGCGCGGCCTCGACGCCGAGCAAAATGCGCCACGCCAATGAGGCCGCAGAGTGACGATTCGCCTTCGCCGCTCTCGCGAGCCAAGGAGCGTCTGAGGATTCCGCAGCTTTGGGAGCTGCGCGGCTGGCTCGGGAAACCGGGCCGCTCCTGTCGCACACCTTATCGGCCCGACCGCGAACCCAGCGGCAGCGTGCTCGCCGAAGGCCGGCTCTTTCACGACTTCGCTAGCGGCGAAAATTTCGACGCGCCGGCCTTGCTCGCGAAGGTGGAGGATCTTTCCAACGAGGCCGCATGCCGGCTCTTTCTTTCGCTCGCGGGAACTGATGGACAGGCACCGACCGAAGCGCGACGCGCGAGCATTCCGCCACGCGACACCGCGCGCCCGAAGCCGCAGCTTCCCCCATTTCAAATCCCCTCGTCGGCGCAGTTGCGACAAGTCGCCGAGCTGCGGCGCGTGAGCGTGGAAGCGTGCGAAACGGCGAGCGAGCGCGGGCATCTATTCATTGCGACGTGGCACGGGGCGGAATGCTGGACGATCACCGACCGCGAGCGGCGCAACGCACAGTTTCGCCGGATGGATGGACGACCCTTCGCGATGCGCGGTGGAACGGTGAAGGCGGTCACGGCGGCAGGATCGTGCGCGGCATGGCCCATCGGTGCGCCCGATGCCGGGCGCGCCGCGCGGCTCGTGCTCGTGGAGGGAGGCGGCGATTTCCTCGCGGCCTATCACTTCGCCCATGCCGAGGATGCGCTGCCCCAGGTGCAGCCGCTCGCGATGCTCGGCGCGGCGCAGCGCATCGCACCCGACGCGTTGCCATTGCTCGCCGGGAAACCGATTCGACTTTTTCCGCACCTCGACGGCGCGGGCGCGGGCGCGGCTTTCCGTTGGGAATCCCAACTCGCGACGGCCGGCCTCGACGCCCATTGCTTCGACCTGGCCGGCCTCAACCGTTGCGACGGCCACGCCGTGAAAGACTTGAACGACCTTACCCAAATTGCGCCCGACGATTTCGAGCACAACCGCGAGCTGTGGACGCTCACCACCTTTTAACATCCGATGCCAGGCCGAACCTACAGCGCCGCGGAGCGCGCCGCAGAATCATCTACGGATCGAGACTCGCGGCCAGTTCAGACACCCGCACCCGATGCCGAGCGCACTCCCGACTTTCCCGCCGAGAGTCTGCCGCCGATCCTCGCCAAGATGGCCCGTGGCATCGCCGACGTGACGGGCACGCCGCTCGCCATGAGTGCCCCGATGATCCTCGCCACCGCGAGCGCGGCCATCGGGCGCGGCCTGAAGGTGCGGAGTATCAAAGATTTCATCACCCCGGCGAACCTCTACGTGCTCGTGTGTAAAACCAGCGGCAGCGGTGGCTCGACCGCCTTTCGCCTCGCGACGGCTCCGCTCTTTGGCCGGCAGAAGGCAGAACGCCGGGAGTTTGAGACGACGCACAAGCCGCGCCTCGACGCGCTCCGCCGCAGCTTGAAGGACGCGACCGGTGACGATCGCGAACACACGATTGCGGAACTCGCGACGAGGAACTCCGAACTGGCGGAACTGGAAAAACGGAGTGCCGGGAAGCTCTTGCTCGTCAGCGACGTGACGAGCGAAGCGCTCGGCTGCTTTCTCGCGAAACACGGCGAATGTCTCGCGCACTTCGACCCCGACGCCGCCGATGCACTCGGCACCATCCTTGGCCGCTACAGCGACCGCGACCACACCAACGAGACGCTGTGGCTGAAAGGCTACACGGGCGAACCGCACATCGTCTTTCGCAAGCACAGCGATCCGATCCACCTAGACGCGCCGTGTCTCTCCGCTCTATTCGTCGCCACGCCGGACAAGGTGCAGAGCCTCTTTAGCACCAAGCGGCTGACCGAGGGCGGGCTATTGCCGCGTTTCCTCGTGTGTGATCCACGCGCGCGACCGATGCCGATTTCCGAAGATGCCGCCAGCATCTCGCGAGCGCTACGGAGCGAAGTCTCGCAGCCATACGAAGCTGCCATTTTTGCGGCTTTGGAGCGCTACCGGTTCGCGTCCAATGAGGAACCAGAAATCATCGACGCGACTCCCGAGGCGCGGCAGCTCTTGGCCCAGGACTGGAATCGCTTTTGCGCGAGCGCAAACGACGGCGCGGAATCGCCTTTCGATGCGCGCCACACGGAAGCGTTGATCCGCATCGCGCTCGTGCTGCATGCCTTCCTCCATGCCGTGCCCGACCAGCGCGGCCCCGGCACCTATGGCGCGGCGATGAACGGCCACGAGCACCCACTCGACGCGCAGACGGTTCGACTGGCGCTCACCATCCGCGATTGGTTCAACGCACAGCAGCGCGCGTTTCTCGCTCCGCAGCGCGTCGCTGCCGACGATGCGGCATGGGAAAAGACTGAAGAGCTGCTAAAGAAGTCGCCCGATCACCTCGGCATCACGGCGCGCGACCTCTACAACGGCCACCGCGTTTGCCGCGACGCCGCATCTGCCGCGGCTCTGCTTTCCGAGTGGCAGGCGGCAGGCCGCATCGAATCCATTGACCGCAAGCCTGATGGCGCAGGCCGCCCGACAACGGCCTATCGGCGCAGCAAGCGCCCGCAGAAATGATTCCGCTACCTTTCCGCGAGTGGCGCGAGCAAGCGGAATCCGAGCGTCACTGATGACCAATGAAGCGCGTCAGTGCCACTGGAGGAATTCCGCTATTCCGCTAATTCCGCTCGCAGGGCGAAACGGCATCGCGCGCGCCGTCGAAATTTTCGGGCAAAATGGCCGATGCGGGGAAAGTGAACGATCCTCGCCCGAGCCGAAGCGACTCGACGTGAATCAATTTGGGAGAATTCTCTAGCGGACTTTAGCAGCCACTCACGCCGTCGAGGGCAGTAGCCATAGAGAAAGAAAGGAAGTTCCGCGCCGCCGTCTCTTGTGACCGCAGTTCGCCACCGCGAGAGCCGTTTAGAACCGGTTTGAGCGCCGGAAGAAAATTTCAAATGGGACCGCTGACCCGGCATCCCTGACAGCATCGAATATCACGAAACATCGGTGACGCGTTATGACTTTGAGCCCATGCTGTTATGACTTTCCGCGCTTGATGAGGCGCAACCCCCTCAGAGAGAGGGAGAAGTGGCTGGACCCGGAATCGAACCGGGGACACGAGGATTTTCAGTCCTCTGCTCTACCAACTGAGC
>JBAVML010000565.1:0-6464 GCA_049690035.1 Chthoniobacteraceae bacterium
GGCGCGCGCCGAGGCGGCGCTCGAGGAACGTGAGCGGATCGCGCGGGAATTTCACGACACGCTGGAGCAGGAACTCGTGGGCCTGATGCTGCGGCTCGACGCGGCTTCGGTGAAAGTCACCGAACCCAAACCGCGCGAGTTGCTCGACGGCGCGCGGCGGCTCGTGCAGGGCGTGCAGGCTGGCGCCCGCAGTCTCGTCTGGAATCTCCGCCAGCCCGCGCTCGACGTGGCCAGCCTGCCCGACGCGATCTCGCAGACCGTCGCCGATCTGCGGGAAGGCCGGGAGATCGAGGTGAAGACCGAAGGTGAAACGCGGCGGCTGCCCGGCGTGATCGAGCACGAGCTTTTGCGCGTCGCGCAGGAGGCGGTGACCAACGCCGTGAAGCACGGTCACGCTGCGCGCATCGAAGTCGCGATCACCTTTCGCCCGAACGAAGTGCAACTCCGCGTCACCGACAACGGGCGCGGATTCAATCCCAAGCGCGACGGCGCGAAGCCGGGTCATTTCGGATTGATCGGGATGCGCGAGCGAACGAAAAAACTCGGCGGCGAATTCACGATCGAGCGCCGCGCCGAGGGCGGCACGAGACTTTCCGCCCGCGTTCCCCTTTCCGCCTGATCATGCCCAAGCCAAAACGCATCCGCATCCTCGTCGCCGACGATCACCACATCGTCCGCAGCGGCCTCGCGGCGTCGCTCGGATTGGAAGACGATCTGGAAATTGTCGGCGAAGCCGAAAGCGGCACGCAGGCGATCGCGCTGTTTTCCAAGACCACGCCCGACGTGGTGTTGATGGATCTCCGCATGGCCGACGGCGGCGGCATCGAGTCCACCGCGGCGCTGCGCGCGAAAGTGCCGGACGCGCGGGTGATCATCTACACGACCTTCGACGGCGACGAAGACGTCTATCGCGCCGTGCAGGCCGGCGCGCGCGGCTACCTGCTAAAGTCCGCACCGCGCACCGAACTGCTCGCCGCGATCCGTACCGTCGCCGCGGGCGAGCGTTACCTTCCACCCGAGCTGGCCAAGCGCCTCGCCGAACGCGTCTCCGGCCCCGACGTGAGCGAGCGCGAGATCGAAGTCCTGCGCCTGATCAGCGCCGGCAAGAGCAACAAGGAAATCGGCGCCACGCTGCACATCGCCGAGGACACAGTGAAGCGGCACGTGAGCAACATTCTCACCAAGCTCGGCGTCAGCGATCGCGCGCAAGCGGCCACGGAAGCCATTCGGCGCGGGTTTCTCCATTTTTGATAGAGCGGAAAATTCCTTTACGCGCCCGGGACGTGCTTCTATAAGCGCGCGTCCCCGATAATGACACTTCGACCTTCAGGAAGGTTCCTTCGCCGGATTGCCTTCGCTGCCGCACTCGCAATTCAAGGACTCTCGGCTCTTGGCGAAACGGCCTCGCCGGAAACCTCGGAACTCTCGAGCGACCCGATGAAGCGCCTCGAGTGGCTGAAGGCACACACGCCCGCGCCGCAACCGCGCCGGGCGAATTTCCGCACGTCAGATAGCCGGGCGGTCACTCTTCGAGCGCCCGAACTGCCGGCTCGCACCAGCCGATCTGCCGAGACGCAGCCACCCGCCACACGAGCTTCCGCGACACCCGCTCCGACTCCGGCTGCGACCGAAATCAAACCTCTCGCGTCCGTTAATCCCGAAACGAAATCCGCGACCGCACGAAGCTCCACGCCAAAGCCGGGAAAGAGCCGCACGGCCGACACTGCCGCGCCGCAAGCTCCGACCGTGACGGGAACCAAGTCCGTGGCCGCAAAGGCTCATCCCGAGGCAACTCCCGCAACCAAGTCGGTGCTGAGCGAATCCAAAACGCCCGCCACCAGCACACCCGAACCAAAGTCGGCCGTGGCTCACGCTTCCACTCCACCACCGGCGAAGACGCGCACCGCTTCAGCGCCGACTCCGACTCCCGCTCCGATCGCGCCGGAGCCAAAGTCTATCGCGACAAAGGCCCGTGCGGACGCGACTCCTGCGGCCAAACCAACGGTGAGCGAATCCAAAACAGCTGCCGCCAGCACACCCGAACCGAAGACCTCGCTGGCTCGCGGCCCCACTCCGGCACCCCCAAAGGCGCGCACCGCATCTGCGCCCACCGCCACTCCGCCATCGCTGGCGCTCGGTCCGAAGTCCATCGCTGCGAAAACACGTCTGGACGCGGCGCCCCTCCCCGACGCGCTTCAGCCCACGCTTCGCCCCGCCGAATTCAAGACCAGTTCCACCCGCGCCGGCGCCGGGGATACGCGCTACCCTTGGAAGACGCGCATCGTCACCACGGTCTTTTGGGTCGGCGAACCGGTCGGCGGCAACAACTTCGTCCACAACTTCAGCAGCTCCTGGGATGCAAATTGGTCCCGGAGCTACGGTGGGTTTGATAATCCAAACCCGGAGGCTCGGAGTCGCTACATCCCGGTGAAATTTTGCCCGAAGCAAAACCCTTTCTACATCGCGCTCCCCTACAACGACGTCACCCGCGGCACCACGAAACCCGAGGCGCGGTCGGTGATTCCGTGGTTCAAGGAAGCGTATCAGCGCGAAGGACTGTCGGTCTGCCGCGACCGCTGGGTCGCCATCCGCAGTCGCGGGGGCAAAGTCGCCTACGCGCAGTGGAGCGACTGCGGCCCGTTCCGCACCGATCATTGGCAGTACGTCTTCGGTCAGGAAAAGCCGAAGCCCAACCTGAATCAGGGCGCCGGGCTCGATGTCTCGCCCGCGGTGCGCGACTATCTCGGGCTGGAAAGCACCGACGTGACGGATTGGAAATTCGTGGACTACAAAGACGTGCCGAACGGCCCGTGGACGCTCTACGGCGAGAACAATCCCTTCACGCAGAAATCCGCGCAGGCTTCGAAACGGACGGCAACAGCGACCGCACCGACCACGGGCACCGCTCTGGCGCGGATTCCGTAACGGATTGCGGCGAGCTTTTCTCGCGCGGAGCGCGAACCACCAACGACTGTCATCCTGAGCTTGTCGAAGGTTCTCTAACTAAAATGGGCGGAGGCGGGGCGGAGCAATCTCAGTCGGTCGTTCGGCAAGCTCCGGATGACATCGTTTTTGGGATGGGACGCCTCGCGCCGTTCGCGCACTCCAGCCGTGAACCGGAGAATCCACTCACCCGAAAGTGTTAGCAAAAAATCCCACACTCGCTCGCGTGCTTCGCGGGTTATCATCGGCAACACTCCTCCCTGTGAACGTCCTCACCCGTCTCCCCATCTTCCTCGCATTCGCTGCGTCCACCCTCGCCAGCTCGTACGACGATCTCGTGGCGAAGGACAAACCGGTCGCGCATTGGACCTCCAATCCCGCGCTCACACAATCGCTGCTCCAAGGCGGCGCGGAGCTCGGCGACGGCCCACAGCCGCCGGAATATCCGAGCTTCGGCGACACGAATCACGCGATCATCCTGAGCAGGCCTGGCGCGAGCCTGCGCATCCCGGATCCCGGTGCGGATAGCATCTTCGATTTCAAAAAGGGCGACAGCATCACGCTCGAAGCGTGGGTGCGCTGCGACCAACTCGGCAACGGACAGAACTCTTACATCATCGGCAAAGGCCGCACGGGCCGACCCGGCCAGCCGGCGCACAATCAAAACTGGGGACTGCGCTTGCGTGAAGAAGATGGCACGGCGCGGGTCAGCTTCGTCTTTCGCGATGAACGCGACGCGACCTCCAAGGGCGAGGAATTCTGGCATCGCTGGACGGCGAACACGGGCTTCCTTCCCGGCGCGGGATGGCATCATGTGGCGGTCCTTTACACGTTCGGAAAGTCCGACAGCGTCCGCGGTTTCGTCGACGGCACGATGGTGGACGGCGCCTGGGACATGGGCGGCGCGACCGAACTCGGACCATGGGTCGATGACGACCAAGTGTGGCTCGGCACCGCGATGGGCGGGTCCGCTGGATCGAGCCTGCGCGGGGCGATCGACGAGGTCGCCGTCTACCGCAAGCTGGTCAGCGCCGAGACGCTGAAGGCGCGATTCCAGCACGTGACGCCCGCGCCGGTGGTGAAGCTGAACGATTTGCCCACGGGCTTGGTGCGCGTCGAAGTGCTCGAGCATCGCGTGAACGAAAAGGAATCCGCGAACGGTGAGTGGACGGTGAATGATTCCGACTCCGGCAAGAGCAACGCGGGCTTTGAAGCATCGTGGGGCAACATGCCCGCGACCGTCACCGAAGCGTGGACCGAGCCCGCCTTCGCACTCGCCGATCTCATCGCGAAATACTCGCCACGCGGCGTGATGCGCGACCGCTCGATCCCCTTCCTCCTGCGCCTTTCGTCCGCGATCACGCTGCCAGCTGGCGAGCATCGCGTGCTCGTGCGCGCCATGCGCGGCGGACGGCTTGCGATCGATGGCGAGATCGTCGCGACGTCCGCGTTTTTCCCGAAGCCCGCCGGGCCCACCCGCGCCTCGGATGCTGAAGCGATCGCCGATCAACTTGAGATGCAGCTGGTGAAAGAAATGGCCATCCTGCCTCCGGGGCACAGCGAAGCAATGGTCACGATCAAGAGCGACGGCCAGCCGCACGTCTTCACGTTTGAGACGTTCGTCGGTGGAAAAAACCTGCGCCCCGAACTCGGCCAGCCGCTGGTCGCCATCTCGACCGGCAACGCGCCCTTCCGGCTGCTGACCGCGAACGATCAGTGGTTCGACGTCGGCGACGACGCGCTCAAGCATTACCAGCACGAGCAGCAGGCGCGAGTCGCGCAACTCGCCTCCGAGCGTCGCGCCAACGCCGACGAACTCGCCTACTGGAAAATGCGCCACGACCTCGCCCGCGCCGAGATCGCCAAGAAGCCCGCGATCACGGTGCCTGAAATCCGCAATCCGCAATCCGCAATCCGCAATCCGATCGACGCCTTCATCGCTGCCAAGCTCGAAGCAGCGAAGGCCCAGCCCGCTTCCCTCACCGACGACGCTTCCTTCCTCCGCCGCGCGACGCTCGACACCATCGGCCTCGTCCCGACGCCCGACGAACTCACCGCCTTCCTCGCCGACTCCAGCAAAGACAAGCGCGCCAAGGCCATCGACCGCCTGCTCGCCGACACGCGCTGGGCCGACCAATGGATTCCATATTGGCAGGACGTGCTCGCGGAAAATCCGGCCATTCTCAAAGCCACGCTGAACAACACCGGCCCGTTCCGCTTCTTCCTCCGCGACGCGCTGCGCGACAACTGGCCGATGGACCGCTTCGTCACCGCGCTCGTCGCGATGGAAGGCAGCCAGCGCAACGGCGGCACCGCGGGCTTCGGCCTCGCGACGCAGAACGATCTGCCGATGGCGAACAAGGCGCAGATCATTTCCTCCGCCTTTCTCGCGATGGAGATGAAATGCGCACGCTGCCATGACGCGCCCAATCATCCGTTTAACCAGGAGGATCTCTTCGCCGTCTCCGCGATGCTTCAGCGCGCTCCGGTGACCGTGCCGGGCTCCAGTCTCACGCAAGGTCTCAACGTGAACAGCCACGTCACCGTCTCGCTCAAGCCGGGGCAAAAAATCGAGGCGCATTTTCCCTTCGGCGACCTGCCCACCGAGCCGCTGCCCGGCGTGCTGCGCAATGCGAAAGACACGCGCGAGCAGCTCGCCGCGATCATCACCGACCCGCGCAACGAACGCTTCGCGCGGGTCGTCGCAAATCGTCTGTGGAAGCGGCTGCTCGGCTTCGGCATCGTCGATCCGGTCGATGATTGGGAGAATGTCAGCCCTTCCCACAAGGAGCTGCTCACCTGGCTCGGTCGCGAACTCATCGCCCATGACTACGACCTCAAGCACGTCGCGCGGCTGATCATGAATTCGGCGACGTATCAGCGCGCAGTGACGGATGCCGGCTCGAAGTTTGCCAAGCCCGCCGAGCGGCTCTTCCAATCGCCGGCGCGTCGGCGCCTCACCGCGGAGCAGCTCGTCGATTCGCTTTTCCAGGTGGCGGGCAAGGAATTCGACTGCGAGGAACTGAACTTCGATCTCGATGCGCATCGCTCGGCGAAGGATTTCATGAATCTCGGGACGCCGCGGCGGGCTTGGGAATTCGTCGGCCTGAGCAACGAACGCGACCGTCCTTCACTCGGCAAACCTTCGGCGCAGCCTTTCACGGATGTGCTGATGAATTTCGGCTGGCGTGATTCGCGCGCCGATCCGCGGAGCACGCGCGAAGAAGCGCCGAACGTGCTCCAGCCCGCGCTGCTCGCGAACGGCATCCTCGGCGCGCGCATCACGCGCCTGAGCGACGACAGCGCGTTCACCGCGCTCGCGTTGCGCGATCAACCGCTCGACGACCTCATCACGCAGCTCTTTCAGCGCGTGCTCAGCCGCACGCCGACCGACAAGGAACGCGACGCGTTCACCGTTTCGCTGCGGGACGGCTACGCCGAACGCATGCCCGCGGTGCCGAGCGGCGACCTCCCGAAGAAACCGCGCATCACCAAGTTCGCCATGTGGAGCAATCATCTGC
>JBAVML010000566.1:0-2369 GCA_049690035.1 Chthoniobacteraceae bacterium
TCGAAGAAGTGCGGGAAGGACGCGGTCGCGCTGCAGGTCGAGTGGGGCCAGCCGATCCGCGGCGAGCAGATCCGCGCGAAACTGAAGGAAGGCGGCTTCGATGCCGTCACGCTCATTCACAATGAAACCTCCACCGGCGTCATGTCACCGATCGAGGAGATCGCGGAAGTGATGCGCGAGTTCCCCGAGACGCTGCTCATCGTGGACAGCGTTTCTTCCTTCAGCGTGCTGCCGCTGCCGATGGATGAACTCGGCATCGACGTGCTGCTCACGGGCTCGCAAAAGGCGCTCGCGATGCCGCCGGGGCTCGCGCTGTTCAGCGCCAGCGCGAAGGCGTTTGCCAAAGCGGAAACGGTGAAGGGCCGCGGCTACTACTTTGATTTCCTCGAGTTCAAAAAGAACCAGGAGCAGGACATGACGCCGTCCACGCCGTCGATTTCGCACATCTATGCCTTGCAGTCGAAGCTCGACGACATCTTCACCGAAGGCGTCGCCGCCCGCCATGCTCGCCACGCGGAACTCAACGAGATGGTCCACGCTTGGGTGCGCCGTCACGGCTTCGAGTTCTTCGCGCCCGAGGGCTATCGCTCGAAGTCGCTCACCTGCGTCGCCAATAACAAACACATCGACGTCGCCGGCCTGCTGAAGAATCTCAAGGACAAGCACGGCTTCATCATCGACGGCGGTTACGGGAAGATCAAAGGCGAGACCTTCCGAATCTCGAACATGGGCGACGAGACGAAAGACACGATCGCGGAACTGATCGCCGCGCTCGACGATTCACTGCCGGGCTAAGCCCCGCGCCGCGGCGCTCACTACTCCGATCCGGCCATTTCGGATGACTATTTGTTCATGCGGCATCGCGGCTTCGCGGTGCTAGCATCGGGATCCTAACTCATGCGCATTCTCGTAGCCGAAGATGAAAAGAAGATCGCGCGCCTCATTCGCAAAGGGCTCGCCGAACAAGGATACGCAGTCGATGTGTGCCACCGGGGAGACGAGGCTTTGGAGATGGGCTCCACGCAGCCCTACGACGCCATCATCCTCGACATCATGCTGCCAGGTCGGGATGGCTTGAGCGTCCTGCGGGTCCTCCGGGACAAGAAGATCGTGACGCCGGTGATGTTCCTCACCGCCCGCGGCGAAGTCTCCGAACGCGTCGAAGGTCTGAATCTGGGCGCGGACGATTACCTCGCGAAGCCATTTGCGATGGATGAACTCCTCGCCCGCCTCCGTGCCCTGCTGCGGCGCGCCTCCGGCGAAAAACTCAGCTTCTACAAGATCGGCGACCTCACCACGAATCTCGTCTCGCGCGAGGTGACCCGTGGCGCGCGCAAGATCGAACTCACCACGCGCGAGTTCAACCTGCTCGAATACTTCATGCGCACGCCGGGCCAGGTTTTCACCAGGACGCAGATCCATGAGCGCGTCTGGGAGTATCACTTCGATCCCGGCACAAATCTCGTGGATGTCTATATCCAGCGCCTGCGGCGAAAGATCGACGACGGCGAGCCCGTGAAACTCATTCAGACCGTGCGCGGTGTCGGTTATTGCGTGAAGCTACCCGACTAAGATGAAGACCCTGCCGCTGCGCTGGAAGCTGACCGTCCACACCGCGGTTCTCGCCTCCCTCGTCCTCATCGCCTTCGGCATCGGCGTCTCCTGGCACCTTTACAACGACGGCATCGGAGATCTCGACAAAGGGCTCAAGGAAGTCTCGAAGGGCTTTTTCGCGGAACTCGAGCGCCGGCATCGGAGTGCCGATTGGACGGATCGTGCCGAGGTGGACAGCCTCTTTCCCGCCGTCACCACCCTGTATCGGATCGAAATCGTGGATCATGGGAAGGTCGTCTATCGCTCGCGAAATTTGGGCACGCAGGAATTTCCCGCGCTCAACGGGCGCCGGGCGATTGCGACGGCCGAATTCACCGACGGTCGCATGCGCGTGGCAGAGACGCTCAGCAAAGACGTTTCACTTCGCCTAGCGACCAGCATCCACGGCGTGGAAGAGACCCGCGAAGACCTTCTCGAATCCTTTCTCATCGCCGCCCCGGTTGTCCTGCTTCTCGTGGGAGTCGGTGCGCGAATCATCGCCGGACGCGCGCTCGCTCCGGTGAATGAAATCGCCGCCGCGGCGCAGCGCATCACCGCGCAGCGGCTCGACCTCCGACTGCCACTGCCGGGCACGAAAGGCGACGAGATCGATCGCCTCACCCTCGTCCTCAACGAGATGATCGATCGTCTGGAAGGCAGTTTCCTTCAGGCGACTCGCTTCACCGCCGATGCGTCGCACGAATTGAAGACCCCGCTCACCATCATTCGCGGCGAAATCGAATCGGAACTGCGCACGGGAAGTCACTCCCCTGCTC
>JBAVML010000567.1:0-1767 GCA_049690035.1 Chthoniobacteraceae bacterium
GCGAAGGAATTTCATCCTTATGTAAGGTTGGAAAATGGCGCGGCCGCGCTTCGTGGCTTCAACGGTTCCTGAGCCGCGACGGGCGTTGCGCAAGCGCCTTGCCCGGTGATGCGGTTGCCGGCTGAACACGTTCAGGTCCCATACTCATAGGGCCGGCAAAAGTTATTCGTCGCCGAGCTCGGTCGGATCGACGCGGCCGGTGTGGATGCGGCGCGTGGTGAATCCCACCTTCAGTTCGTCGAGCGGCGGCAGGATGCGGGGAAAGTCGTTCACGTCCGGCGTGGTGAAGCTGCCGAGCGGCATCGGGCCGCAACGTAGGTCGCCGGGGGCGATCGTCACCAGGCCGCGCGCCTTTTTCGCGGCGGCGTGCAGATCGGCCAGCGGGACCAGGAAGCGCGCGGCGTCCTTCGCCCATTGCAGCGACATCGCCTTGCGCTGGAACTCTGTGAGCGGCAGCGGCGCCGGCAGATGGAGGTAGATGAGCGCGCTGGCGAGATTGGTCGCGGCGAGAATCACGCGGCCCTCGGTGCGCTCGAAGAGCACGTGATGGAGCAGCGGATCGTCGCAGCGGAGCGCGCCGAACTTCACGAAGCCGGCGGCGATGCTGGCGAGCAGCTCAGCGGGAAGGGCGATCGGTTTCAAAGAGGCGAAAGCGGCGCGGGGCGTTCAGCCCCACGAGGTAGAGGGTGAAGAGAGACGGGCGCCGGGGCGCGCATGGCAGCTTCTCGGGGAAGCCGCACACGCGCGCCTTCGCGATCGCGTCATCCTTACGTAAGGATTGCTCCACGAAATGTTCTACGTGGAAAGCTAGTCGGCGGCCTTGGTCTTGAGGCGGCTGCGGTTCGCGGCGATGAACGCGCGGATCTGCGGCGCGGCGTCGAGGATGGCTTCCATGCCCTCCACGTAGAGCGTGGTGGGGAAGCGGCCCAGGCCGTAGAGCGAGATGGCGCCTTTCTGCGACACTTCGATGCGGCGGACCTTGGGCTTACCCTTCTCGTTGGATTGGGCGAGCTTGGCCTGCATCTCGGCCAGCTCCTTGCGGAGCCGGGCGAGTTCGACGGCGGTGTTGCCGCCGGCGTTGGCGGGTGCGGGTTTAACGGGTGCGGGTGCGAGTGGCGAAGGATGGATGGTTTGGACTGCGGTTCGTAGAAACGACAAAAGCACGCCCCGCGTGAGCGGGACGGGCTTTGTCGGTGCCGTAGGGTGCGCGTTCCCTCGGCGGACGGTCTAGGCCGCTTGAGCGTGCGCCGGGTCGTCGATCGAGGTCACGTTGGTCGGCGTGAGGCGCGCGGTGATCGCGGCGTGCACTTCGTCGAGCTTGGCGATGAGCGCGGACTGCGCGCCGGCGGTGAAGCCGGCCGACTCCTTCACGGTGTCGTCGAGGATGCTCAGCATGAGCGGCAGGTTCGCGTCCGGGTCGGCCTCGGCCTGCGGTTGCGTCGAGGTCTGCGCGGCGGCTTCCTCGTCCTCGTCCTCGCCGCCGGTGCTCGTGTCCGTCTCCGGTGCGCCCGTGGCATCGGTTTCGGTCGCCTTGTCCGCCGATTCCCCGGTCGTGGCAGCGGTTTCGGTTGCCTTATCCGTTCCGGCGGTCGGCGTGGTGCCGCCCTTCTCGGTGTCGTTCTTGCGGCGTTCGGCTTCGACGGCCGCATCGACTTTCGCCTGCTGATCGCGCGCGGCTTGCGCCTGGAGTTCGGCCGCGGCCTGCTCGTCCTGCGCGCGCTTCTCGGCGACGGTCAGGCCGTGCTCGTAGAGGCTGTTCAGCTCGGC
>JBAVML010000568.1:0-21569 GCA_049690035.1 Chthoniobacteraceae bacterium
GCGCACGATGTTGCACCGCGCGGACGCCTTTACAGTGCCTCCGGCGGGTCGCCGTGGGCAGCACTCGGGTCGAGTGCTCCACCCGGAGATCCGCTGCGTCGGGCGCAAGGAAACGCGATGGAAAGAACTCGGGCATTTGCATCTGCTTACTCCTCGCTCCCGCCCGCGCCCTTCTGCTCCTCGGCGAGGAGCATCTGCGCGCCGACGAGCACGGCTTTCTCGTCGCCCTTCCATTCGCCCGCAACGAAGACGCCTTCGGCGATCGGGTGATCGAGCGCGATCTTGCGGCGCTCGAATTCCTCCTCCTCCGTCTGGAGATAAATCCACGCGGCCGCCCCGAAATAGACGACCGCGGAACGCGGCACGATCACGCCGGCGAGCGCTTCGCCGGGTTGCTCGAGCCACGCGGTCACGGCGGTGCCGGGGTGCAGGGCGAAGGCCGGGCGATCGATGCGCAGGAGGTAACCCTGGGTCTGCGTCTTCGGATCGACGAGCGTCGCGGGCGTGATCTGCGCGGCTTCGAGCGGCTCGCGTTCGCGGCCGATCACGGCGACACGCGCGGTTTTCGGCGTCTCGGCGATGGCCTGGCCGGCGGCGATGTCCACGCGGAGGAGCGCGACTTCGCCGCGCACGAGTTGATCGATGAGTTTGCCGCGCGCGGCGGGGTCGAGCTCGGCGACGGAATCACCCCACTCGAGCGCGAGCTTGCGCTGCAAGGCCTGCGCGCGCGTCTGGTCGGTGCGGAGTTGCGCGTCGGCGGTCTCCATCGTTTTGCGCGCGACGTTTTCGCCCCCTTGGAAAAGTCCGCGCGCGCGATCGGCCGCGGCCCGCGAAGCGGTGAGCGCGGCTTCCACGGTGGCCAGTTCGCCGTCGAGCGCGGCAAGCGGAGAGGGATCGATCACGCGGCCGAACGCGGCGATCGCCGGCCGATGCTGCGTGGCTTTGAGCGGGCCGATCTCGAGCCCGAGCCGCTTCTGCGCGTCGGCATCGAGCTTCACCACACCGGCCTCGTGCTTCTCTTCCTGCGCGTCTTTTTCCTCGTCCTCCCCGTGCTCGCGGCGATGCAGCCCCCACCAGACCAGCGCGCCGAACGCGGCGATGAGAACGACGAAAACGAGCAGCGAGCGGAGAGCTTTCATTCGGGAGTGAGCGTGAGTTGCGCGGCGTCTTCGAGCTGGCCGAGGGCTTGCAGCGCGCCGAGCTGCGCGTCGAGGCGGGCCAGCCGCGCGGCGTGCAATTCCACCTGCGCGCTGACCAGCGTGAGCCGGTCGCTCTCGCCGCCCTTGAAGAGTGCCTCGCTGGAACGCTGCTGCTTCTCCTGCGCGGTGAGGAGTTGCTCCGCGGTTTCCAGCTTGGCCAAAGAGCCACGGTAGCTGGCGAGCGCGCGCTCCAGTTCCGCGAGCGCCTTAGCCTGCTGCGCGTTGAAATTCGCGGCGGCCTCGCGTCGCTTGGCCAGGGCTTCCTCGATCGGTCCGCGGTTTCGGTCGAAGACGGGCAGCGTCACGTTGAAGCCGATCGTCCACTTGTTCTGCCCTTGATCGTAGCTGTAACCGGGGCCGAGGTGGAGATCGGGAAATTGCTTCGCGATTTCCAGGCGCACGGAGGCCTCCGCAGCGGCGTATTCCGCGAGCGCGGCGAGGAGTTCGGAACGCTGGAGCAGCGCCGCGCGACGCAGGCGCGCTTCGTCGGGGCGATGCGGGAGCGCGTCGAGTCCGGCGAAGGAAAGCTGCGCCGCATCGAGCGCGTGGACGGAGACGCCGACGGCTTCGGCGAGGCTGGCCTGCGCTTCGGCGCTGAGCTTTTCCGCATCGCGGAGGAGCAGCCGGCTCTGGCTCGATTGCAGCCGCGCCTGCATCGCTTCGAGGCGCGAGATTTCCCCGGCGACAATGCGTGCATCGAGCAGCTTCACGATTTCGTCCTGATCCGCCTGCTGCCGGCCGAGCAAGTCCTGGCGCTGCTTCGCGGCGAAGAGCTCGAAGAGATTTTTCCGCACGCGCGACTTCGCCAGCCACTCGGCGTGCGCGAGATTCAGCGCGGCAGCATTGGCCATGGCCTGCGCCTGGGCGACGCGCTGGCCGCGCTTGCCGGCGGTCTCGATCGGCACGTCGAGCGTGAAGCCCGTGGCCCACGGTTCCATGCCGCCGAGCAGGCGGGAGATGTTCGTCGCGGAGAAACCGAAAGTCGGATTCGGCCGTGCCCCCGCGGTGACGAGCGCGGCCTGCGCCGTGGCCACCTTGGCGCGTGTCACTTCCAGCTCGGGCTGCTGCTTCAGCGCCAGCGCCGTGAGCCGGGCTCGCGTCCAAGTTCCGCCGCCGAGACGACGCTCCTGCAGGGTGGTCGCGGAGGTCTCGCTGGAAAGGGGTGCTGCGACATAGGTCACGCAGCCGCTGAAAACCATCCCGAGGCCTGCGACGAGCAGCAATCGCCTCGCAGCAGCGGAGAATGGGGGTGGCATCAGCCGACGAAGCTAGGGGAACGACGATCCCACTCCAAACAATTGCGATGAGAATTTCGTCATTTCATCCCGGCACTCGCGTTCGCGCACCGCACCTGCGGGCCCCCGAGCAGGCATCAGCTCCGCAGAAAAATCCGCCGTTCCAGCCCCCAGCACAAGGACGACAACCGGATGCCGCAAACGCTTAACCGGATGCCGCAAACGCTTAACCGGATGCCGCAAACGATTGACCGGATGCCGCACACCTTCGACCGGATGCCGCAAACGCTCAACCGGATGCCGCAAACGCTTAATCGGACGCCGCAAACGATTGACCGGATGCCGCAAATCCTCGACCGGATGCGGCAAATCGTTGAGCGGATGCGTCAGATCCTCAACCTTCCGGAAGGGCCGTTCCGCAAGATGTGGGTGTTCCACATCAGCGCGACCACAACATTTTGTGGTCGGGCGATTGACTTGCCGGCGATGAATCGCATCATTCCGGCGTTTCATTTCCCCGCTCCTATGATCGAAAAATACATCCCCAAACTCGTCGCCGAACTGAAGCTCCAGCCCCGCCAGGTGGCGGCCACGGCGCTGCTGCTGGAGGAGGGCGCCACGGTGCCCTTCATCGCCCGGTATCGGAAGGAAAAGACGGGCGAGTTGGATGAGGTGCAGATCACGGCGATCCGCGATCGGCTGGAGCAGATGGAGGAGCTGGACAAGCGCCGGGACGCGATCGTGAAGTCGCTGGAGGAGCGCAAGCTGCTCACCGAAGTGCTCGCGGCGAAGATCGCGGCGGCGGAAAACATCACGACGCTCGAGGACATCTACCTGCCCTTCCGGCCGAAGAAGACGACCAAGGCCACGATTGCCCGGGATCTCGGCCTCGAGCCGCTGGCGGACATCCTCTGGGCGCAGGATCCGGCCACCGATCCGCAGGCCACGGCGGCGCCGTTTGTCGGGCCCGAGATTGAGATTAACGCCAAGAAACACAGCGTGCCCGACGTGGCCGCTGCGCTCGCCGGAGCGCGAGACATTCTCGCGGAGCGCATCAATGACGACGCCACGGCCCGCGCGCAGTTGCGGAATCTTTACCTCACCAAAGGCGTGATCAAATCGAAGGTGATCAGCGGCAAGGAGGAGGAAGGCGCGAAGTTCAAGGACTACTTCGACTGGCAGGAGCCGGCGGAAAAAGCGCCGTCGCACCGCATCCTGGCGATCCGCCGCGGGGAGTCGGAAGGCTTCCTCTTCTCCCGCCTCGTGCCGGATGAAATCGAGTCCCTGAGCCTGCTGGAACGTCTCTTTGTCAAATCTGGAGGGACCCGCTCCGTCGGGTCCCCATCTTCCCCCGCGACGCCTGCCGCCGGGACGAGTGGGGCGCGACAGAGCGTGCCCCTCCAGTGCTCCGACCACGTCCGCCTCGCTGTCGCGGATTGCTTCAAGCGGCTGCTCGGCTTTGCCATGGAAGGCGAGGCGCGCACATTCTTCAAGAAGCGCGCGGACGAGGAAGCGATCCGCGTCTTCGCCGACAATCTGCGTGAGCTGCTGCTCGCTTCGCCGCTCGGCCAGAAGGTAACGCTCGGCATCGATCCCGGCTTCCGCACCGGCTGCAAAGTGGTGCTCCTCGACCGCCAAGGAAAGCTGCTCGCGAATGACGTGATCTACCCCGAGAAAGGCGCGCGCGATCTCATGGAAGCGGCCGAGATGATCAAGGCCGTGGTGACGAAATACAAAGTGGAAGCCATCGCCATCGGCAACGGCACGGCTTCGCGAGAGACCGAGACGTTCATCAAGAAGCTCGGCCTGCCCGTGGCGATCCCGGTGGTGATGGTGAGCGAGAGCGGCGCGTCGATTTACTCCGCGAGCGATGTGGCCCGCGAAGAGTTCCCGGACAAGGACATCACCGTGCGCGGCGCGGTGTCCATCGCGCGGCGGCTCATGGACCCGCTCGCCGAGTTGGTGAAGCTCGACCCGAAGAGCATCGGCGTCGGCCAGTATCAGCACGACGTGGATCAGAATGCGCTCAAGCGCACCCTCGACGACGTGGTGGTGAGTTGCGTGAACAACGTTGGCGTCGAGCTCAACACCGCGTCGAAGCATCTGCTCACCTACGTCTCCGGGCTGAACGCCCGGGTCGCGGCGAACATCGTCGCGCACCGCGATGAGAACGGTCCCTTCAAGTCGCGCAAGGAACTGGCCAAGGTCACCGGACTCGGGCCGAAGGCGTTCGAGCAGGCCGCCGGCTTCCTCCGCATCCGCGACGGCGCGCATCCGCTCGACGGCAGCGCGGTGCATCCGGAGCGCTACGAACTCGTCGACAAAATGGCCGCCGACGCCGGTTGCTCCGTCACCGACTTGCTCCGCGACAGCGCGAAACGCGCGACGATTCGCCCCGAAAACTACGTCACCACCGAAGTCGGCCTGCCCACGCTCAAGGACATCCTCGCCGAGCTCTCCAAACCCGGCCGCGATCCGCGCCAGCAGTTCGAGGCGTTCTCCTTCGCCGAAGGCGTGGAGAAAATGGAAGACCTCCAACCCGGCCAGAAGCTCCCCGGCATCGTCACGAATGTCACCGCGTTTGGCGCCTTCGTGGACATCGGCGTGCACCAGGATGGCCTCGTCCACATCAGCCAGATGTCCGACGACTTCGTGAAGAACCCAGCCGACGTGCTCAAGGTCGGCCAGCGTGTGCAGGCCACGGTGATGGAGATCGACATGCCGCGGAAACGCATCGCCCTTTCACTCAAGACCCGCGTCGAGATCGGCCCCCGCGGCGACCGCAAAGCCGAAGCCGGCAAACGCGACGTGCAACGCTTCGCCGTCGGCGCTGGTGCAGGCGGCGGCGGCCGATCCTCCGCGCCGACCGGGCCGAGCTGGTTCGACATGGCGCAGCAGAAGAGGAGTTAACTTTTACGCTGCTTGGCCGGGAGCTAGGAAAGCATCAAGCAAAATAGTCGCCGTCACAGAATGAATCTATGAGCGTGTTTATTAGTTGGTCGGGACAAGACTCAATTAGTCACAGAGTTGCGCACTTGTTGCGCGATTGGCTGCCAAAAGTCATACAGCGCCTACCCTGTTATCTCTCGTCGAATGATATCGATGCGGGTGCACTTTGGACAAACGATCTCTTTATGGCATTGGACACAAGTACCGTCGGAATAATCTGTCTTACGGAAGATAACCTACAGAAGCCTTGGGTGCATTTTGAAGCTGGTGCGCTTGCTACAAAGGTAGAAAAGGCACGGGTTTGCCCCTTGCTGATAGGTTTGAGCCCAGATGATGTGCGGCACCCTCTAGCAGCATTCAATTTAAAGACTACAGCCAAGAAGGATGTTTTCGACATAATGCGGATGATCAATGATTCGCGCGGCGACCAAAAGCTTCAGTCAGGCGAGCTTGAGGAAGCCTTTGAAGATCGTTGGGACCGTTTTGCTAGCGAACTCGAAAAAATTCTTACTTCCGACCCAGAGCCTCATCCATCACGGCGTCCAGACATGCCCGCAATGGTATCGGAAATACTGGCGACAGTCCGACTTCTTGCGGACTCCGCATCACGAGATCAAACACTAAAGTCTCGCAATTCGTCGGCAAAGCCTCCGAACTCGACCGCAGTTTGGGAATTTTTACTGAGTCAGATTCGGTCCCAAAGGCCACTTATACGGGGTTGGGTGGAGGAGGCCCGCGCTCACTACATCTTGGACAACGAAGTTTCAGTTTGGTTTCCGCCTGATAAGCAACTCGCCCGCGAGTCGGTCGAGCGTCCTAACAATCGAAAGATTATCGATAACATCCTGAGCGAGTTTGGCCTCCATCTCACGATCCGAGACGACGAAATTCCGTTCTGAAGAATTTCTTTTCGCGCTCGTTCCCAAGTGCAACTTGGGAACGAGCGGTACTTCGGAACGAGCGGACGGGCGAGCCGGCGCGCCGGTGGCTTCGACCACTAGCGCCACGGATCGCACCGCAGCAATGGCATGACGCCCGGACACCATTCGTGGGCTGAGGAATACCGCCAATGCTCCGGCACCGCGACCAGGCCACGCTTCACCGGATTATTGTGCAGGTATTCCAACTTCTGCTGCATCACGGCGTCGCTCATCAGTGCCTGCGGGTGCGAGCCTTCCTGCCAGACTTGGAATTCGGACTCCGTCTTGTGGGCGGCGCGCCATTGCCGCAGCAGGTGGAGCAACCACTCGCATTCCTCCGCCGCCAGTAGTTCCAGAATTCGTCGGGCGGTGTGCCGCTTGAAGTCGGCCAGCACTCGCGAAAGATCGGGCGCAGCGAGGATCGCGTGCAGATGGTTCTCAAGGACGACCCAGGCGTGAATCTTCAGACCTTTGTGTGCCCGGCAGTATTCCAGCGAGTCCACGATGATCTGGCATCGCGCCGCGGTGGTGAAGACTGGGAGCCAGCCAACGATGGTGGAGGTGACGAAGTGGGGCGCCTGCAACTCCTGAACTCGATACCGGCTGCGCATGGTCCAGTGTTGGCGAAGCTAAGCTTCGGGGGCAAGGGCGTTCCCAAGTGCAACTTGGGAACGAGCGGACACGAGCGGACACGAGCGGACACGAGCGGAACAACGCACGGATCGTTTGCCGCTGTTCCTTTCCGCCCGCGGCGGTCACAGTGCGGAGATGAATGCGTTCCGTGGCATCTTCACCAGTCTTGTGGCCCTTCTTTGCCTGGCGGCCAGCGGGCTGGGCGGGACCATCGCCATTTATGCAGGCAGCAGCAGTTTCGTCAGTGCCAGCGGGGGCGCTTACGCCGCGGCGACGGAGAAGCAAATCGTCGTCCTCGACCGACTCTCCGGGCGTTTCCAGCGCATCCGGCTGTATCGGGTCGGCACGGCGAAAAACTTCACGCTCACGACCAGCGGCGTTTTCGACGGACACGTCACTCCCGCGGACAAGAAGCTCGTGAATCAGGCCTACACCTACGTCTATCGCGTCAGCGTCAACGGGATGCCGGGGCTCACCTCGGACGAGCACCGCTGGCTCCAGTTCAAGGGCTTGGCCACCGCTGCCGCGGGTACGTCCACCGGTCTCGATGGCCCGATCCCGCCGACCCTGACATTGGTCGAACACTTCAGTCAAACGCAGGTCGGTCTTCCGCCGGTGATTCCTCGGTCGGACTCGACCCGGGAGGAAAAGGGCAGCGTCAAACTCGATCGCGTGGCTTCGCTGGCCAGCAATGAAGGCGGCGATGATTTCGCGGCCGCCTTGCTCCGGACTAAGACGCGCCTGATCTCGCTCGGCTACGTGGAAGTGTTTTAACGGCACGGGGAAACGCGGCGACACCGATCCGAGCGAAACCGCGGGCGGGAGCATTCATGAATCGCCGATGACTCTCAGGTTCCTCACAGCGGGCCAGAATCTTCGGGATCGATCCCGGCCTCGCCGATCGTCGGCAATTGATCCGCGCTAAAGCCACTCGAGCTCGGCTCACTTCACCAGCTGGATCCGCCGGCCCGGATGTTTCACCTTCGCGCAGCAGGAGCGCTCGCGAAGACCTACGGCGCGACTTCGAGCTTGAGGTCCTTGACGCGGAGTTCGGCTCCTTCTCCGAGAAGGTAGAAGGCGGGAAGCGTCCGCTCGCGCTTCGTCGTGAATTCGACGGCCACTTCGCCGTCGATCAGGATGGTCCCGCGACCTTCGACGATGGCGACCTCGATTCGCGTCCAGTCGGCAAAGCTGGAAAACAATGCTGCGGTGCCGACTTTGATCGGTTTCGGCGGATCATTTGAGTAGAGCCAGAAATTAGCCGGCGTCCCGCCGCCAGCGCTCAACGACCAACCGGCGAACTTCTCGTCGCGCGGCGCGCCGAGCACGACGAACTCCGCAGCCGCGTTGGCGCCGGTGATTTTCATCCGTGCGGAGAGTTTGAAATCCTTCGCAATCATCTCGCTCACGAGCGCCGTCGGGTGCTTCGCATTCCCGCGCCCCACGATTTCTCCGGACTCCACTTTCCAGCCATCGCCGCTGGCACTCCAGCGCGTTAGGTCGGTGCCGTTGAAGAAGTCGTTGGCGTTCAGTGCGGTGGCGAGCATCGGGACCTGTTTGCGTTGGCGGAGGTAGTGGAAAAGATCGCGCACACTCTCCTCATCGAGCGTGGTGATGAGGCCCTCGGGCATCATGGATTGCTCGCTCACTTTCATCTCCACGATGTCCGCGCGCTGGAGCGTGAGCGTGTCGCCGAGGGTCTTGAGGGTGACGGTGCTCGCGTCGTCGCCCGCGACGATGCCCGAGACGGTCTGGCCATCCTTCAGGCTCACGAAGGTCTGCTGGTAGTCCTTCCCGATGATGGCATTCGGATCGACGATGTTTTGCAGCAGGTAATCGACATCCTCAAACGAACCCGGCAGCTCCGGACCGATCTTGCCACCGGTGCCGAACATCGTGTGGCACACGCCGCAGGTCTGGCTGAAAAGCGCGCGTCCACGCGATGCGTCGGCCTTGAGGATGAGTTCGGCGGAGAGGAACTCCTTCATCTTCGCGATCTGCGCCTGCTTCTCGGCGGACGAGGTGCGGACAGCGCCCCAGTTCTTCGCCATCCACGCGTCGATCTCCGGGTCTTTGAAGGATTGCAATTGCCGCGCGAGCGGAGCGGTGATCGCGGCGCGGTCCACGCGTTTTGCTTCCACCGCGGCGAGCAGCGCGCGGGCGGTGGCGGGGCGAGCGAACAGCGTGTTCAGCACGTCACGTTTTTCCGCGGAATCAAAGGCCGCATAACCGCCGAGCAGCGCGGGGGCGATCTGCGGGTCTTCAAAGCCGGCGAGCGCGCGGATCGCGGGCGCGCGCAGGGCGCCGGGAGCTTTGATCAGTTCGAGGAAGACCGGCAGCGACGGCGCATCTTTCGCGGCGACGAGCGATTCGAGCGCCGCCTTGCGCGCATCGGTCGCAGCTTGCGGATCAGCGAGCGTCTTGCGCATTTCGTCGAGCGCGGCGCCGCCGCCGAAGGTCGCCGCGAGCGACTGCGCCTGCTGGCGCACCTCCGCATCCGGACTCGTTTTCAGTTTCGCGTAGAGTTCATCCCAGCCGGGCGGCACCGCGAGGTCGCGCTTACCTTTGAGCGAAGCGTTCATGCCTCGCAGGATGTTGATCTGCACCGCCGGGTTCTCGATCTTCGCCAGCGTTTTGACGAGGACCGCGAGCGGGTTCGGCACGGGCTCCTGCGAGTGAGCCACGAGGGTTCCCGCGAGCAGAATGCAGAGAAAGCGGGGTGTCTTCATTCGGCTTTCGCGGTGGCCACCGCGGCGATGCGGCGGGTGATGAATTCCTGCACCTTTGGAATCTGGCACGAGCCGAGCAGCTCCGCCGCCTTCGCAATGTCTGCACCGACCGCCGGCTCCGCCGCGTACCACAGCATCAGCGGGAGATTGTGATCGCCGGCATCTTCCGCGTGCGCGGCGAGCGCGGTCAGGATCGGCCAGCGTTTCGGGATCTCGATCCGCTGCGCCGCCGAGGCGAGATAGAGCCGTACCACCGGCGAAGGATCGCTCACCGCCATCTTCGCGAATTCGGCGAGCAACGGCTCCGACGGCTTCCCGTCCTCGCACACGAGCTGGATCGTCCACGCGCGCACCCACTCGGAGCGATCCGTAAGTGCGTTGAGCGCAAGTTTTTCAGTCAGGTTGGAAGTGCAATGCAACGACCACAACGCGCGAAGCCGACGCGTCTCTTCAGGGTGATCCAACAGGATCATTGAGAGCCCGCTGCGGACGCTCTCGTTCGCTCCGCGTTCCTGCAGGATCCGCCGCGCGTGGCGCACGTACCATTCGTTTGGATTGAGCTGCATCTCGACCAGTTCCGCGTCGCTCGATTTTTGCAAATCCACCGTCACCGGCTTCGCTCCTTGATAGACGATCTTGTAAATGCGCCCGTTCGATCGGTCCGTGAACGCGCGCTGCTGGTGGCACGGAACCTTGTCATACCAGTCATTCACGAAGACCGATCCATCGGGCCCATACTGCGGGCTGAGGCCGCGATACCAGTGGTCTTCTGAGACGAGGAAATCGATGTTCTTCACCGCCTTGTAGCCCGAGCCGCTGCGCTCCAGCTTCTCGTTCCGCATCTTGTTCATGTGGATGTCGTGGAAGAAAAAGGTGTTTCGAAACTCCGCCGGCCACTGCCCGCCGAGATAGACCATCGCGCCGCAATACGCGCGCTTTTCGTACTCGAAGTCCGCGATCGTTTTGATGTCCTCGTAGGTGAACTTGTTGAAGTGCTGACCCGACTGCCGGTGATAGCGCGCGCCCTGGATGCACTGCCACATGTGCGGGATCACGCAGGCCTCGAAGAAACCCTGCCCATAGTCGTTCCAATCCACGCCCCACTGGTTGCTCGCGCCCTCGGCATACACCTCGAACTTCTTCTTCACCGGATGATAGCGCCACACGCCCGCATTGATCGGCACGCGCTTCTCCTTCTCCGTGCCCGGCGCGCCCACCAGCGAGTTCGTAAAGACGCCCTGCGTTCCATACAGCCAGCCATCGAGACCCCAGGTGAAATCATTCAGCGTCTCGTGCGTGTCCTCATTTCCCCAGCCATCGAGCACCTTCTCCGGCTCGCCGTCCGGCACGTCGTCGCCGTTCTTGTCGGGAATGAACAAGAGATTCGGCGGCGCGCCCACCCACACTCCGCCGAAACCCACATTGATCCCCGTGGCGAAAGTCATCTTGTCGTAAAAGACAGTGCGCTTGTCCGCCCGCCCGTCGCCGTCCGTGTCTTCAAAAATCAGAATTTTGTCCTTCGGCGTTCCCGGACATTCCGGATAGTTCGTGTTTTCCACCACCCACAGACGCCCGCGATCGTCGATCGTGTAAGCCACCGGCTGCACCACCTCCGGCTCCGCCGCCACGACTTGCACGCTAAAGCCCGGCGGCAGCGTCATTTTCTTCGCTGCTTCCGCCGGAGGCACTGACTCGGTCGTGGCGATGGGCCGGTTCTTATCCTGAAGCGGGTTGTATTCAGCTGCGACGAGCAGCGACGCTCCGGTCACGATGGCGAGACAGACTTTCGGGGAAACGTTCATAGTGTGAATGCTAGCGGCTCAACCCCGGGCGTGGATGAGAAATTGCGCATTTGGGCTGAGATATTTTCGATAGGACTCGAGGCAAGGAAGGATGCTCCCCCATCATGTATCGCCGGAACGGGAATCCGCCGTTTGACCGCTCGCGATTCAAAAACAGGACCGAACCCCGCGCACGAACTCGACGAATTCGCGCACCGGCCGCCTCCCGCCAGCCAGGGAGCGCTCATCGCGAATGGCTCCGCACCACCCTGCCAGAGTACGTGACGCGCGCTAAACGCCCCGCCGAAGGTAAAAGCGTTCCGCATTTCCTCCAAAAATTCCGGCTTGTGCGGCGGCGGAAAGCTTCGAGAAATAATCCGCAACGAGGGCAAAAGTTCGCGCGTAACTCCCCGCCAGCAGGCAGACCGGCCAGTCGCTGCCGTACATCAAGCGGTCCGCGCCGAACGCCTCGGTGACCACGTCGAGGAACGGGGTGAAGTCAGCCGCTTTCCACGCATTGTGATCGGCTTCGGTGATCATGCCGGAGACCTTGCACATCACGTTTGGCGCCTGGGCCAGTTCCATGATCTGTTCGCGCCAAGGCGAGAGCGTGCCAGCCTTGATCAGCGGCTTGGCGATGTGATCGAGGACAAAGGGCTGCTCCGGAAGGCGCTTCACCAGCTCGATCGCGGGCGCGAGCTGCCGGTGGGTAATAAGGACGTCGTAGGTCAGGCCGAAGTGATGCAGGGCGCGGATGCCGCGCAGGAATTCGGCGCCGAGCATGAAGCCGAGATCGGGTTCATCCTGCACAACGTGGCGGACGCCGCAAAATCTCGGGTGAGCGGAGAATTGCGCGAGCTGCTCCCCCACCTTCTCGCCGCGCAAATCCACCCAGCCGACAACCCCTCGAATGATCGGCGCGGCGTCCGCGAGTCCCAGCAGCCAGCGCGATTCTTCGAGGGTCTGCCGCGCTTGCACGGCAATGCAGCCGTGGAGTCCGTCGGCGGCGAGCAGTGGCGCGAGATCGGCGGGAAGCCAGTCGCGATGGAGCGGCGAGCCCTTGGGAATCCACGGATACTGCGCTGCGTCGTATTTCCAGAAGTGCTGGTGCGCGTCGAGTTTCATGGGGTCAATCCCGCACGGCGGACGAGACGAGTTCCAAGACGCGCCAGAGCGAGTTACTCGGATTGCCTTCGAAGTAGGGCGTGTTCGCGAGCGGCTTCCATTCGTCTTTCGGCGGCGGCTGCGGCGGCTGGCCGGGCAGGCCGGTCAGCGCGGGATCGTATTGGCCGTCCTTGCCGCCGAGCTTGTAGATCACGAGATCGAGCGACGGCACGACGTAGAGACAGAAGCCGCCCGCGCCTGATTTGAAGAATGCATCGCGCGGCGCTCCGAGGATGTGCCCGTCGGAATTCTGCTCGAACTGCAGCGTGAAGGGTGCGTGCGGATTGTAGGGCGACATCTGCTGGCAGAGCTTGATGTAGTCGGCCGGCACGAGCTGCTGGTCCTTCCATTTCCCCTCGTACAGCAGGCAGTAGGCGAAGCGCAGCGCATCGGTCGCGTGCAGCGCGGTGCTGCCGGCGCCGTTCGCGTGCGGCATGTCGAAGTCACCGCGGTGCAGACAATAGCCCCACGCGCCCCAGCCCTGCGGCTTGGCGAGCCGCTCATTGATATAATCCTGCAGTTCCATCCCCGTCACATGCCGCAGCACGATCGACGCAATGTGCGGCGAAGGCGATGAATACGAATAACCCGCGCCCGGATCGGTCCAAAGTGGCACGCGCAGCGAAGAGAGGTCGAGGTCGCGGATATTCTGCCCTGGCACTGGCTTCAGCTGCTGCACCTTTTCCATCACCATGCCGATCGGTGTCTGCCCTTCACCCCAATAGCCCGCGCTCATGCACAGGAGCTGGCCGAGCGTGATGTTCGCCTTGCGCGGATCGTCGAGCGGCAGCGCTTCGGGCAGAAATTTCTCAGTGAAAATTTTCGTGTCCAGGCCGTCGGGAATCTTGTCCTTGAACTCACGGAGCATGATCCCGCACGCGATGCTCGTGAAGCACTTGCCCGTCGAAGCCATGTCCGGATTCGCATTGTGGCTCGCGCGGCCAAAATACTTCTCGAAGGCAAGATAGCCGTGGCGCACCACGAGCAGCCCGCCGTTTCCGGTGCTGCGCTCCGTGGCGGTGTAAGCGCTCTGCAAGCGATCGAGATCCATGCCCGCTTTTGCGCGGACTTCCGCAGCCCCGGTGGCCGTGCGCCAGCCCCCTTCGCTATCGGGCGGGGGAAAATAATCGGCAGCACCGAGCAGGGCCGGGCAAGCCAGGAGCAATGCGAACTGGGCGGCGCGACGAAGGGAGGAGGTCATGCGCCGATTCAAACAGCCGCCCCGCCGCCCGCACAATATTCTTCCTTTCCCACGACGGGATACGGCTCGAGCGGCAGCGGCTCCGTGTGATCGAGATGCTCGGTGCAGATGGCCATGAAAATGGGGAGCGTGGAGCAACGGCGGATTTCATGAAGGAAGCGGCCGCTCGGCTCGGTGCCGAGGGCGATGAAATTCATATATCGCTTCATCTTCTGCACCTGCGAGCTGCCGGGCACGTCCGACGTGCAGACCGCTTCGTGCAGCGCGACGATGTAGTCGAGCACTTCGCGCCCGGTCGGTCGCCGCGGCGCTTCGCCGCAAAGGTGTGCGCGGATTTGATCGAAGAGCCACGGATTGCGGATCGCGCCGCGCCCGATCATCAAGCCGCGTACACCAGTCTGCGCGAGCACCGCGGCGGCGTCGATGGCGGAGGAGATGTTGCCATTGGCCAACACCGGACACGGCATCGCGGCTGCGGCTTTGGCGATCGCGGCGTAGTCCACCGCCGCGGTGTAGCCGCCGGCGACGGTGCGTCCGTGGACGGTGAGCAGGTCGATGCGGTGCTTGGCGAAGATCGGCAGCAACTCGTCGAACACGGCCGCATCCTTGAAGCCGATTCGCGTCTTCACCGTGAAAGGAACCGTGCTCACCGCATCGCGCAGGGCACCGAGGATGGCGTCGATTTTCGCGGGCTCGCGGAGCAGACCGCCACCGGCGCACTTGCGGTAGACGACTGGCGCGGGGCAGCCAAGGTTCAGGTCCACGCCGGCGATCGGGTGCTGCTGGAGCTCGCGCGCGCTCCGGACGAGCGACGGGATGTCGTTGCCGATCATCTGCGCGATCGCGGGCCGCCCGGTCGGGTTCTCGGTGATCGAGCGGAGGATGTGTTTGTTCAGCCGCGAGTCCACGTGGACCCGGAAGTATTCCGTGTAATAAAGATCCGCGCCGCCGTAGCGCGTCATCAGCCGCCAGAAGGGCAGGTCCGTCACGTCCTGCATCGGCGCCAGCGCAAGCACCGGCGCGGGCGCGGCGAGCAAGGCGGCGAGAGTGGAGGGCGCGGACATGGGGCGGGAAGGTATGCGCGGATGCGCCATTGGAAAGTCCGCAAGGAGCCACCATTCGTGACACCGCTCGACGCCGGCGCGGTCGCGATGCTACCAAATCCCGCCATGTCCCCCTTGCTCCGTTCGCTCTTCATCCTCTCGCTGATCTCGCTCGCCCACGGCACCGAGCCGAGCTGGCCGCAGTTTCGCGGCCCGGACGGCCTCGCGGTGGCGGAGCCGAGCGATCCGCCGATTCACTTCGGCCCTGCCGAAAACGTCGTGTGGAAAGTCGCACTGCCCTCCGGCAACTCGTCACCGTGTATCTGGGGCGACCGCATTTTCCTCACTACCTTCGATCAGCAGAAGCTCGAGACCGTCTGCCTGCGCCGCAGCGATGGCACCGTGCTCTGGCGGCAGCCCGCGCCTTCCGAAAAATTCGAGCCCACGCATAAGCTCGGAAATCCGGCGACGCCCACTCCAACCACGGATGGTCAGCGCGTGTATGTCTATTTCGGTTCGTTCGGATTGCTCGCCTACGACCTCGAGGGCAAGGAGCAATGGCGGCATCCGATCCAGGCGCCGGTCGTCGAGTTCGGCACGTCGGCTTCACCCATCCTCGCGGGCAGCACGCTCATCCTCGCGTGTGATCAGGATGAAGGCTCCTTCCTGCTCGCGCTCGAAGCGCGCACGGGCCGCACGCTCTGGCGGCAGGAGCGACCGGAGTTTCGGCGCAGCTTCGCCACGCCGTTCGTCTGGCGGCACCGCGGCGAGGAGGAATTGATCGTGCCGGGTTCAATTTGGCTGAAATCGTATCGCCTCGCCGACGGCGGGGAGAATTGGACCTACAGCGGCACCTCGCGCGTCGCCTGCAGTTCGCCAGTCGCGGGAGATGATCTCCTTTTCAGCGCGAGCTGGAACGTGGGCGGCGATGACGACAGTCGCGTGACGATGCCGCCGTTCGAGGAATTCATGCAGAGCGTCAGCAAGGATCCGAACACGTTCCTGACGCGCGACGACGTCCCAGCCGGTCCGATTCGCGACCGCTTTTCCCAAATGGATCTCAACAAAAACGGCCAGGTGACGCGCGAGGAATGGGAAGGCATGCGCTCCATGTTTGCCCGCGCCGGCAATGCACTGCTCGCCATTCGCCCCGGCGGAAAAGCGGACATCACCGCGACTCACCTCGCCTGGAAATCCACGCGCAGCCTGCCCTACGTTTCGTCGCCGCTCTTTTACAAGGGACACATCTACACCGTGAAAAACGGCGGCCTCGCCTCCTGCTACGAAGCCTCGACGGGCAAGGCCTTCTACCAGGACGAACGCCTCGGCGCACCCGGCGACTACTACGCCTCAGCCATCGCGGGCCATGATCGCATCTACCTCGCCGCGCAGAGCGGCGTGCTGCTCGTGCTCGCCGCGGGCGACACGCTGAACATCCTCGCGCGCGCCGAACTCGGCGAAAAGATCATGGCCACTCCCGCGATCATCGGTGACACATTCTACGTCCGCACCGCGGGAAATTTCTACGCCTTCCGCGAAGCGAAAGAGGCGGCGGTCAAGGCTTCACCTGCTCCTTGAAAAACTTCACGATGGCCGCGGGTTCCTCCGGAACGAATTGATGCCCGCCCGGATGAATCAGCGTCACCACCGGTGCGCCAATCTTTGAGGGATAGGTCGTCATCCATTTCTCGCCGGGCTGCCCTTCGCCGCACTGGTTGAGCTTGCGCAGCGCTTCCATCGTCGCTTTCTGCCACTCGTATTTGACCAGCGGATCAGTCTCTCCCGCGGCGTGCAGCACCGGTTTTGGCTTGAGTTGCCCGAGCAGCGTCGGAGCCGCCGCCGCAGATGGCGCGAAGGCGGCGAACTGCTCTCCACGCGTCGCCCAGAGCAGATAGGTGAAGCCGCCGCCATTCGAATGTCCGGTGGAATAAATGCGCCGGTCTTCCACTCGATATTCTTTCCGCAAACTCGCGAGCACGGTGTCGAAGAACTTCAGGTCGCGATCGCCCTCCGCGCCGGGACCGTGCTGCCAGCCGGGCTTTTTCCCCTCCGGATCGGTCAGTCGGCCCGGCGTGTTGAGGCCCTGAAGATAGACGACGAGCGCCTCGGGCCAGAGCGTGTGAACGTGAAATTGGCGGGCTGCGTTTTGCATCGAACCACCGTGGCCGTGAAAAGCGAAAACCACGGGCGTGGCGTCGGTCGTCGCCTTCGGCGGAATGGCGATGAGTCCCTCGCGGACCACACCGTCCACGGTCCACTCACGTCGCACGGGCTCACCCGCGACGAGAGGTGAAACGAAAGCGGCGAAGCAGAACGCGAGGAAGAAGCGAGCGAGTTTCATGGCGGCTGAGTTAACCCAGCCAGCGCCACGAAGTCGCGCACCGGCCTACCGAGCCACAGCGTGCGCCCGCAAATCCTCCAGCGACACAAACTCCAGCGCCGAAATGTGTGTGGACTCCAGCACGATCGGCGCGGCGATGCCTTCCTCCAGCGCCTCCGCCCAGCGGGTGATGCACACGCACCAGCGGTCGCCGGGCTTCAATCCGGGAAAATCAAACTCGGGCACCGGCGTGATCAGGTCGTTCCCCTGCTCCGCGCTATAGTCGAGGAAATCTTCGGTGACCTGCACGCATACCGTATGCAGCCCGACGTCGCCGGGACCAGTCCGGCAGTAGCCGTCGCGGTAGTAGCCCGTCAGTGGGTCGAGGCAGCAGCATTGCAACGGAGTGCCGAGGACATTCGTGGGTTGGCTCATGTGGAAGGAAACGTAGCGTGCTGCATCACCGCGCGCCATCCAGGAGCGCTACTTGTTCAACGCAACGTGCGGCGCTAGTGGTGTATCCACGTGACCGATCAGCCCCTCGATCAACTCCAGCGACCGCTGCGCGATTTGCGCATCTCGGTGACGGATCGCTGCAATTTCCGCTGCACCTACTGCATGCCGCGCGAAGTCTTCGGCAACGGCTACCAGTTCATGCCGCGCGAGCAGCTTCTTTCGTTTGAAGAAATCACGCGTCTCGCCCGCATCTTCGTTTCTCTCGGCGTGGAAAAGGTGCGGCTCACCGGCGGCGAACCCCTGCTCCGGCGAGACCTCCCGCGGCTCGTGGAAATGCTCGCGCCGCTCGACGGCCTGCACGATCTCACACTCACCACGAACGGCTCGCGCCTCGCGGAACTGGCCTCACCTTTGCGCGCAGCGGGATTGCGCCGACTGACGGTGAGCGTGGACTCGCTCGAAGAGGAGACCTTTCGCGCAATGAACGACGTGGACTTTCCGCTGCATCGCGTGCTGCGCGGCATCGATGCCGCGCGCGAGGCGGGCTTTGCGCCGGTCAAGATCAACGCGGTCATCAAGCGCGGCGCGAATGATCACGAAATCGCGGCGATGGCTCGCCGATTTGGCGGCCCGGATTTTGTCCTGCGTTTCATCGAATACATGGACGTGGGCAACACGAATGGCTGGCGACTCGATGACGTGGTACCCGCGGCGGAGATCGCGGGGAAGCTAGCGCTGGAGCCACTCCCCGCACAATATCGCGGCGAAGTCGCGCGGCGTTTTCGCACTCCTCTCGGCGGTGAGATCGGCCTGATCGCCAGCGTCACCGCACCGTTCTGCGGGGATTGCACGCGCGCGCGGCTCACGGCCGATGGCCACCTCTTCACCTGCCTCTTCGCCACCCACGGACACGATCTCCGCACTCCACTTCGCACCGGAACCAGCGACGGCGACCTTGCCGCGATCATCGGCCGGATCTGGCAGGCCCGCGGCGATCGCTACTCCGAACTGCGCACAACTGCCAGCGCGCAGGTGCCAAAGGTGGAGATGTCCCACGTCGGCGGGTAGGAGGGACACGCTCCCGCGCGTCCCTCGGGTTATTCGCCGTGCAAGTGCCGCAGCGCTTCGCGGATCGCCGGGATGATTAGCGGCAGACATTCGCCGATGGCCTTCGGATTGCCGGGAAGATTGACGATCAGCGTGCGGCCGCGCGTGCCCGCCGTGCTGCGGGAGAGGATCGCGGTCGGCACTTTGGCAAAGGACTCAACGCGCATGATCTCGCCGAAGCCGGGCAGCTCGCGTTCGATCACCGCACGCGTCGCCTCGGGCGTGACATCGCGCGGCGCAGGGCCGGTGCCGCCGGTCGTCACCACGAGATCACACGCATCTTCATCGCACAGCCGCCGGAGCGTGGCCTCGATCGTCGCGCGATCATCGGGGATCAGCACGCGCACCCAGTCGATCGTGCCGCTGGAGTTGCCCCCCAGCACCCGCTCGATCTCCGGGCCGCTGCGATCTTCATAAACTCCCGCACTCGCGCGGTCGCTGAGGGTGACGCGACCAACCTTCATTCCTTGATTTTTTCCGTCACGCGAATGCCGTCGATGACCATCGCTTTGTCCACTGCTTTGCACATGTCATAGATGGTCAGTGCGGCCACGCTGACCGCGGTAAGCGCTTCCATTTCCACGCCGGTCTTCGCGGTCGTAGTGACTTCGGAAAGAATACGAATCGCGGCACCTTCGAGTTCAAAGCGGATCTCCACCGCGTTCAGCGGGAGCGAATGGCAGAGCGGGATCAACTCGTCCGTGCGCTTCGCCGCTTGGATCCCGGCGATCTTCGCGACCGTGAGCACATCGCCCTTCGGCAGCGCCAGGTCGCGGAGCGCGAGGAGGGTCGCCGCGGCGCAGCGCACCCAGCCCTCGGCCCGCGCGGTGCGGCGCTGCTCAGGCTTGTGGCCGACATCGACCATCCGGGCGCGTCCACTTTCATCGAGGTGGGAGAAGGAAGGCATCGCTTCGAATCAGAGCCGGTGATCGAGCAGGAGGCAATCGGCGTTCGCGCCGGCGGCGAGTGGCTGCGAGCGCGGCGGAATGCGGATGAGGCCATTCACGAACGCGAGCCCGCAAAGATCGCCGGAACTCTGCCACGCGAGCGGCCGGGCGATGAAAGCACCGCGCTTCAGCGCGACATGCGCGGGCCACCAAGTTTCGCGGGGATTCGGGCCGTCGGAGATTTCGGTTTCGAGGAGAACCGACGCGAGCGGCCACGAGGCTGGCGCCTGCTCCAGGCACTCGATCGCGCGGGTGATCGCGGTCTGGAAGACGACGAAATGCGAAACGGGATTGCCGGGAATGACGAATGCCACCTGTCGTGCGCGGGTGGCGAAGATGAGCGGCTTGCCTGGACGCAGGTTCATTTGCCGGAAATGAATCGTGAACCCGAGCCGCTCCAGCGCACGCGCACCGAAATCATAATCGCCCACACTCGCGCCGCCGGAGATGAGCAGCAGATCCCACGTGCCCGCGCCAGCCGCCTCGATCGCACCGGACAGTGCCTCGAGCGAATCTTCGCAACGGCTCTGGTGAACAAGCTGCGTACCCCGCTCCGCGAGCAGGCCGGCGACTAGCGTCGAGTTCGTATCGCGAATCTGGCCCGGCGCCGGTTGGCTCGTCGGCGGCACGAGTTCATTGCCGGTGGTGAAATGAATCGCGCGCACCGGGGGCGAAACGCGCGGCGCCGTGATGCCGACGTGCGCGAGCAGGGCGAGTTCCGCGGGGGCGAGCCGCGTCCCAACCTTGAGCAGCACGCTGCCGCGCCGCGCGTCTTCACCGCGATGGCGGATGTGAGTCGCGGCGATTCGCCGCGTGGGTTTCATGAAGTCCCCTTCCCGCTCGGTATCCTCCTGCATGATCACCTGCGAGGCTCCCGCGGGAATCGCTGCGCCGGTGAAGATGCGGGCACACTCCCCAAGCCCGAGCGTCACGGTCGGGGCCACTCCTGGCTGAATCTCCGCAACCACGCGGAACCGCTCCGAGCGATCGTCGAGTGCCACGGCATAGCCATCCATCGCCGAGCGATCGAATGCCGGAAGATCTTCCGGTGCCGTCGCGTCATCACGCAGCACCCGGCCACGAGCTTCGTCCAGCGGCAGGGATGTCGGGTCGAGCGGCTGCACCTGTTGCGCGATGAGAAGGCGTGCCTCGTCGAGAGAAATCATGCGGAGCGAAGTTCTAGCCGGGATCGGGGAACGAGGCTACATCGCTCGCATGCAGCTCAAAATTCTCGCGTTCGCCCAAGCGCAGGATCAGCTCGGTTTCCGCGAACGCGTCGTCGATTGCGCCGCCGGCGATTCGCCTCGTGCCATCCTTGCGAGCGTCGCGCCGAGCTTCGATGGCGCGGGCATGCGCGTGGCGGTCGATCAGGAATATCACGACTGGGACATGCCCGTCGGCGAAGCCACGGAGCTCGCGCTCATCCCACCGGTCAGCGGAGGCTAGCGTCATGATCGCTAAGGAAATCCTCTTCACGAACGCGCCGATCGTCATCCCCACGCTTGCACTGCCGTCGCGGGAAATCGGCGCCGTTGTCGAGTTCCAAGGAATCGTGCGGGAGATCGAGGGACCGTCCGCGCTCGCCGGGCTGCATTACGACGCACACATCCCGATGGCCACCCGTCATCTCGGCCGCATCCTCGACGAACTCCATGCAACCTACGGCTGCGACGCAGTCACATTCATCCACCGGCTCGGTTGGGTGCCAGTCGGGGAAGCCTCGCTCTTCCTCCGCGTCCTCGCCGCGCACCGCGGGCCGGCGCTGAAATTCTGCGCCGAAGCGATCGATCGGATGAAGGCGGACGTACCGATCTGGAAGACGATGGCGGAGCCGCGAGAGTAGATGATCGGCTCGGAAATTATCGCGCACGTGCGTTCAAGGGGA
>JBAVML010000569.1:0-11846 GCA_049690035.1 Chthoniobacteraceae bacterium
TCATCTCCGGCGCCACCTTGAACTCAAACTCGAGGACGAAATCAGCGTATTTCTTCTTCGTGCAAAGGAACGAGTTCTCCGTGTTCAGCACCGTCTTGCCGACGATCACACCATCTTCCACCCGATATTCCGCCTTCCCGCTGTGCTGCTCCCACCCTTCGAGTGTTTTGCCATCGAAAAGACTGAGAGATTCCCCGTCACCAGCATGGATTTGAAATGTTGAGGTGACGAAAATGGCGGCTGCGAACAACGGGCGGAACAGGAGCGATGATTTCATGGGAGGGATAGTGGAAGGAGGCTCTGCAGCGTGGGCCCGCGACTCCAGCCCAATTTCTGCCGTCGAGTCGATTTTCTTTCCGGCTCGATCCATCGCTGCACGCACGATCACCTACGCCCCGAGATGGAGGAGTCGAGCATGATTAAAACAATTTCATCTTCCTGGCCAGCACTTGCGCGGCACCTGCGCAGGTGTAATATGATTATCAATGACCGCGATCGGATTCCCAAATCTCAGCCTCCGGTACGAAATCTACCCCGGTGATGGCGGATGGTTGTGGCGTTGCGTCGCCGCGACCGGCGAAATTCTCGCCCGAGCCCGCCAGCCCATGACCCAGGAAGGTTGCGAGAGCGCGGTCGTAACGCTGCGTTCCACTCTAGCCGCTCCGGTGGTCTGCGTGCCCGAGTAGTCCGTCGCGCAGGTGTGCATTGCAAACCGTCCGTCGCCCCGGTCAGTGGTCGGCTCGGGGCGACGGAAGGTGTGTCGTCGCCGCCGCAGAATCCCCAGCTTTCAGGCGGGCGACTCGCGCCCTTGCGCTGACTTTGATTCCGCCGGTAGTCTGTTCGTCACCCAAATCAACGAACCCTCAATGAACACCCGCCCCCTCCTCACTTCCCTCCTTCTCATCACCTCCGCGGCTCTCGCCGCCGACCTGCCTGTCATCCCCGCCGGCCCGATCGCCAAGAAAAAGGAAATCCTCTTCTCCGATGACTTCCAAGGCACCACGCCGGACAAACGCTGGCACAAGGTCGTGGACACCTTCGCCATCGAAAATGGCACGCTCAAAGGCACCCAGACCCGCGACAAGGACGTTCCCGCCGCCGACGGCAAGCCCGAAGTCAAAGCCCACGCCGCCGTCTTTGGCTTGGACGTTCCGACCAAGGACAGCGTGGTCGAGGTCAGGATTAAATTCGACGGCGCCGCGATGATCGACGTGGAATTCGACGACCGCGCCTACACCGGCTCCCACTACGGCCACATCGCCCGCGCCCAGGTCCGCCTCGACAAAATCACCATGGTCGATGAACGGGATGGCAGCCAGAGCAATGCCCTCATCGAGCTCAAGAAGGACGCGGTGAAAAACAAAGAGGAAATCAGCAAACTGCTCGCCAGCCACAGCGCTACCTTCCCGGCCAAGCTCGAAGCCGGCAAATGGTACACCCTCGTGGTCGAGACAGTCGGCGACACCATGCGCGCGACGATCGACGGCCAGCCCGCTGGATTCCTCAAATCGCCTGGCATCGGCCACGCCACCAAGTCCAAGATCGAACTCGGCGTCGCTGGCAAGGTCGGCTACTTCGACGACATCAAAGTCTGGAACGCCGAACCGGCCAAGCCATAGCCGCCCCACCGATCCGAGCGGCGTAACTCGCCGCGCTCAACCCGGTTTGGAATGAGAGGAGCTGGAGTATCTTGCACCGCAACCCAGTGAAGCGCGGCTTGGTCGCGTCACCCGAGCACTGGCGCTACTCCTCCGCGCACGAATGGCTGCCGGGTGCGATTCCCGTGCTGCGGTGTGATCCGTGGCTGTGATCGGACGATGCCGTGGCGCCGGCCCATCTTCCGCCGCCGCCCGCTCCATCCCCAGCGTCTCGTGCCGAAACTCCATTTCGGCACGCACTTGTCCCCGCAATTCCATTGCCCGGCCCAGACCAACCGACGCGATAGAATCGCGAAGACAAGTGCGTTCCGCGATGGAGTCGCGGAACGAGGGGAAAAACTGATCGCTACCGCGCGAATAGCATTTTCGCGAGGTCATAGAAAAAGTTCCCGAGGACCGGCAAAATCACGACCAGTGCGAAGATGTTCCACTTCCGGCGTTTAGCGAGGTGAGGCAGGTGATGGTTTGGTCCAATATTCAATTCAATTGGGGGCCACAAATCTCGGAGTTTCCAGATGCAAATTTGTGCGGGAATCGAACCGAAGAGCCAAACAAACGCCGCGTACGTCACGATGACCATTGGCGTCAAACTTTGCGACTCCGAGGTGGTCTTGATTGTTCCAAGCAGAAGCATGATCCAAACAACGACCTTGCTAATTAGAAATCCGAACGGAATCGCGAGCGCGTTGGTTAAAACACCCGTCCAACGGCGGAACATCGAGAACTGTCTCGGAAGAGCTGCAATCCAGCTTTCTGACCGGGCATATATGTCATTCACCCAACTTTCATCGTCACCGGTAATGTCGAACACATTGGTATAAACGCTTGGGAAACTTCCGTGTGCTAACGCGACAGCAATTCGCTTTGAAGAACTCGCGTTTCGAATTCTAACATCTATGCCTAGGCTGATCACAGGCTTGTCGAAAGACGTCGCAAGCTTCTTCGGTGGATTGTCAAACCGCACCTCCGAGCCGTCCAAATACCGAACCCTGAGATCGTAGGAGGTGCCCCAATCTTTTTCTCGCTTCTTTGGCCACTCGCCGTTGAGAAGATCAACGAGTGCCAAGACGGAGCTTTCGTCGATAACCACGTCATCGACTACGAGCTTTCGTGTAAATTCCATCCGCTCTGTTTATCGAGCAACGGCGGGTCTCACAACTCAAACGCGAACTATGCCTCAGGGAGAGCACCAAAAAAGCCGCCCCAGTTTCCCGGGGCGGCCTTGTGATTTAGCGAACTAAGCTTGCTAGACGCTACTTCTTCTTCGCACCCGCGCGCTTTTCCTCGATCGCGGCCTGGGCGGCGGCGAGGCGGGCGACGGGGACGCGGAAGGGCGAGCAGCTGACGTAGTTCAGGCCGAGCTTGTGGCAGAATTTCACGCTGTCGGGATCGCCGCCGTGTTCGCCGCAGATGCCGAGCTTGATGCCCGGACGGCTGCTGCGGCCTTTCTTCACGGCGATCTCCATGAGCTGGCCGACGCCGACGGTGTCGAGGGTGGCGAAGGGGTTCTTCTTGAACACTTCGTTCTCGATGTAGGGCATCATGAAGTTGCCCATGTCGTCGCGGCTGATGCCGAGTGCGGTCTGCGTGAGGTCATTCGTGCCGAAGCTGAAGAACTCGGCGGTCTGCGCGATTTCGTCGGCGGTGAGAGCACCGCGCGGGACTTCGATCATGGTGCCGACGAGGTAGTCGAACTTCACTTTCTTCTCCGCCATGACTTCCTTCGCCACGCGATGGACGATCTCCGTTTGAAGATCGAGTTCCTTCTTGAACCCAACGAGCGGGATCATGATCTCGGGCTTCACCTTGATCTTCTTTTTCGCCACATCGGCGGCGGCCTCGAAGACGGCGCGGGCCTGCATCTCGGTGATCTCGGGATAGGCGATGCCGAGGCGGCAGCCGCGGTGGCCGAGCATGGGGTTGAATTCATGCAGGTCCTTGACGCGCTGGGCGATCTTCTCGGAGCTGATGCCGATCTTCTCGGCGAGCGACTGCTGCGATGCGTGGTCGTGCGGCAGGAACTCGTGGAGCGGCGGATCGAGGAAGCGGATGGTGGCCGGGTAGCCCTTGAGCGCCTTGAAGATGCCGGTGAAGTCGGCGCGCTGGTAAGGCAGGAGCTTCTTCAGCGCGGCGATGCGGTCCTCGGTCTTGTCGGCGAGGATCATCTCGCGCATGGCGTCGATGCGGTCGCCCTCGAAGAACATGTGTTCCGTGCGGGTGAGGCCGATGCCGGTGGCGCCGAAGGCGAGAGCGTTTTCGGTCTGCTCGGGGTTGTCGGCGTTGGTGCGGACTTCCATGCGGGTGGCCTGGCCACACCATTTCATGAGCTGGTTGAAGGCGGCGAATTTCTCGGTCTTCTGCGCGCGCTTATCGCCGTGCAGCATGCCGGTGATGATCTCGCTCGGCTGGGTGGCGAGCTGGCCGCCATAGACGACGCCGCTCGTTCCATCGATGGAGAGGAAGTCGCCTTCCTTGAAGGTCTGGCCGGCGACCTTCACGGTCTTGGCCTTGTAGTCGATCTGCAGCGCGCTGGCGCCGCAGATACAGACCTTGCCCATCTGCCGGGCGACGAGCGCGGCGTGGGAAGAGACGCCGCCTTTCGCGGTGAGGATGCCTTCGGCAGCGATCATGCCGCGGAGATCTTCCGGCGACGTTTCGTTGCGGACGAGGAGGACTTTTTCGCCCTTCTCCGCAGCCGCGGCGGCGCGGTCGGCGTTGAGGTAGATCTTGCCCGAAGCCGCGCCGGGACCGGCGGGGAGACCGCTGGCGATGGCCTTGGCCTTCTTCACTTCCGCCACGTCGAAGATCGGCGCGAGGAGCTGGTCGAGCTGGTCGGCGGGATTACGGAGCACCGCGGTCTCCCAGTCGATGAGCTTCTCCTTATACATATCCATCGAGAACTTCAGCGCGGCGGCGGCGGTGCGTTTGCCGTTGCGGGTCTGGAGCATGAACAGCTTCCCTTCCTGCACGGTGAACTCCACGTCCTGCACGTCTTTGAAGTGCTTCTCGAGCGTGGCGCGGACTTTCATCAGCTCCGCATACGACTTCGGCATCGCCTTCTTCAGCGCGGAGACGGGCTCCGGGGTGCGGACGCCGGCCACGACGTCTTCGCCCTGCGCGTTGATCAGGAATTCGCCGTAGAATTCATTGGCGCCGTTCGCGGGATTGCGGGTGAAGGCCACGCCGGAACCAGAGGTCTCGCCGGTGTTGCCATAGACCATCGCCTGGACGTTGACGGCCGTGCCCCACTCCTGCGGGATGTTGTATTTGCGGCGATAAACGATCGCGCGGTCATTCATCCACGAACCGAACACTGCGCCCGCGGCGCCGCGGAGCTGGTCCCACGGATTGTTCGGGAAAGCTTTGCCGGTGCGGTCCTTCACGAGCTTCTTGAAGCGCGCGACGAGTTCCTTGTAGTCGGCGGCATCGAGCTTCGAGTCGTCGATGTCGTGCTGGCCGTGCTTCTCGTCCTTGTAGTGCTCGATCACGGATTCAAACGGATCGTGATCTTCGCCCTCGCGCTTCTGCACACCCATGACCACGTCGCCATACATCTGGATGAAGCGGCGGTAGCAATCCCACGCGAAGCGCGGGTTCTTCGTCGCACGCTCGAGCGACTGCACAGTCTCGTCGTTGAGCCCGAGGTTGAGGATCGTGTCCATCATGCCGGGCATGGAGTCGCGCGCGCCAGAGCGGACGGCGACGAGGAGCGGGAAGCCCTTCGCGTCGCCGAACTTGTAGCCCATGATCTTCTCCATGTTGGCCACGCCCTTTTCCATCTCGGCCTGCAGGGTCGAGGGATAGGTTTTCTTGTGCGCGTAAAAGTAGGTGCAGACTTCGGTGGTGATCGTGAAGCCGGGAGGCACGGGCAGACCGATGCGGGTCATTTCGGCGAGGTTCGCGCCCTTGCCGCCGAGGAGCGGTTTCATCGAGCCGTCGCCATCGGCTTTATTATTGCCCCAGGTATAAACGTACTTGGTGGCTTTGGCGCTTTTGGCGGCGCCGTTGGAGGTGATCTTGGCCCGCGATGGCGGGAGTTTTACGGGTTTTGGTTTAGATGCCATTGAGTGGTTGGGTTGGGTGTGAAATGAACTGCGATTAAATTGCGGGCGCTGGGGGAATCATGCCGCTGGAGGCATTCGCCGCGATGATGACCTCATCCACGGCCGTGTTGAACTCGTTCAAGCCAGTGCTCGGCACGATGATCGTGTTGCGCCGACCGTGCGCCTCCTCGGTAATGCGCAGGAAGCGTCCGCGTTCGTTTTCACGAAACTCGATGAAGAAATGTTTGCGCTCCACCTGGAGTTCGCGACTGGCGATGATGTTATCCATATTGGCCCTCGGGGGAAGAATTTGTCGGGGAAAAAGGGAGCGCTTTATGCCACACGCCCTCGACCTCGTAAAACGGAATTTTGAAACGGCGTCGCCGCGCCATCGACAGCCCCGGCGAAGTGCTCCCAGCACGTGCGATCCGCGCAGAACAAAACCGCCCGGAAATTCCCGCGAATGCGGGCATGGAAGCTGCACTACTCCGCGTGCTTCACCTCTCCTTTTCTATGAAACATGCCCTCCTCGCTCTTTCCGTCACGGTCGCACTGACTGGATGCGCCACCGTCAAGGTCGCGCATACCGATGTGGCCAGCGGCGCTACGAATCCGCGCGCCATCTACATTCGCACCGGCCTGCCGGACGAAGCACGTTTCAAGGGCAACCACGGTCACGTCGGGGAAAAACCGATCCGCCGCTCTCTGGCCCCGGCGGAATTCTCGATCGCCCTCAAGGAAGAACTCGAAAAGATGGCCCCTGCGATGGTTTTGAAAGACGACGAAGAACCAACGACGGGCTGGCTGGTGGAAAGCGATCTCCAATGGGTCCACGGCGGCAGCCCGACGCTCCGGGCGATTCCAGGGATCAATCATCTCGGGCCTGGTCGCTCGTTTGTGCGCATTCACGTGCGCGTCACCGACCTCGACCACCACAACGCGGTTTCCGATGCGAAAAAGGAAATCTCCACCGATACGGCGAAACAGGTGGCGAGTCAGAATGGGCCGGTGATTTACGAGTTCGACCTCGCGGGCGGCAGTCGCCTCTCGGGCTGGGACGGCAGCATCTATGCGCCCGGCCTCGGCCAGGCCCGTCCGTTTGATTTCAAGAATGCCGCCGAGCGCGTTTACATGGCGCTCTCCGTCAATCCGCATAAGTACGGCGTCCGCTCGGAGCCCACGCTGCGCTACTAGATTCTGTTTTGGTGGTGGTTCGGGGGGGCGGGACTTCCGCCGAGTGAACCAGCGACATTAGTCGACACTCGGTGGACTCCCGCCCCCTCGATCTTTTCCAGGGAGCGAGGCTCTCAGCCGCCGGAGCACCGAACCCACGGTGCGCAGAACTTAAGTTTCTTTGCGCAGCCCACGCCTCCCGCTAGCGTCGGCGCGCTGCATGAAGATTTTCACCGCGACCCATTTTCTCAGCCGTGAGCTGAGCTGGCTGGCCTTCAATCAAAGGGTCCTCGACGAGGCCCTCAATCCGGCCAACCCGCTGCTCGAGCGGGTGAAGTTTTTTACGATCACGAGCTCGAACCTCGATGAATTCTTCGAGGTCCGCGTCGCCGGCTTGAAGCAACAGATCGAAAGCGATGTCGTGGAGCGCAGCGTGGACGGACGGACGGCGACGGAGACCTTCCGCGCGATCAACAAGCGCGTGCGCGAAATGCTCGAACGCCAGTACCGCTGCTGGCGCGATGAACTGGTCCCGGCGCTGGCGAAAAACGGCATCCGCTTTCTCACTTGGGAAAAGCTCAACCCCGCGGATCGCGACTTCCTCGAGGATTACTACCACCGGCGCGTCCGGCCCGTGCTGACGCCGCTGGGGATCGACCCGGCGCACCCTTTTCCCCAACTCCTGAACAAGTCGCTGAACATCGTCGTGCAGCTCGAGATCGAGCGGAATGGCGAGGTGCAGCGGCGGCACGCGGTAGTGCAGGTGCCGCGCGTGCTGCCGCGCCTGGTCGAGCTGCCGCGCGATGATGACCGGCGCGACTACGTCTTCATGGGCGGGCTCATCGGCCACTACCTCGCGGATCTTTTCTCCGGCACGACGATCCTCGGTTTCTGGCACTTTCGCGTGACGCGGAATAGCGAGCTCTACATCGACGAGGAGGACGTGGGGAATCTCCTCAGCGCGGTCGAGCAGGAGCTGCACAATCGGCGCAAGGGCGCGGCTGTGCGGCTCGAGGTCGATCACGCCTGCCCGGCGGAGATCTATCACTTCCTGCTCGAAACCTTCGACCTCACGACCGACGACCTCTACATCATCGACGGCCCACTCAACCCCGTGCGGCTCATGGCCATCTACGAGGGCGACCACTCACCCGAGCTGCGCGACAAGCCCTTCGTCGCGCCCGTGGCCGCGGCGCTGCGCGATGGCGGCGACATTTTCTCCATCGTCCGCCAGCGCGACGTGCTGATCCACCATCCCTACGAGAGCTTCGGCAGCGTCGTCGATTTCCTCGAGCAGGCAGCGCGCGACCCGAATGTGCTCGCGATCAAGCAGACGCTCTACCGCACCGGCGGCGATCCGCGCATCGTCGGCGCGCTGATGAATGCAGTGAAAAACGGCAAGCAGGTGACCGCGGTCACCGAGCTGAAGGCGCGCTTCGACGAGGCGAACAACATCCTCTGGGCGCGCCGTCTCGAAGAAGCGGGCGTTCACGTCGTTTACGGCATCGTCAACCACAAGATCCACAGCAAGATCGCGCTCGTGGTGCGCCGCGACGACGACGGCCTGCGCCGCTACCTGCACCTCGGCACCGGCAACTACAACCCGAGCACCGCGCGCCTTTACACCGACGTGAGCCTGCTCACCGCGCGCCAGGATTTCGGCGAGGACGCCACGAATTTTTTCAACCTGCTCACCGGCATCTGCCAATTTCAGGCGGCGAAAAAATTTCTGATCAGCCCCTTCACCATGCACGAGACGATGATGATGCTGATCAAGCGCGAGACAGATAACGCGCTGCTCAAAAAACCCGCGCGCATCATCGCCAAAATGAACGCACTCGTGGACCGCGAGATCATCGTCGCGCTCTACCGCGCCTCGCAGGCCGGCGTGAAGATCGACCTCATCATCCGCGGCATCTGCTGCCTGCGTCCCGGGATGCCCGGGATCAGCGAGAATATCACCGTGCGCTCGATCGTGGGCCGCTTCCTCGAGCACAGCCGCATCTTCTATTTCGAAAATGCCGGCGACCCGAAGGTGTATGTCGGCAGCGCGGATTGGATGCCGCGGAATTTCTTCCGCCGCGTCGAGATCGTCTTCCCCATCGAAGATCCCGCGCTCCGCGACCGCGTGATCAAACAAATCCTCGGCACGCAGCTCGCCGACACCGCCAAGGCCGCGACCCTCGGCCCCGACGGCACCTACACCCGGCTCCCTGCGATCAAGGAAAGCGACCGGCGCAACAGCCAGGCCGAGTTCATGGCGCTGGCCCTCGGCGAATCGAAGGCGCGCAAGAAACATCGGACCGCCACGCGGCGCCCGCCGCAGTTCCAGGTCGTCCGCGAGCCGTTGATCAAGACCGATCCGCCCAACGGCGCGTAAAGTGGGCTTCCGCATTGCCAAAGAGGCGCTGCGGATTACACTCCGCGCCCGTCCATGCTGATCCATCGAATCGTCTCTTCCGCGGCCCTTGCCATCGCGCTCGCGCTCACCCTTTCTCCCACGCGCTGCGACGCCGTCTCGGCGGCCTACGTGGTCAGCGACAGTACCACCGGCTTCATCCTCGATCAGTTCAACGCGCAGAAAAAACTCCAGATCGGCAGTCTCACGAAAATCGCCACCGCCATGGTCGTCCTCGACTGGGCCGCCTCGACCAACGCCGATCTCAGCCAGCTCGCCACCGTCCCGCCCTCGATCACCCAACTCGGCGCGTCGCAGGGCGTCGGCTTTCAGCCCGGCGACACCTGCTCGCTGCGCGACCTGCTTTACGCCGCGATGATGCAAAGCGACAACGCCGCCGCGCTCACGCTCGCCGATCACGTCGGCCGCGCGCTGCCCGGCGATCTCCCGCCCGTCGATCGCTTCGTCCAGCAGATGAACGCCCTCGCCAAAGCCAAAGGCATGGTGCGCACCCGCTTCCTCAATCCCCACGGTCTCGACACGCTCGAGAAGTCCCTCCCCTACTCCACCGCGGAGGATCTCTCCAAGCTCGCCGCCTACGCCGAGTCCAACTCCGCGTTCCGCTTCTACGGCTCGCAAAAGGAACGCAAGATTACCTTCACCACGGTTACCGGACCGAGCTCGTATTTGCTGCGCAACACCAACGAACTCCTCGGCCAGTACGACATCGACGGCGTGAAGACCGGCACCACGCAGCGCGCCGGCCAGTGCCTCATCATCTCCGCCGCCAAGCCGCCCGAGAGCGTGCAAAAAGGTGAAACCCACTTCATCACGCCACGGCGCCTCAACGTCGTTGTACTCGGGTCTGAAGACCGCTTTCGCGAAGGCGCCGGCCGCCTTCTTGAAGGCTGGCGTTTTCACGCCGCGTGGGCCGCCGCCGGACGCCCGCTCAAGGGCTGGAAAACCCCGCGCTAACTTTTTATGGCCAAAAGAATCGGTGTCCTGACCAGTGGGGGCGATTGCCCCGGATTAAACGCGGTGCTGCGCGGCGTCGTCCGCGCCGCGAGGAATCTCGATTGGGAAGTGGTCGGCTTTCACGATGGTTTCGAAGGCATGCTCCCGCCGACCGCGTGGGAGGTCCTCGACGTCAAAAGCACCGCCGGCATCATGCACCTCGGCGGCACCATCCTCGGCACCACGAGCAAAGGCCACTTCATCGCCAAGGTGGGCGACGGCACAGCACGCACCCACGTCCCGCCGGATGTGCTGGCCAAAGCGAAGGCCACTTTGAAGGAGCTCGCGATCGAAGGGCTGATCGTCATCGGCGGCGACGGTTCTCTCACTACCGCCCTGCAACTCCACGAGGCCGGCATCCCGATCATCGGCGTCCCGAAGACCATCGACAACGATCTCGAAGCGACGGCCACTACCTTCGGCTTCGACAGCGCCGTCGCCTGCGTGGCCGATGCACTCGACCGCCTGCACACCACCGCCTCCAGCCACAAGCGCGTCATGGTCATCGAAGTCATGGGCCGGCACGCGGGATGGATCGCGCTCTACGGCGGGCTCGCCGGGGGTGGCGACGTCATCCTGCTGCCCGAGATCCCATTCGAACACGAGAAAGTCGCCGAAGCTGTCCGTCAGCGCGACGCCGCCGGCTGCCTGAGCACGCTCATCGTCGTCGCCGAAGGCGCGCGGGAGCGGAACGGCCACGAGCGCGTCCGCGCCACCGGCTCTGGCGAAAACAAACTCGGCGGCATCGGCGAAGCTGTCTCCGCCGAAGTCGCCCGGCGCACCGGCAAGGAAACCCGCACCTGCGTCCTCGGCCACTTGCAACGCGGCGGCGCGCCCACCACCCTCGACCGCATCCTCGGCACTCGCTTCGGCGTCGCCGCCGTCGAACTCCTCGCCGAAGAAAAATTCGGCCACATGGTCAGCTACCAAAACTACCAAATCCTCAGCGTCCCCATCGCCGACGCCGTCCACCGCATCAAGCTCGTCTCGCCCGAGTGCCAGATGGTGCAGACCTGCCGCGCGGTGGGAATTAGCTTTGGGGATTGACGCGTTCCGTCCGCCTGCGGTTCACGGCTCGCCCGTGGTGTAAGTCAGATCATCCAGGTAGATCCTCACCATCTGTCCGCCAGCCGTCGAGGTGAAGAGGCCGAATCGATCGAGATTCGCACCCTGAGCTTTTTGGCCCGGCTTGAGGGCCAGCGTCACGGATTCGCTGCCGAGCGTTACGCGCACCTCGCCATTGCCGCCGTTTGCCGACGGTTCGTAGATTAGCGACCAGTCGAGGTCCCGACCAGGTATGAGGATCGGGCCTTTCTCAACCTTGCCCTTCGTTCCTGACGCCGTCGCAAGCTGGGGAATGAAGTAGTGTCCGATCCGAGTGGGACCGCCCACGTGGATGCCGATGAAATTCTTCAGGTCCGCATCCTCCCTATCCGTGGTGGCGCTGTTGAACCAGCCAAGCGACATGTCCGAATCAGGCCCGGCGGTCAAAAGCTTCACCTTGCCGCGAGCTTCCAAACGTTGATCGAGCCCCAGCGCGCCCACATGATCGCCATAGTA
>JBAVML010000570.1:0-7945 GCA_049690035.1 Chthoniobacteraceae bacterium
CCGCCGGAGAGTTCAGGGCGCACGAGCAGCTCGGTGCCGGCCGCGGTCCACGCGGGTTCGGCTGCGGGGATGGCGCCGTATTTCTCCGCCAGCGTGCGCAATGCAGCAACATCCGGGACCTGGCGGACCACGGAAAGCATCGTCGGCTTGCCCAGCACCAGCGAGGAAGCGAAGCGGCGGGTGATGCCGCCAGTGGTGACCGTTTCCGTGAGGCGCACTTCGGAGTTCTGAGTCTGGTAGCCGGTTGGCGAGGGATTGATCACGGTGCCGGGGCCGACGTTGCGCGTGCGAAAGTCTCGCGGCATCGAGGGCACGATGGTCACGCCACCGGCGCTGTTTTGAATGATCCGCGGCGGGTCGTAGCGGTTCGGCACGGGAATGCCGCTGCTCACCACCGGCGGCTCGACGGGGAGCCGTTGGACGACACGCTGCGCGGTGGTGGAGAAGCTCAGTTCCACCGGCACCAGCGCGGGCGCCTGCTGCATCTCGGCGAGCGTGCGCCGGGCGGCCGCGACCTTCTCTTCCCGATCCGAGACCCGCACCGGACCGGTCGGCGTGACCAGCACAGTTCGGCCCTGCGGCGAGAGCGTTTTTTGCAGCGCGCTCTTCACCCACTCCATCGGGAGAAAGCCGATCGGCAGTTCTTCGGTCACAATGGACTGGCCGAGCGCCGCGGTCACCATCACGCCTGTGGCGAAAAGATTGAGCGCGGCCCGGAGCGAAGGTTTCACCCCCACCGACTACGCCCAACCAGCGATCCGGGCAAACGCAACGGGCTGGCGCTTCGTCGAGTTCGAGATAATGCACCGCCCTCGCGCAACGCTCAGCGCGCGGTGCCGCAGAGTTACGGAACGATGGCCGGCGGGCGGAAGCGGTAGAAACGTGCGGGAAAATCGCCCGCAGCCACATCCACGAAGTCGCCCGCTTCGCCGGAAGGATCCGTCGTGCCGATCTCTTCCCAGCTCAAGAGATCGGTCGAGGCTTCAACCGTCCAGATCGTCGGCGCCGCGACCGCGAGCGCGGCACCCGGAGCAGGAATCGCCGGGGGCATCGGTGGAATGGGCAGGACGAGGTGCCGACGGCGGAGAATGAGCTGCCGCTGTTTCGAGCTGAGGCTCAGGTGGTCAATGATGCTGATGCCAGCCGATCGCGCCGCAGCGGCGATGGCATACGAAGGCGGAGTGATGTTCGCCGACGGCGGATTCAGGGTGATCGAGACTGTCTCGGTGGTGCCGGAAAAAGCGGTGTAGGGATCGACGAGGATCGACGCCTGCGCGCTCCCCGCCGGGATCGTCACGACCCCGGACAACGCAGCGTAATCCACACCAGGAGTGGCGGTGCCGCCGACGGTGTAGTTCACCGCGAGGCTTTGCGAGAGATCGCCACTGCGCGTGACCGCGAAGGACGCCGTCCGCCCTGGAAAGACATCGTGAAAGGCTCCTGCGTCCGTGACGGAGAGTGAGACGATCGGCGTCGCGCCGGGCAGCACGGCGTCGAGGATGTTCACGTTTGCGATGATCTGATCGTCGATGACGTAACCGCCCGGCGCGGGCCACACCGGCACGGAAGGGCGCAGCGTGATTTGCAGAAGCTCGGGCACTTCCTTGATCAGATCATAGTTGGGCACGATGACGATGTTCGTACTCGTCGCACCAGCCGGAATGGTGGCAGTTCCCGTGAGGAGCGGAAAATCCACGCCGTTTTGCGCCATCGCCGGACGCGGCTCGGTGACGTAGATGGTCTGCTTCGGCGGAATGGTCAGCGCGTAATTTACCGTGAGCGGCACATCCGTAGGACCGCTCGTGCGCGTGATGGTGAACACCGCCGGATCGGTACCGTCCACGGTTTCCGTGCCGATCGGATCCGTCGCGGCGATGGTGATGAGCGGGAACGGCGGCGGCGCGGTGTCGTTGTCCAGAATGCTGACCACCGCGCCGGAGCTCGCGCCGTAGAGAAAGCCAAACGCGGACTGCCAATCGAAGAGTCCGACGGTTCCCTCATTGAAGCCGATGAAGGGCGGCGTATAGAGCCCGATCGAGACCGACTCCGTATTTTCGATGAGAAGATCGTCCACCGCGTTGACCTCGATCACTGCCTCGGTGGTGCCCGGCGCGAAAGTGAACCAGCGCCCGAAGATCCCGCTGGTCATCGTCCCCGAGGGGGAAGACAGCGTGTAGTCCACGCCATCGCGCGCCGTGCCGCCCGTCGCGAAAAGAAAACTCACCGTGGCGGACGCCGGATAAGAATGCGTGACGCGGAAGCTGGCGACGTTCGGCGCTCCGGCGGAAACCTCCGCGCCCTCCGCATCGAGCGCATAGATATTGATTACCGGAAGATTCGGCGCGACCAGAACACCGACATAGGCCGAGGTGGTCGAGATGCCGTGGTTATTCGTGACCCGCACGCTGAACGCCTGCGTCGTGTTGGCGCCCGTGAAAGTCACGTTCGCCGTGCCCGTGAATGGAGTGCCTGCAGGCGTCGATGCGGGAAGATTGGTGACGCCGGACGCTCCACTGCCTCCGAGCACGGCATAGTCCACGATGTATCCATCCACCGCCGACGCGGTGAAACTAACCGTGATCGGCTGGCTTGACGCCGCCATCGAATAGTTGCCTGGCGAAGTGATGGACACGGTCGGAGGCGGCAGCGGGATCACCGTGATGGGGACGGCCGCCGAGGTGTTCGAAGTGCCGTTGCTATTCGTGACCTGGACGCTGATCGCCTGCGGTGTGGTCGTGCCTGTGAAAGTCACGTTCGCCGTGCCCATGAACGGCGTGCCCACAGGAGTCGATGCGGGAAGATTCGTCGTGCCGGAGACTGCCGGGCTGCCGCCGACGAAGACGGTGTAGCTCACGATAAATCCATCCACCGCCGAGGCCGTGAAATTTACCGTCAGCGTTTGATTCTGGGTCACCGAAGCGTTGCTGCCCGGCGAGGTGATGGCCACCGTCGGCGGAGGCGGCAGATCCTCGCTGACGATCGTCGCGCTGGCCGTGATGACGGGGCCGAGCACATACGCCTCCGCCGGCGACGGCACGCCGACGACATCGGTCGGCAGCACCGTGAAGATGAGCGTCACCGGGTCTTCCACGAGCAGATCGTCGATCGGCGCGATGGCGACATCCACCGAGGCGACTCCCGCCGGAATCGTGATCGTCGCGGGCGGAGCCGTGTAATCCACACCCGAAACGGCTGTGCCGCCGAGCGCATAAAGGATGTTCAACGCCGGCACGAGATTGTTGGTTCGCGTGATGCGAAAAACGGCGGGATCGGTGCCACCGGCCGTTTCGGTGGCGACGGCATCCACCGCCTCGATCGTGACGATGGCGCGCGGCGGAGCGAGGGGATCTTCGTTGTCGGCGATGTTCACAATCGCGCGGTCCGCCACGCCGACGGTGTACGGCACGTTGGCGCCGCTCGCCGTCTTGGTGTCCAACTTGATCCGCACATCCTCGGTCCCCTCCATCAGCCAGTCGTCCAAGACGATCACGGGAATATCCAGCGTGCTACTTCCTGCCGGGATCAGGACCGAGCTGTCGATGGTGTTGCCAAAACGGTAGTCCTCGCCCTGCACCGCGATCCCGCTCACCTTTACCCAAATCGTGAGTGCCGATGCCGTGCTCCCGGTGCGCGTGATGCGCATGTTTCCGGAATTTGCCGGCTGACCGCCGAGCGTCTCCGCCGCTGCCGCATCGGTCGCGGCGACGGTGACGGTCGTCTGCGCGAGCACTGGCCCTCCGAGGATGGCCATGACGCAGGTGAGTAGGAGGAGGAAACGTGGCTGGTTCATGGCGCAGTTGGGAATGACGAAGCGTCGCACGCAGTGGCGAAACGGCTGCTTCGATTCGACGCTGAACGCATTCGCCGAATACCCACGCACTTTCAGGTAACAGAACTGTTACCTTCCGATCCGGAACGGTCCCGCCTCCCGCGATCTCCTCCGCGCTAGAAACTACGCGTCGGCGTGCCGGCCCTTGAAGGTCAACTCGGCGATACCGCTCTTGTCGAGTTCCCCCAGGCCCTCGAAGACCATCCGGTCGTACTGCGCCTTGGTTGCTTCGGCGAGCGGGAGTTCGAGGCCGGTTTCGCGGGCGAGCCGCAGCGCGATGCCGCTGTCTTTGGCGGCGTGCGCAGCGCTGAAAAAACAGGCGTGATCGCGGTTCTGCATGTCTTCGCCGTCGGTTTGTAGAACACGGGAGTTCGCGCCCGTCTCGGCGAAAACCTCGCGCACCATCTTCAGGTCGAGCCCGAGCGCGTCGGCGAGACCGAGACCTTCCGCGAGGCCGGCGGTGTTGATGTTCATCACCATGTTGACCAGCGCCTTCAGCTTCGCCGCCTGGCCGGTGCCGCCGATGTATTTCAGCGACTTGCTGAGCGCGGTGAGCACCGGCTTCGCGCGCTCGAACGCGTCTGCTTTTCCGCCGCACATGAGATAAAGCGAGCCCTCTCGCGCCTGGGTGATGCTCGACGCCATGCAGGCTTCGAGCGATTGCGCGCCGGCTTCCTCGCAGCGGCTCTCGACGAGCTCGTGCGTGCCGGGCGAGACCGTGGCGCAGTTGATGAAGAGCGTGCCTTCCGCAACCGTGACTCCGCTCGCGCTGCCGAGCAGCGAATCGTTGCCGGAGCCGACAGAGCCAAAGACATCGTCCATCGCTTCATCATCTGTGACGACTGTGATGACGATCTCCGCCCCAGTCGTGATCTCCGGGAGCGTCTTCGGAGCGGCGCAGCCGAGTTCCGCGGCGAGCGCCTCGGCGTGCTCGCGATGCGCATCATACACCGCGGTGATCTCGAAGCCCTGTTCCTTCAAGCGCCGCGCCATGTTTGCGCCCATGCGACCGACACCAACGAATGCAATTTTTTCGGACATGCCGGGAAGGTGCGGACCCAGCCGACGTGTGGCAAGCGGGGAGTTGTGAGGAACGAGCGACGGACGCTCAGCGTGCCTTCGGCTTGGCCGCGACGCTCACTTTTTTGACCGGCATCGGGGTCGCTGCGGCGGCCCGCTTCTTCTCGCCGTCGGTCGGCAGCGGCAGGTCGTCGAGGTACTTGGCGAAGTCGGTCTTGGTGAATGCCTTCTCCGACAGCTCGCTCCGGTTCAACTCATCGCTGGTCGCCTGCGCGATGCCGTTGGAATCGTTCACGATGTAGGGCGTGAGGAAGATGATGAGCTCGCGCTTCTGGTCGGCCTTGATCGTCCGGCGAAAGGGAATGCCGAGAATCGGAATGTCGCCAAGGATGGGCACTTTCTGGATCGTCTCGGTCTTCTGCGTCTCCATGAGCCCGCCGATGACAACGGTCTGCGCGTGCGGCGTCACGACCACGGTCTCAGCGGAACGCTTCGCGATGACCGGTGCGCTCGCGTTGCTCGAGATCGGCACGGTCTGGTCGGTGAGCGTGGAAATCTCGGGCGCGACGATCATTTCCACCGTGCCCTCGGACGTGATGAACGGCGTGACGCGCAGGATGATGCCGACGTTATCGTACTGGATGGTGTTGGTGATCTGCCCCAGCGCATCGGTGCGGCTGTTGGTGATGAAAGGCACCTCGGAGCCAACGACGATCACGGCTTCCTGATTGTTGCGCGCCATGATCGACGGACGCGAGAGCACCTCCAGTTTTCCGCGGGAAGCGAGGGCGTGCAGGGTGGCCGACCAGTCGTTGCTCACCAGCTTCACGAAGCTCCCGGTCGCGGGCGCGCCGAAGAGGCTCGAGAGCGCGGCCGTCTCGCCGAGCTTGGCCGCCGTGCCGAGCGTCTCGGTGAGCGTGGAGGCGACGGTGCTGCTGCCGGTGGAGCCATTCACGCCATTGAAACCGACGCCGGTTCCCGTCCCGAGCGGCGTGCCCGTCGTGGTCGTGTTCACCGTCGTCGTGCCGTTGTTGGTCGTCGTCCGCGTGCTGGAGGTCGTCGCCGAGCCGGTCGTCGCCGCAGTCGGATCCTTGATGCGAGCCGTGTAGTTTCCTTCCAGACCGACATCGAGCCCCTTGTTGTAAGTCACTTCGAGAAAGACCACCTTGATCAGCACCTGCGGCTTCGGCTTATCGAGCGTCTTGATCACATCCACCATCTCGCGATGCGTATCCTCATCCGTGACGATGACCAGCGAGCGCGTCTCTGGATCGATGGAAATGATCGCATCGCCGAGTTCGGTGTTGCTCCTGTATTGCCGCTGGCCGTTGCTCGAACGCCCCGTCCCGCCAGCGGTCGTGCCACCACGCGTGCCGGCTCGACTCGTAGTACTGGATCGGGTGTTGGAAGTGCTGCCGCGCGCCGAACTGCCGGGACGCGTCGTTTGCGCTGCGGCAAAATCGGTCAGCACGAGCGCGGTCACGAAGACCACGAGAAGCGTCCGAAAAGAAATATGAAGCATGGTGAGCTGGGGTAACTGAGATGGAAAATTCCTAGCGCGACGAACGGCTGCCGCCGCTGCTGCCGATCCCGTTGCTTTGCTGGGTGGTGTCCATCGAGGCGCCGTTCGCGCTCCGCGTGCTGAGGCGGCCGGCGGCGTTCTGCGAATTGTTTGCGCTCTGATCTCCCAACATGCCGCGCAGCACCCCCGCCACGCTGTCCACGTCCGCGTGTTCCAGGGAATGAATATAGACATGCTGCTTCTTGGAGTCCGTCGCATCGAGGCGCCCGATCATTTCCGCGATCTCCGCGATCGTGTCGCGGGCCGCGTTGACGAGCAGCGAATTCGTCCGCGGATCGCCCACCGCCACCACTCGCGCCTGCATCAGCGCGCGCTCGCTCTGGCCCGAGGAGGACGCGCTCGCCTGCGGTTGTCCCGGAAACCCGCCGGTTTGGCCGCGGCTGTTTCCATTTCGATTTCGCGCCTGCGTGGCCTGCGAAGTCGCATCGCTGTAGAGAGTGTTGATGATGTCCGCCGTCTCCACGGCATCCGCGTGGATCAGATTGAAAATGCGCGTGCTGGTCACGTCCGTCGTGCTGGTGTCGATCTTGGTCACGATATCGGTGATCTGCGGGATGAGATCTTCGGGCGCGCTGACGATCAGCGAATTGCTTTGGTCATCCGCCACCGCGATGACGCGCGAGTTTGCCTGCCGCGCTTCGCTCTGCGCCGAGGATTGCGCGCCGGCATCCCCTCCGCCACCCGGGAAACCGGGGAATCCGGGGAAACCACCGCGCCGGCTCCGTCCGCCGAAGCTCTGGTTGTTCTGGCCCGAGGTCGTGTTGTTGGCAAAGAGCTGCGTGACCACCGTCGCGAGTTCCTTCGCGTTCGCGTACTGCAGCGGGTAAACGTGGATCGTCGAGATGCTCGCCACCGAGGTGTCGATCGCGCGAATGATCTCCGCCATGCGCCGGATGTTCGTCTGCGTGTCGGTCATGAGGATCGAGTTGCTGCTCTCGTTCGCCGTGATCGTGGCGCTGTCCGGGAGCAGCGGCCGCAGATTTTCCACCAGCTTCGCGGCTTCGCCGAAACGCAGCGGCAGGATCTGCGTCACCATCCCGTCGTTGCGCGGGATCTTTTCGGGATCGCTCCCGGTCTGCACCGGCAGATCGCGCTTCTGCGCGCCCTCGCGCTTCACGATCTTGAGGATGCGCCCGTTGCGGATCGCGATGAAGCCCTTCTCAATGAGCACCGTATTCACCAGGTCCACCGCCTCCTCCGCGCTGATCGCCTGTCGGCTCATCACGTTCACCGTCCCGCTCACCGGCACCTCCTGCACGATGACAAACCCCGCCGCTTCGCTCAGGTAATTCAGCACGTCATTCATCGACGCGCCCTGAAAGTTCAGCATGATTTCGCCTTTCCCTAGGACTGGTGCGGGCTTCACCTCCGCTGGCCTCGCCATCGGCGGCAGCGCCAGATTCGTTGCCGGTGTGGGAGCAGCAACCTGAGCTGGCGCTGGGGTCGCGGACTCGAGTTGAAACGGGGGCTGCTGCACGGCGGGCGCCTTGAGCACCGAAGATGCGGGCGGGGCG
>JBAVML010000571.1:0-32293 GCA_049690035.1 Chthoniobacteraceae bacterium
AGCCTTAGCCGCATTCTGTCCGCACGCTGTGACGAGCGCGAACCCGGCAGCCGCTTTATCTTCCAGCCGGCGCGGGCGGTTCGATTGTCATGCGTAGGCCGTCGCTCAGCTTTTTTTCCTTCGCGGCATCGAGCATCTTTTTCGCGACGGCGTCACCCTGGCCGGAGTCGTCGAGTATCTGCGCCCACTTCTCGGCCTCAGCGAATCTCCCCTCGAGCAAATACAGCCGCGCCAGCCCGTACCAAGCCGCAGACGCCATCTGCGCCGCGGCTTTCAGCAGCACCGGTTCGGCCTTTGCATACTCGCGGCGCGAAAGAGAAATCTGACCGAGCCCGTTCAACGCCGCGGGATGCTCGGGCGCGATCGCGATCACTGTCTCGAACGCCTTCTCCGCATCGGCGGCATGGCCCGAGTTGAACGACGCCCAGCCGAGGCCATTCCATGCATTCGCGTCTTTCGGCGCGAGCTTCACGGCTTCCTGGAATTTCGCGGTGGCCTCCACCTGTTTGCCCGATTGCAGGAGCTGCCAGCCTTGTTGTGAAAGCTCGGCGACGTCATCGCCAGCCGTCGCGGAAACGAGCGCGGCGGCGAGCAGCGCCGTGAGTGTGGTGATGAATGGATGTGTCTTCATGGGGTTCGTTGGTGGGGTTGGTTTTATGGTTTGGGGGAAGGTGTTGCGCGGGGGGGTTCTGCCGGCTCGATCATGGCCCGCAGGCCTTCGCTCAGGCGCTTCGCCTTCGCGGCTTCGAGCATCTTCTTCGCGACGGCATCGCCCTGACCGGAGTCGTCGAGCATCTGCGCCCATTTCTCCGCGTCCTCAAATTTTCCCTGGAGTAAATAGAGCCGCGCGAGCCCGTACCACGAAGCCGAGGCCCCCTGCGGCGCTGCTTTCAAAAACGCCGCCTCGGCCTCCGAATACTCGTGGCGCGAGAAATGGATCTGCCCCACTCCGTTGAGCGCGGCCATGTGATTGGGCTCCAGCGCGAGCACCTTCTGGAATGCACTTGCCGCCTCGTCGGTGTAGCCGGAGTTGAGCGCCGACCAGCCGAGACCATTCCACGTGTTCGCGTCGTTCGGAGTTCGCTTCACCGCTTCGCGGAAAATGGGCAGCGCCTCTGCGGGTTTGCCCGCTTGCCAAAGCTCCCAGGCTCGCTGCGGCTGCAAATGTTGCGGCGCCGGCGCTTTTGAAAGCATGAGAAAGCCGCCCATCAATCCGATGCAGCCTGCTACAACGATCACGATGGCTACCAGTGCCATCGCACAACCGGAGCGAAACACGCGACGGCTCGTGCCGATTTGCTCTGGCGTGGTGCCCCGCTGCCGAGCCCACGTGGTGGAGAAAAGAAAGTCACGCATCATCCGTTGGCTCGGGCGAATTTGCTCTGGCGTGATGCCCTGCTGCCGAGCCCACGCAGTTGCGCAGAGGAAGTCACGCATCATCCGTTGGAACAACGGGTAAAAGGCCAGGCCGGTAGCAAACGCAGCCGCGGCCAGAATCCAGTTAATCGGGCGTGGGAGGTAGAAAACGGAGAAGTACGGTACGAAGAAGGTCGCGGTATTCCACACGCCGAACAGCGTCCCCCGCCAAAACGCCTCGCGCTGCTCAGACTCCGTAAGGTGAGCGCAAATCTCGCGAACTTTCGGTGATTGGCCGGGCGCCCAACAGAACCAGTGCGCCTGCTTTGCCGGTTCCGGTGTCGGGCCCGTCCGCGACGCGACCGCCTCCACCTGCGTGCGAAATTCCGCCGCGGTGGCAAAGCGCAGTTCGGGCGTTTTCTCGAGCGCGCGCAGCACGATCTCGTCGATGCGCACATCCACCTGCACGCGCTTCGATGGCGGCACGATGTCTTCTTTCGGCCGCTCGCCGGTGAGCATTTCGTAAAGGACGACGCCGAGCGAATAGATGTCCGCGCGGTGATCGGTCGCGCCGTTGCGGTCGTGCTGCTCGGGCGCGGCGTAGTCAGGCGTGCCGGCGGCGAGCGTCGCGGAGCCGCCGGTGGATTCGGGATCATGCGGCACCGGCGAGGCGCCGACCATTTTCGCGATGCCGAAGTCCGCGATCTTCACCGCGCCCGCTTTGTCGATGAGCAGGTTTTCCGGCTTGATGTCACGATGCACAATGCCGTGGTCGTGCGCGCATTGCAGCGCCTCGCAGACCGGCGGCACGATGCTCAGCGCCTCCCGCGGCGTGAGCATCTTCGTCTGCATGAGCTGGCGCAGATTCACACCATCGACGAACTCCATGAGCAGAAAGTAAAAGCCGCCCGCCTGCCCGAAATCATACACGCCGACGATGTGCGGATGATTCAGCGCCGCGAGCGCCTGCGCTTCCTTTTCAAAGCGCGCGGCAAACTGCGGATCGCCCGCGCGCTCCGGTGCGAGCAGCTTCAGCGCGACGAGCCGGTTGAGCGATTTCTGCCGCGCCTTGTAAACGACGCCCATGCCGCCGCGGCCGAGGCATTCGAGGATTTCGAGCTGCGGGAAATGCGGCGCGAGTTCCTCCGGCGTGAGCGTCGGCAGCGGCGGGATTTGGTCGCCGACCTGCGTCGGCTCGACGATCTCCGCCATGAGGCAGCGCGGGCAGAGTCCTCCGGCTGCGTCGGACATTTCGCTGCCGCATCGCTGGCAGCGTTGGGGAGAATCGTTCATGCCCGTGTCCTGACGCGAGGTGCGCAAAACATAACGCAGTTTCTTCAGCCGCCGAGCGCCGCGAAAAGCGTGAGCATCTCCTCCTGCACCAATGCCGGATCGTCCAGCGTGCCAGCCACCTCGGCCCTGACGCACTGCCGCAGCCGCTTCTTCAGTCGATGAATCGCCATCCGAAAACCCGCGACATTCATCCCGCACGATGCCGCCAGCCCCGCGTGGGCGCCGCGCTCCGCATCGCCAGTGAGCAGCGGCTTCACGCGGTCAAAAAACTCTTCGCGACCTTCCGCCTGACACTCCATCCGCAGCGCCTCGATCCCGCGCGTGAGCACGGTCACGGCCCATTGTCGGTCAAACTCCGCGTCGGGTGAAATCTGTCGTGCATCCGGAACTGCGTACGCCTCTCCGTCGTCGAGCGAGACCGGCTCGAGTCCCCCGCCGCGTTTCAGTCGCATCGCGGACTCGCGCTGATGGGAAAGGAAATGCTTCGCCGCGCCGAGCAGGTAAGAGCGGAAGCGCCCGTGCTCGCGCTGCGCCGCCTGAATCGCTCCGCCCGCGAGCATTTCCGCAAAGAACGCATGACTCAGCTCGCGCGCCGCATCGGCATCGCGCAACTTGCAGCGGAAGAACGCGACTACCGGCTCGTAGTAAGCCTGGCAGAGCTCCGCCAGCGCTCGGCGGCCGTCCTCGGAGTCTGCCTTCGCGAGCCGGACGTGCGTCCACCGCGTCGTATGAAACGCGGCTCGGTTCATCTGTTGTGAGTCCGTGGTCATTGGAGGGCACGCAATGGGTGCCAGCGGTGCATGACGTTTTGGAGTCGAAACATCACCGAAATTCGAACCCGCAAAAGCGGAACGGCGGCCGGGAAGTAGATGCAGATGCTTCCCGCGCGCGATTCCGCAAGGGCACGACACCACCCATTTTACCACTGCGGTTTAAGTCATTCCGCCCGACCCGCGGCCCCGGATTCGCTGCTCCTGCATTCTTCGATGCGTCGGGCGATGAAATCGCGCTCGGCGGGCAGAGTGGCGAGGCTTTCCGCGCGGCGGAAACTCGTCCGCGCGGCGGTAGTCTGGCCGAGTTCGGCAGCGAAGGTGCCGCGGATGGCGTGGTAGAGATGGTTGATCTCCAGCGGGGCGCTTTCCGCGATGGCGTCGAGCGCGTCGAGCCCGGCTTGCGCGCCGTGGACGCGGGCGACGGCGACGGCACGGTTCATCGCAGTGACCGGTGAGCCGGTGAGGGCGAGGAGTTGATCATAAAGAAGGAGAATGCGTGGCCAGTCGGTCGCCGACGCATCAGCCGCCATGCAGTGCGTGGCGGCGATGCTAGCTTCGAGATGATAGACGCTGAGAGTATCGCCGCGCGAGGCGTGGCAGAGGCATTCGATGCCGCGCTCGATCATCGCGTGATCCCATGCGCTGCGATCCTGCTCGTGCAGGCGCAGGAGATGGCCCGCATCATCGGTGCGCGCGGAAAATCGTGCGGCGTTGAGCACCATCAGCGCCAGCAGGGCGAAGGCGCGCGGCTCCCGCGTGGCTGCATGTTCGGTGAGCAAGGTGACGAGCCGGATGGCTTCCCGACAAAGGTCTTCGCGCACGAGGCGATCGCCGCTGGAGGCTTTGTAGCCTTCATTGAAAAGCAGGTAGAGCGTGTGCAGGACTCCAGTGAGCCTCGCAGGAAGTTCGGCCGGCTCAGGCACGGCGAAGGGCAGCGCCAGTTCGCGGATGCGCTGCCGGGCGCGCACGAGGCGCTTGGCGATGGCGGCCTCGCTGGTCAGGAAGGCGGAACCGATTTCGGCAGGGCTGAATCCGCAGAGCGTGCGCAGCGCCAGCGCGGTCTGCGCGTCGGTGGCGAGCTGCGGATGAAAGCAAACGAACATCATCCGCAGCGTGTCGTCGGCGAAGGTCTCGTCCTTCATTTCCCCAGAGGGGGTGGAGAGCCATCGCCCGTGCTCGGCGGCGATGCCGTCCTGCTTTTCATTCCATCGCTGTTCCCGTTGCAGCGCATTCATCGCGAAGTTCTTCGCTACTTGCGTGAGCCAGGCAGCGGGATTCTCCGGCACGCCGTGATACGACCACGTTTGCAGCGCGCGCAGCAGCGCCTCCTGCACCACGTCCTCGGCGAGTTGGAGCCGGTGCGTGCCGAGATGCGCGGTGAGCGTGGCGACCACCTTCGCACCTTCATGGCGGAAAAAATGGCCAGCCACCTCACCCGCACTCGCACCAGGCTGGCTCATCCCTACTCGCTTTTCAGCTCGGCGACGCGGCGGACTTCGAGGTGGCCGCCATGCTTTATCATCGGCGAGGAGCGGGCGATGTTCACGGCTTCCTCCATCGTTTCCGTATTGAGGATGAAGAAGCCCGCAACGGCTTCCTTCGACTCCGCGAAAACGCCATCCGTCACGGTGCCGCCATTTTCGCCGGAGACGAGCTTGCCCTCCGGCGTCAGTGGTTGCGCCGCGCTGAAGACGCCTTGCTTGGTGAGGCCGTCGATCCAGGCATACACCTCGGTCATGTGGGCCTGCATTTGTTCGGGCGAGAGCCCGGCGGCGTGGCCACAAGCGCCGCGGACGAGGAACATGTATTGATTGGTCGGTGATTCTTTCATGGTGATTTAGCTGGCAGGTTGAAGGCCGAGAGAATGCTGGCGGCGGGCGGTTTTCACGATGCGCCGCGCGAGGCAGAATGCCAGCGCGTTAAGGCAGATCGCGGTGACGCACTGCAGCAAGAGATTCGCGGAGGCCGGCGTCAATGCGAGCCCCGTGCCGAGCGCTACGTAGGCCGCGACGCACATCGGACACTTCGGGAGCAAGGCCAGCGCGGCGCTGGGGAATACCCAGCCGGCGATCTCCGCGGCGCGACGCGCCCCAAGTGCGCGCCGGGTTTGACAGCAGAGGTGCGCGCTCATGCCTTTGCCTCCTCGGAGTGGCAGCCGCATTTCCCCGCAGCCGAATCGTAGCGGTCGTGATGCCGCACCCATGCCATGGTGAATTCCAGGTCATCCTCGTCGCGGCCCTTCGGTAACAAGTCGAGAATGCGATACGTGCCCATCATCAACTCCACACCGCGGCCATAGACCGAATACGTGTGATAGACCGTGCCGTCGTCGTCCTTCTCGAAGACGCTGATGCCCGGTGCTTCGGTGCTGCCGAAGGGTTGCATGGTGAAGTTGTAGTCCACCTTGCCGCTCGCGATCTCTTCCTCGGTGAAGGACACGTGGAAGTCGTAGTTGAAGTCGCTGCTATTCGACGACACCCAATCGAAGTGCCAGCCCATGCGCTTCTTGAAAGCGTCGATCTCGGCCAACGGCGCCCGCGAGACGGCCAGCATCATCACGTCTCGCGCGGCCAAGTGAGGGAGCATGCCGTCGGTGTGATCGGCCATGTAAGAGCAGCTCGGGCAGCCTTCTTCCCAACCCGGTCCGAGCATGAAGTGCTGGATGACGAGCTGGCTTTTCCCACCGAAAAGATCCGCGAGCGAGACGCGCCCGTTGCCGCTGTTGAAGCGGTAATCCTTGTCGATCTTCACCCACGGAAGCGCCCGGCGTTTCGCCGCGACCGCATCCATCTGGCGGGTGAGTTGTTTTTCTTCCGCGAGAAGCGCGGTGCGAGCGGCGAGCCATTCGGCCCGTGAGGCGATCTTGTGATTCGTTTTCATGTGCGTCGATGAGTTCTGCTGGTGGTTTCGTGTTCTATTTTCAAGGTCTGCCAAAGCATCCCGTTTCAAAGAGACGACAAACGAACTCGCCCGCCGAGGACACGCGGGACGCACTTTTCCGAAAATTCTTTTGGGGCGCGTGCGCTACCGGCGTTCCGACCTATTTCGCTGGCTCGTGCGCTGAAGGTGCGGCGGGCTTGGCCTTCGCCTCCGGCGCGCCGGTGATGCCCACGGTGATGGGCGCCGCGTCCGACTTCGCCGACGGCGCGGCCTTCGCGCCGTAAGCCGCCGTCGCGGCGACTTGGAACTGGCGCAGGATGTCCTTGCCATTGCCCGACCATCCCGCGTGCTGCACGAGATAGACGGTGACGAGCTTGTGTTCCAAGTCGTAGCGCGAGTTCGTGCCGTAGGCGCCGCCGTGCGCGAACGATTTCCCGTCCGTGCCGAAGCCGAAGCCGTAGTGAGAATTCGCCTCGCCGGACTGGTCGCTCGTCATCGTCTTCACCGACTTTTCGGAAAGGATGCGCTGGCCGTTGAAAATGCCGCCATTCGCCATCATGCGGTAGAAAATGGAGAGATCTTTCGCCGTGGAAAACAGCCCACCCGCGGGCATCGGACGGCGCTCGGGATCGTCGAGCGGATACTTGAGCTGGGCGATCGTGGACTCCTCCAGGCCGCCTTCCCCCGCGTTCGGCTTGTAGGATTTTGCCAGGCGTTCGATCTGAGTCTTGCTTGGGTAGAAGGTGGTGTCCGTCATGCCGAGCGGCTTGAAGATTCGCTCGTCGAGAAACGTTTCGAACTTCATTCCGCTCATCACTTCCACGATGCGCCCGGCGGTGTTGATGCCAGCATTCGCATACTTCGATTTCGTGCCCGGCTCGAAGAGTAGCGGCTCCTTGGCGTAGCTCTTCACGCGGTCTTCGAGCGACAGAATGTCGAGCGTCGGTTTCTCGATGGCGGTGGAAAAAGGCAGTCCGCTCGTGTGGCTGAGTACCTCTCGCACGAGGATGGGATGGCGCGGCGCTTTGAGTTCCGGCTGCGCGCCTTCCGCCGCGACGTTCACCTGCTGACCCTTGAATTCCGGCAGGTACTTTTCGACCGGATCGTCCACGTTCACCTTGCCCTCATCCACGAGGATCATCAGCGCGACGGCGCTGATCGGCTTCGACTGCGAGGCGATCCAAAACATGGAATCGGACTTCATCGGCTTCTTCGCCGCGATGTCCGCCCAGCCAACGGCCTCGACATCGAGCACCTTGTCCTTGTCCGCGACGAGCACCACCGCGCCGGCGAGGATATGGCTGTCCACGAACAGCTGCAGCATCGGCGCGAGTTTGGTCGGCGGTGCATTTTCTGCAAAGGCGGTCACCCCGAGCGATGCGGCGGAGAGGATGTGACGAGTGATGAATCGCAGGCGAGGAGGGATGGTCATAAAGTGCCGTGGTGATGGTCGATTCGGCGGGGCTGCCTTGAAACCACAAACCACCGCCCGTTTCCGAATTACTTTTCCGTGAACCAGATTTTCGCCGTGGGATCGCTCTTGAGAAAATTCAGCAAGAGCTCCGCGACCTTCTGACGAGCGGAATCTGTCGGATGCGTGCCGTCCTTGTCGGACAAGTCCTCGCGTTTGTAGATCAGCCCGTCGGCCTTGCGCGGCGTCTCCCCATCCGCCCACAGATACGGTCCCCAGAGGAGGAGCGGCGACTTCACCGGGCCTCTGGTCGCGTCGTAGTTCAGCTCTGGTTGGCCGGCGATTTGATCCTGAATCAGCCAGCGCATCGTGAATGCCTCCTCATAGGCATACGGCTCCGGATTCAGCCCGCTGGTCGCGTAGCCGGCGTAGATGCGGCTGGAAAGATAGACGATGCGCAGGTTGGGAAACTTCTGCTTCAAGTTGGCGAGGTCCTTCGCCAAGTTTTCCTGGAGCTGCTTTGCATGCTTGGGAAAGTCGCCGTACTGCGCCGGGCCAGCTTCGGCTTGTTTCATCCACGCGACCTGGATTTGCCTGGCACTCACTCCGGCCGCCGTCAGTCGTTCGTCCACATTATGCCACAGCGCCGACCGAGGATCCGCCCAGCGCATGGCCGTCTGGCCACCCTGCGCACCGTCGATGATGACGACGCTCTTCGCTTTGGTGGGATCGAGATCGGCGAGTTGCTTGAATCTGGAAAACTCCATTGTCGTGTTCGACATGCCGACGGAAAGCAGGCCGATCTTTCCGTTGGCCGACTCCTTTCCATCGGCGTCGAGGGGGCGAATCTTCGCCGATTCTTTCATCGCCGCTTCGAGATGGGCTCTGGGCGGCTCGTTCAGGCCACCGCCGTAGAGCCCGCCGTCTTCGCCTTTGTATTTCGCTGTTCCGAGTTCCGTGAGCGGCGTGAGGTGTCGCGTCCAAGGCTCGGGCGCTGCCGGACGCGCACCGCCTCCGCCACCGCGCGCGGCGCGGGCGCGATCGTAATATGTCTGCTCTTCCGCCGTGAGTTTCTCGCCGTTCTGCGCCCTGCGGTGCAACTGCTGCGCCCGGTCCCAATCAATCGCCTCGCCCGCGGGAGCGGTGGAGTTCGCCGTCGGAGCAGGGTTGCCGGCGCTCTGCCGGCGCTGCTGTTCCGCCATCGCACGGCGAATGTAGGCTTCCTCGTCAGCGTTCAGCTTCTCGCCGCGCTGGCGCCGATCGTAGTACTCGTGAGCCTTTTGAAAATCGACCGGCACTTCGTCTGCCCGGAGGACAGGACCGAGCATCGAAAGGCCGGCCAGCAGCAGGGGAATGAGTTGGGCTTTCATATCGGGGGAATGGGTGTAACCGCGAGGGAACGCCCGCGTTGCAAGCTATCGCCTTGCATGCCCTCCCGAACTCTCGACCGGCCTCTCTTCCCGGGCCCGGTCACCTCCTTCACATCGTGCCGAACGAGCTCAACGCGGATGAAGCGCAGATCTTCAAACGACGGCGCATCGAGCGGTCGAGAATCGATGCGCTAGGAAAGCGCCGTGAGGCGGGTATCCTTCGAACCAGGTATGCACACCCGTCGCCACTTCATCGCCACCCTCAGCGCCGCGCTCGGCGCATCTGCTTTCGCTGCGGAGGGGAAGAGGAAAACCATCCTGCTCCAGTCGGCGTGGGACACGGTGAATATCGGCGACATCGGGCACACGCCGGGCACGTTGCGGATCATCGAGCAGCACCTGCCGGACGTGCAGGTCACTCTTTGGGCGATGAAGCTCGATGAGCGCGTGACCGCGATGCTGCGCGCGCGTTTTCCCAAGGTGGAAATTTTGCAGGGCAGCCTCGCCGGAACGGAGGCGCGGGACGAGCAGTTGCGGCAGGCGATCGGTCGCGCGGATCTTTTCGTCCGCAACTCCGGCATGGGCCAGGACACGAGCTTCATAGAGTTTTGCCGCAAGATCGGCAAACCCTACGGGCTCTACGGGCAGTCGTATTTTCCCAGTATGGTCGAGGGCCATGGCGCGGCTGAGCGAATCGCGATGCTTGACGGCGCCTCGTTCATCTACTGCCGCGAGAGCAAGACGCTCGACATTTTGAAGAACGCGGGCGTGAAGGCGCCGACGCTCGAGTTTGGCCCGGATGGCTGCTTCGGGATCGATGTGCGCGACGAGGAGCGCGGGCTGGCCACGATGAAAAAGCTCGGGCTGGAGGAGCGAAAATTCATCACCCTTCAGCTCCGCACCAACACCGCCAAGCTCCCCGGCGTGGACGACAAACGCGTGCCCAGCCTCAACCCGCTGCACCCTTCGCCGCAGCAGGTCGCCGACGACGAGCGCCGCGCCGGCGTCTATCGCGACCTCGTGACGCGTTGGGTGCAAAAGACCCGACACAAGGTGCTGATCGCGCCCGAGGTGAAGAAGGAAATGGAGCACAACAAGCGGCTGATCTTCGATCCGCTGCCGCCGGAGATTCAGAAGCATGTGGTGAATCTCGAATATTTCTGGAACGCCGACGAAGCCGCTTCGGTCTTCGCGCGGGCGCACACCGTGGTCTGCCACGAGCCGCATTCACCGATCATCGCCCTCGCGAACGGCACGCCGATCATCCACACCTATTCCGAGTTCCACAGTCCGAAGTGCTGGATGTTCCAGGACATTGGCCTCGCGGAATGGCTGCCGGAATTTGACTCCACGCCGGCGGAGAAGATGGCGGAGATTCTTTTCTCCATCGACGCCGACTACCCCGCCGCGCTGGCCAGGGTGAAGAAGGCGATGGACTTCGTGCATTCGCGCCAGGCCGAGACGATGAAGACGATCCAGCGCACGCTGCCGGCGTGAACTTTCCTCCCCCGATGAACCGCCGCCATTTCCTCCACACCCTCACCGCGTGCGCGGGCAGCCTGGCCGTGGCCCGCGCCGCGGTCGATCCGAAGCTCCGCCTCCGCTACATGCTCGCCTCTTCGATGTATGGCAATCTGCCGCTGGCTACGATCCTGCCGGAGGTGAAGAAAACCGGCGCGACGAGCATCGACCTGTGGCCGAAGGCGCACGGCACGCAGCGCGAGGAGTTGGAGGCGATCGGCCACGAGAAGTTCGCGGAGATGCTACGCGAGCACGGCGTCACGCTCGGTTGCTTCACGCGCTACGACCTCGGGCCGTTCCGGCTCGAAAAGGAGATCGACGTTGCGCACAAGCTCGGCGCGAAGGTGATCGTCACGGGCGGAAACGGGAATGCGAAGCTGACCGGCGACGCGCTCAAGGTGGAGGTAAAAACGTTCGTCGAGAAACTGAAGCCGAGCGCCGCGAAAGCGGCTGAGCGCGGCCTGACCATAGCGATCGAAAATCACGTCAACAACGTCATCAATTCACCCGACTCGCTGCGCTGGCTGGCGGAGCTGTCTGCGCCGGGGATCGGCATTGCGCTGGCCCCATACCATCTGCCGCAGGACCCGGAGCTGATCGTCGGCCTGATCCGCGACGCGGGGCCGAAGCTCGCGCTTTTCTATGCCTGGGAGCACGGGCGCGGCTGCACGAAGGTGATGCCCAAGGACGAGGAACTCGAGCAGTTGCCCGGACGTGGGAAGCTTGATTTCAAGCCGCTGCTCGGCGCGCTGGCGGAAATCCAGTTCAGCGGGCCGACGGAGATTTTCATGCACCCAACGCCGCGCGGATTCCCCATCCTGGATACGGCGGAGAAAGTCACAGCGGAGATTAACCGCGCGCGGGCGCACCTCGACGGGTTGCTCGGATGAAGCGACGCGATTGGAGAAAGTGGCTGGGTTTGTTTTCGGTATCCGCTGCCACCGCGATGGCACATCCGGTCATACCCGGATTTGACCGGCTCTCCGCGACGGCGAAATCGGAGGCCGAGATCGCGCAGAGCGGATTGCTGCTGCTCGCCGAGTTAAATTGCACCGCCTGCCACACACCGCCCCACGCGTGGAGCGAGCGCCTCAGCTCCGCGCCCGCACCGGACCTTGCGGGCGTCGGTTCGCGTCTGAATGCCGGCGCGCTGCGGCGGATGATCAGCGATCCGCAGCAATGCAAGGTGGGCACCCGCATGCCACGAATGTTCGGCGGCGCCGGGAATGACGCGGCCCGCATCGATCTGCTTGTGGACTATCTCGCGTCGTTGCAGGAGCCGGTCGGGACGATGCCGGATGGAGACGCAGGCCGGGGCAAGGAGCTCTATCACAGCGTCGGCTGCGTTGCCTGTCATGCGCCGGCGCAGTCGGCTGGGCAGAATGCAATCAAGCCCAGCGATGCCTCGGTGCCGATCGCGCTGGCACGGGAATATGATCTCCGCGCCCTCGGCGAGTTTCTCCACGATCCGCTGCGCGTGCGGCCGAGTGGGCGGATGCCATCGATGCGTCTCAACGTGCAGGAAGCGGCGGACATTGCGCGGTATCTTCAGCAGGAAGGCGCGGTGAAATTGTCAGCATCGAAAGGCGCGCCAGATCGCATCGCTGGTGGGCGTGAAATCTTCAACCAGCAGCGGTGCAGCGCCTGCCACAGCACGGGAGAAAAGGCGTTTGATTCGACCGCGCCCGCGTTGGCCAGCCTCGCCGCAGACCGCGGCTGTCTCGCGCCCGCACCGCCGACCGGCACACCGCACTTCGCGCTGAGCAAGGGGCAGCGTCGCGCGCTGAGCGTCGCGATTGCTTCCGTGAAGTCCGCACCTTCACCCCAGACCGCGGCGCAAAAGATCGACTGGCAATTCACGCGGCTGAATTGCTACGCGTGCCACGTCCGCGCCGGCCAAGGCGGCCCGGACCCGGTTCGCGCCGCTTACTTCACGGTGAATGATCCCGGCGCGGAATCGCTCGGCGAAATGGCGCACCTTCCGCCGCTCCTCGATCGCGTGGGACGGAAGCTCACGGTCGAGTGGTTTGCCAAAATCCTCTGGGGTGAGGACGGCGCGGTGCGGCCCTACACGAATACGCGGATGCCCGATTTTGGTCGCGCCCAGACCGAGCCGCTGATCGCGTGGTTCGAGGAGGCAGACGCGCTCGCGAAGCCGGTGCAGATCAACGTCAGCGGCCTGCTCGGGCACCACCGCGCGGAGCCGGGGCGCAAGCTCCTCGGCGCGGGCGGGCTCGCGTGTGTGAGTTGCCACGGGCTGAAAGACCGCAAGTCGCTCGGACCGCCAGTCGCGCGGCTCACTTTCACGGCGCAGCGCTTGCGCCCGGAGTATTTCAAGGAGCTGCTGCTCGATCCGCAGGCGACGCAGCCCGGCACAGTGATGCCACCGCTTTTCACTGGGAGAAAAGACGCCGCAAAGGAGATCGAAACCATCTGGACCTATCTGCGCGAAATCGACGGGCAGCCGCTGCCGGAAGGTCTTTTTTCCAACGACGACTACGAGCTGAAGCCCGCCATCGCCGGGCATCCGGTCGTGCTGCGCAGCTTCATCGAAGGCGCCGGCACGCACGCCATCGGCATCGGCTTTCCGCAGGGCCTGAATGCGACCTTCGACGCCAAATCCTGCCGGTGGACGCAGATCTGGAAGGGACGTTACCTCGATGCGATGAGCAATTTTCAAGACCGCGCGATGAAGCCCATCAAGCCCCTCGGCACGGACGTAAGAGCGCTGCCGGACGATGGTGCGGCGCGCGACTACCGTGGCTATCGCGTGAGCCGGGATGGCGTGCCGACCTTCCTCTACCAGCGCGACGGCAGGGACGTGGAAGACACCCTGCGACCGACGGCGGACGGAAAATCATTCGAGCGGATCGTGAGGGCAAACGGCGGTGAAACGAAGGAGGTGCTCTCGTGGTAATCCAACGTTTTGCCAGCGCTCTCGCCGCATGCCTCGCGCTCGCGGGTGCTGCGTTCGCGCAGGAACAGCGCGACTTTTATCGCGTGGTCACCTACGAATTGCCCGCTGGTCTACAGCTCGAGGCGAGCGGACTCGCCGCGTTGCCCGACGGACGGCTGGCGGTCGCGATTCGCCGCGGCGAAATCTGGATTCTCGACAAGCCGCTCGCCGAGCCGGCGACGGTCGCGAATGTCGGCTACAAGCTCTTCGCCACCGGCCTGCACGAGGTGCTCGGCCTCGCTTGGCACGAGGGCGCGCTCTACGCGACGCAGCGCGCGGAAGTGACGCGCATCCGCGATACCGATGGCGACGGCGTGGCCGATGAATACCTCGCCGTCGCGAGCGGCTGGGGCGTGTCCGGTGCGTATCACGAGTACGCCTACGGCCCGGTTTTTGATGCCGCGGGCAATGCCTTCACCACGCTCAATTCGACCATGGGAAACAAGTGGTCCGGCGCCGGCGACGAGGCGAAGGCAACGCTCTGGCGTGGCTGGTGTGTGATGACGCCGCCGGGCGGGCGGACGCAGCCATGGGCCGCCGGTTTTCGTTCGCCGTGCGGCATCGGCACGAACGCCGCGGGCGACCTCTTCGTCACTGATCAACAGGGCACGTGGTTCGGCACGAATCCGCTGCTGCACGTGCGCAAGGGCGCGTTCTTCGGCCACGCCGAATCGATCGCCGACACGAAGCGGCCCGACTCGCCGGTGAAAGATCCCGGCAAGCTGCCGCAGGAGATCACCGTCGCGCAGGCTGCCGAGCAGGTGCCCGGCTACTGCCTGCCGGCGGTGTGGTTTCCCTACCTGAAGATGGGGCAGAGCCCCACGGGTCTGCATGCGGACATGACGGGCGGGAAGTTCGGCCCGTTCGCGGGACAGTTGTTCGTCGGCGAGTTCGTCCACTCGGGCGTGAATCGCGTCTTCCTCGAGAAGGTCGGCGGCGAATACCAGGGCGCTTGTTTCCCCTTCATCGGCGGACTGCAAAGCGCGGCGCTGAGCGTGAACTTTCTCGCCGACGGTTCGATGGTCGTCGGCCAGTCGAACCGCGGTTGGAACAGCTACGGCAACCGCGGCTTCGGCCTCCAGCGCATCGTGTGGACGGCGCGCACGCCGCTCGAGGTAGAGAAGATGGAAGCGCTGCCGGACGGCTTTCGCTTCACCTTCACGCAGCCGATCGATCCCGCGAGTCTACGCGGCGCGGAGGGCTTCATCGGGCAGAGCTACACCTATCTCTATCACGCAAAATACGGCAGCCCCGAGACCGACCCGCAGGCGCTGCAGTTTAGCGATACCACGCTTTCCGCCGATCAGCGCAGCGTCGCCCTGCGCTGTGCGAATCTGCGCGCCGGTTACGTCCACGAGATCGAGTTACCCACGCTGCTTTCGGCAAAAGGTGAATCGCTCTGGCACCGGCAGAGTTATTACACACTCAACCGCGTTCCGCACTGATCCCGCCGAGTCCCCGAGCCACGCTGCTCACCTTCCTCAAAATCAAAACACCATGCCCGACGTCCGATTTTCGACGACCAACTCCACGGTGGCCCACCCGTTTTCCACCAAAGTGCGAATGTGGCCCGCGCGCGTTCTTTGCGCCCTTTACCTCGCGAGCGCGGGCCTTGCGGCCGCAGCAGCGCCTGTTCAGCCCACTGGCTTGTTGAAGAGCGAGTTCATTTACGAATCCGCGCCGTTTCCGTCGTGCCACGCCTCGACGCTCGCGGAAACAAGGGGCGACCAACTCGTCGCGGCGTGGTTCGGCGGGACGGCGGAAAAGAATCCCGACGTCGGCATCTGGGTCGCGCGCCACGTAGGCGGCCAGTGGACCGCGCCCGTCGAAGTCGCGAATGGGGTGCAACCCGATGGCACGCGGCACCCGAGCTGGAATCCCGTGCTCTTCCAGCCGAAGACCGGGCCGCTGCTCCTCTTCTACAAGGTGGGGCCCGATCCGAGCACCTGGTGGGGAATGCTCCGCACCAGCGACGACGGCGGAAAGACCTGGAGTGAAGCGCGCCGCCTGCCCGATGGCATCCTGGGGCCGATCAAGAACAAGCCGGTGCAGCTCGCAAACGGGGATCTTCTCTCCCCGACGAGCAGCGAGCACGATGGCTGGCGCGTGCATTTCGAGCGGAGCAGCGACGGTGGAAAAACGTGGTCGGCGTCGAAACCCGTGAACGACGGCGTGGCAATCGGCGCGATCCAGCCGAGCGTCCTCTTCCTCGGCGGCGATCGGCTCGCCGCGATCGGGCGCACGAAACAGAAGAAGGTCTTCCGCGTCGCCTCGGAAGATGGCGGCCGGTCGTGGGGTGAAATGACGCTGACGGAATTGCCCAATCCGAACTCCGGCACCGATGCTGTGACGCTCAAGGATGGTCGCCACCTGATCATCTACAATCACACGGCCAAGGGCCGCTCACCGCTCAACCTCGCCGCCTCGACCGACGGCCAGACCTGGCAGGCCGCTCTCGTACTCGAAAGCGAGCCGGGCGAGTACTCATATCCCGCGATCATCCAGACGAGTGACGGACTGGTGCATGTCACTTACACGTGGAAACGGCAGAAGGTGCGCCACGCGGTCATCGATCCCGCAAAGCTTGAACTGAGGCCGATCGTCAACGGCGAGTGGCCCAAGTAACCTTCTTCACTCCATGTCTTCGACTCCATCCCGCCTCGCGCACGCCGATCTGCTCCAGCTCAAGCGCTGGAACACGCCCACCATTTTTAATGGCTGGGAGCAATTCACGAAACACGACGCGAGCCGCGAAGGCTTCAACGTCGAGGACACTCGCGACTTCATGCCGGAGATGGGGCCGATGGTCGGCTACGCGGTGACCGTCGTCGTGGAGCCCAGCAAAAGAGAGCATCCCGAGGCGAACCCACGTGCGTGGAGCGAGTATCGCGAGTACGTCGCGAGCGTTCTTGCCCCGAAAATCGTGATCGTGCAGGACCTCGACAAGCCACGGTTGCACGGCGCGTTTTGGGGGGAAGTGAACAGCAACATCCACCGCGCGCTCGGCTGCGTCGGCACGATCATCGACGGCGGCATCCGCGACCTCGATGAGATGCGCAACTCCGGCTTCAAAGCGATCGCGCGGCGCATGTGCGTAGGGCACGCTTTTTCGTGTCCGGTCCGATGGGGCGCGGCCGTGGAGGTCTTCGGACGCACGGTGCAGCCGGGCCAGCTCGTGCATGCGGACAAGCACGGCTTCCTCGCCATCCCGCCGGAGGATGAAGCGCGGCTGCTCGACGCGGCGCGTTTTATGGATGCGAACGAATGCGAAACGCTGATCCCCGCCGCCCGCGATACGGCCGGGAAAAGCACGCGCGAAGTACTCGACGCAATCAACGCGGCGGGGCAACGCTTCGGCGAAAACGCGAAAGCCAAATTTGGGAGGAAGGGAGAATGGTAGGCCGATTCCTCGCGCAGCTCTCGTTCCTCGCCGTCATGTCGATCGCCTCACCCGCCGCATTCGCCCAAGGTTCCGCGCCCGTTTTCGATTGGGAAAAGCTGCCGCCGATTCCGGACGCGGAAGGATTCGCCGCGCCGTTTGCGGGAGTGAGCGGCGGCGCGCTAATCGTCGCCGGCGGCGCCAATATCATCGGAGACAAGTGGGCGGACAGCTTCACGAAGAAGTGGTACGACTCCATCTTCGTGCTCGAAAAGGGCGGGGCGAAGTGGAAGGTGGGAGCGCGCCTGCCGCGTCCGCTCGGCTACGGCGTATCGGTGACAGCCGACGACTCGGTTTTCTGCATCGGTGGCAGCGATGTCGCGCAGCACTACGCGGAGGTCTTTCGGCTGGAATGGCGTCGAGGCGAATTGCTCACCACCGCTCTCCCCGACCTGCCGAAACCATGCGCGAATGCCTGCGGCGCGGTACTCGGGCGCACGATCTACGTCGCGGGCGGAATCGAGACGCCGACCAGCACGACGGCGCTGAAGACCTTCTGGGCCTTGAATCTCGACGATCCCGCGCTGCTCTGGCGCGAACTCGAACCATGGCCCGGCCCCGAGCGGATGCTCGCGGTGGCCGGCGTGCAGGCCGGCTCGTTCTTCCTCTTCAGCGGCGCGAAGCTGACCGCCGGCGCCGATGGCAAACCGGTGCGCGAGTTTCTTCGCGACGCCTACCGCTTCACGCCGGATCAGGGCTGGAAGCGCCTGGCCGATTTGCCGCGGCCCGCGGTCGCGGCGCCGTCGCCCGCGGTGCCGGCGGGCGTGTCGAGCCTGCTGCTTATCTCGGGCGATGACGGCACCAAGGTGGATTTCCAGCCCGTCAGGCTGCACCCCGGCTTCCCGCTCACCATGCTCGCATACGGCACCAAGAGCGATCGCTGGGCTGTCGCAGGCGAGGTTCCTTTTTCCCGCGCAACCGTGCCGGTGGTGGCGTGGGGCGATCGCTTCGTCGTGCCCAATGGCGAAGAGCGCCCACGCGTCCGCACGCCGGAGGTCTGGTCGCTGCGGCTGCGCTGACGGCAGGCGGCACGCCCGCGCTTGTGCGCACCCGCACCTGCCGCCATCCTCGGTGAATGCTCTCCTCCCGTACCGCTCGTTGGACGAAGATCATCGTCGCGCTCTCGCTCGCGTTCCTTCCGCTCGCCCGCGCCGCAGAAGATTCCGCCAGCGATGCGACGCGCGCGATGCTCGCCCGGACCGCCACGGAACTCGACGAACTCACCGCCGCGCTGGCGAAAACGCCGGACTCCGTGCGGCTCTATTCGCGGCGCGGCGACTGCCATCTTTTCCTCGGCCACTTCGCGGAGTCCGTCGCGGACTTCGAGAAAATGATCGCGCTCGATCCCGCGCAGGACGCGCCGCACTGGCGGCTCGGCATCGCCTACTACTTCGCGCGCGAGTTCGCGAAGTCGGCGCGGCAGTTCGAAAAATATCAGACCTACGAAGCCGGCGATCGCGAGAACGGCATTTGGAAATTCCTCGCGCAGGCCCGCGGGGAGAGTCTGGAGAAGGCGCGCGCGGAGATGCTCGTTTACACCCGTTTCGATCGCGAGCCGTTCCCCGCGCTTTACGAGATGTTCGCCGGCAAACGGACGACCGACGAAGTTTTCCGGGAGATCGAAAGCAAGGGCCTGTCCCGCGACGAGCGCGTGATGTTTTTTGCGAACTACTACGCCGGCCTGAACGAAGCGCTGCTCGGCCATCGCGAACGGGCGCTCGAACTCATCCGCAAAGCCGCGGCGAGCGCGTGGGGCCAGACCGCGGAGGGCGGCCCTGCCTACATGTGGCGGGTCGCGCGGTTGCACGCCGACCGCCTCGCGGCGAGTGCGGAGTAAATCCAGTTTGTCGCCATGAAAGTCGCCGTCTTCAGCACCAAACCCTACGACCAGCGTTTTCTCAGCGCGGCCAGCGCGCACACCGATCACGACCTCGTCTTCCTCGAGGATCGACTCGCAGAACGCAGCGCCGCGCTCGCCGCGGGCTGCGAAGCCGTCTGCGCTTTCGTGAATGACGAACTCGGCGCGCCGACCCTGCGCGTGCTCGCGGGCCAGGGCATCCGCGTCGTGGCGCTGCGCTGCGCGGGTTTCAATCAAGTGGACGTAAAGGCCGCGGAAGCACTGGGCATCAGCATCCGACGGGTGCCGGCCTATTCGCCCTACGCGGTCGCGGAGTTCACCATCGGACTCATGCTCACGCTGAGCCGGAAATATCACCGCGCATTCAATCGTGTACGCGAAGGCAACTTCGGCATCGATGGCTTGCTCGGCTTCGATCTGCACGGACGGACGGTGGGGTTCATCGGCACCGGCAAGATCGGGCTGCTTACAGCGAAGCCGCTCGGCGCGATGGGCTGCGCGCTGCTCGGCTGCGATCCGTTTCACAATCCCGAATTCGAGACGTTCGGCGGCAGCTACGTCAGCCTCGAAGCGCTGCTCGAGCGCTCCGACATCATCAGCCTGCACTGCCCGCTCACGCCGGAGTCCTATCACCTGATCAACGCGCAGACGTTGGCGAGAATGAAGCCCGGCGTGATGATCATCAATACGAGCCGCGGTGCGCTGATCGATGCGGTGGCCATGGTCGAAGCATTGAAGCGCGGGCAGGTCGGCTTCCTCGGGATCGATGTTTACGAGCAGGAGGCGGACATCTTTTACGAGGATCTCTCCGGCGAAATTCTCCAGGACGACGTGCTCCAGCGGCTGCTCACTTTTCCCAATGTCCTCGTCACTTCGCACCAAGCGTATTTCACCGACACGGCGCTGCAAAATATCGCCGAGACGACCATCGCCAACCTCAGTGATTTCGAACACGGCCGGGCCAGCGCGAACGAGGTGAAGGCGGAAAAAATGCATGGCGGGAAGGAACCGCCGCGCGGTTAGGCACCGAGCGTTTTGCGTTCCTCCACCGAACACCCCTGCCCGCAGTGCGGCGCGCAAATCACACTGAACGGCGCGCAGGTGTTCATGCCGCTGCCGTGTCCGCAGTGCGGCGTCATCTCACGAGCGCGGGAAGAGATCGGCAGCTATCATTTGTACGAAGTGCTCGCCCGCAGCGGGCTCGGTGTCATCCTGCGCGCAGTGGACAGCGCCGGCGCGCCGCTCGCGATCAAGCTGCTCCAGCCACCGCTGGCGGCGGAAGCCACCGACGTGGAATATTTCGTATCAGAAGTATGGGCGATCGCGCGGCTGAATCACCCGAACTGTCTGCGCATCTTCGCGACCGGCGTGGAGCAAGGGACCGCGTGGATCGCCATGGAATGGCTCACCCACGGCTCGCTCGCCGATCGCCTCGCAGAGCGGGGAAAGCTGCGCGAATCGGAAGTCCTCGCCATCGGCGTGCAAGCTGCCACCGCGCTCGGGGCCGCGCACGCTGCCGGGCATCATCATCGCGACCTCGAGCCGAACAATCTCGTCTTCGCCGATGCACGCACGCTGAAGATCACCGACTTCGGCCAGGCCGCGCTTTACCAAATCGCCGCCGACGACCTCGGCACCATGTGGGGCCGCGCCTGCTACGTCTCGCCGGAGCGCCTGCGCAATGAACCCGAGGAAGCGTACAGCGACATCTATTCGCTGGGCGCCACGCTCGTCCACGCGCTCACCGGCGAGCCGCTCCACGGCGGCGAACCGCACGGGCTGAACGCGCTGGAGATGATCGAAAGCGGCGACGTGCGCGTCGAGGGAACCGTGAGCCCGCTGCACGATAAGACCGCGATCGTGCTCAATCGCATGCTCACTTCGGAGCCGACGCAACGCTTTCAGTATTGGAGCGAAGTCGTCGCGCAGCTCATCCAGGCCGGCACGCTCGTCGCGCGGCGCGACGCTCCGGCAGTCTCGCGCCCGCAGCCCCCGGTAAAGCGCGTTGCGCCAACGCCGCCGCCCAAACCGCCACGGGATTCGAGCCTGCTTTGGGCTTCGGTGAGTCTGATCCTTATCGCGCTCACGATCGCCGTCGGTGTCTTCGCGTGGAAAAAGCGCGCGCATCCGCAACCCACGCCGCCGCCAATCGCCGTCGCTTCACCGCGGCCGCAGACTCCGGGTCCGACTCCGATACCCGCGACTCCGATCGCACCTCCTGCAACGCCACCAGCACCGGCCAGGTTCGACTGGAGCGGATGGAAAACGGCGGCCTTGGAGATCAACCCTGGCGGAGTCAAGTTCAGCGCCGCCGTCGATCCCCGCAGCGGCGCGCTGCGGGTGGTCAGCAACGGGAGCGGACTCGACGGTGAGAAGGACGACAGCGCATTCCATTTCCGCACCATGGATGGGAGCTGGACGCTGACCGCGCACGTGGTCGCACACGACGGCGCGGCGGGCTTGAGCGTCCGCGATTCCGCCGCCAACGGAGCACCGAGCCTCTCCGTGTGGCTGACTAAGGAAGGCGCTCTCGCCGCGGCCGCGCGCAAGACCGCCGACGCCACACCGGAACTCGTTGCTCCGATTCCCGCGCCGAAAATCTCGTGGCTCCGGATCACCCGCCGCGGCTCGATCCTGACCGCCGAGTATTCCGCGAACGCGAAGCAATGGAAGCCGATCGGCAAGCTGGAAGGCGTTCCCATGTCCCAAAAGCCTGTGGCGGGTTTCGTCGTTTGGCTCGGAACGAAAGAGCGCGCCGCGACCGCGGTCTTTGATCGCGTGTCGATTACGAGAATCAACGCGACACCTAACGCCGCATCGCCGCCTCGATCTCCTCCACCTCGATCGGGATCTCCGCCATCAAGTCCACCGGCCCGCGTTCGCTGACCACGATGTCGTTCTCCAGTCGCACCGCGAGGCCTTCTTCCTTGAGGTAAATGCCGGGCTCGACCGTCATCACCCAGCCTTCCTGCATCGGCTCCGTCATGAATCCAACATCATGCACATCGAGCCCCATCGGATGCCCGATGCCGTGCATGAAATACCTTTTTAACGCCGGCTTGTCCGGGTCCTGCTTGCGGATCTGGCTCTTCTTCAGCAGCCCGAGATCGAGCAGTTCCTTTTCCATCAGCGCCTCCGCTTCCTTCTGCCAGAGCCGCGGCAGCTTGCCCGGCATGGCGAGCGCGATCGAAGCACGCATCACCCGCAGCACCGCGTTGTAGATCTCGCGCTGGCGGCGCGAAAAGCGACCGTTCACCGGGATCGTGCGCGTGAGGTCGGAACGGTAGTTCGCGTAACTCGCCGCGACATCGAGCAGCAGCAGATGCCCTTTTTTGCAGACCTGATCGTTGTCCTCATAATGCAGCACGCATGCGTTCGGCCCCGACGCGATGATCGGCCCGTAGGCGAATCCGCCGCCGCCGCGGATGAATTCGTGCGCAAACTCCGCCTCGATCTCCACCTCGTTCACGCCGGGTTTTACAAACTTCAGCACGCGCCCGAAACCCCGTGCCGTCAGCGCCGTCGCCTTGCGGATGAGCTCGATCTCAAACGCCGACTTCACCACCCGCAGCTTGTGCATCAGCCGCGCGAGTCGCTGGAAATTGTGCAGCGGAAACTGCTCCCGCGCCCGCTGCACAAAGCGGTCGTCGCGCGTCTGCACCTCCGCGCTCGCGCGTTTGTGTTCGTTGGAATTGAGGAACACCTGCTCCGCCTCGCACATCAATCCGCGAAAGAGCAACGGGAACTCGGCAAGCCAGCGCACTTCCTTGATCCCCGTCCTTTTCCGCGCCTCGTCCTTGGTCAGCTTGTGGCCTTCCCATGTCGCGATGTCGTCGTTCGTCTCGCGGAGAAAAAGGATCTCGCGCAGTTTTTCGTCCTGTGCGTCGGGGTAAAGCATGAGGATCGTCTCCTCCTGATCGACCCCCGTGAGGTAGAAGAGGTCTGAGTTCTGCACGAAGCCAAGCGTGCCGTCGGCGTTGGTCGGCGGGATGTCGTTGGCATTCACCACCGCGAGCGAGCGCGGTGGCAGCAGTTGCTTCAGGCGCGCGCGATTTTCGATGAAGAGCTCCGGATCGATGGGGGCGTAACGCATCGGGCGATACTAAGGATGTGGCGCCGCACGCCAAGACGAGTCTCGCGCTGCGTCACACAATCGTGAATTCTTCCGCGCCGATGTCCGCCGCCGCCCGCTTCTCACTCCTCGCCCCCGAGCGCGGCGCCGTGTCCACGCTGGCCCGCACCACCAGCTTCATCCTCGCGCTCGCCTTGCTCGGGCTCGTTTGCTTCGGCGCGTTTTACTTTCTCGACTATCGCTGGACCTGGCAGCCGGTGTGGAATTATCGCGCGCTCTTCTGGCAGGGCTGGCTCGCGACGCTCGGCATCTCCGCGCTCGCCATTCCGATGAGCATCACGCTTGGGCTCATCTTCGCCCTCGCCCGCCGCTCGCCGCTGCTGCCGCTGCGCGACTTCGCCCGCATCTTCGTCGAGCTCACGCGCGGCACGCCACTGCTCGTGCAGATCTTTTTTTACTGGTACATCTTCGGCCAGCAGCTCTCGCGCGATTACCGCTTCCTCGCCGGCGCGCTCATCCTCGCGAGCTTCAGCGGCGCCTACATCAGCGAACTCATCCGCGCCGGCATCGAGAGCGTGGGCAAGTCGCAGCTCGAAAGCGCACGCGCCATCGGCCTCACCCGCGCCCAGACCTACCGCTACGTCATCTTCCCACAAGCCATCCGCCAGATCCTCCCGCCGCTCGCGGGGCAGTGCGCGTCGATCATCAAGGACTCGTCGCTGCTCTCCGTGCTCGGCCTCGGGGAGTTCACGCAGGCGGCGGGCGAGGTGAATTCCTTTACCTACTCGGCCTTCGAAAGTTACCTGCCCGTGGCGCTCGGCTACCTCGTGCTCACGCTGCCGATCTCGCTGTGGACGCAGCGGTTGGAAAATCGCGCACGCTTCGAAACCTAGATGCATCTCCTGCTCGACAGCCTCACCAAGAGCTTCGGCGCGCACTGCGTGCTCGACGGGATCACCGCCGACTTCGGCGAGCTGCGCAGCCTCGCGCTCATTGGGCCGAGCGGTGGGGGAAAGTCCACGTTGCTGCGCGTCATCGCCGGACTCGAAACGCCAGACGCGGGCACCGTCTCCCTCGATGGCGCTACCGTCGATTTCCGCGAAGCGTCGCTGCGCGAACACCGCCGGCATCTCGGCGTCGTCTTCCAGGCTTTCAACCTCTTCCCACACCTCAGCGCGCTCGCGAATCTCACGCTGCCGCTGGAAAAAGTGCATGGTCTCGCGCCGGATGCCGCGCTCGATCTTGCGCAGCAGACGCTCGCGCGATTCGAGCTCGCCGACCACGCGCACAAGCGTCCCGCCGAACTCAGCGGCGGGCAGAAGCAACGCGTTGCCATTGCCCGCGCCATCGCCATCAAGCCGCGCCTCTTGCTCTTCGATGAACCGACCAGCGCGCTCGATCCCGAGATGACCGCCGAGGTGCTCGACGCGATCGACGAACTGAAAAACGAAGGCCGCGACTTCCTCCTCGTCACTCACGAAATGGGTTTCGCGCGCCATGTCGCCGACCGCGTGGCTTTCCTTTCCGCCGGCCGCATCGTCGAGCACGCGCCGGCCGCCGAACTCTTCGCAACGCCGCAGACCGCCGAGTGCCGCGATTTCCTCGCGCGCATTCTCAAGTACTAAGCGCATCCGCGGGATTGACGGGCGACGGCGAAAAGCGTAACCGCACTGCGTCTCCCCGCCCGCCATGAACAACAACTTCAAGTGGCTGCTCGCGGCCGCGCTCCTGCTCGGTGGCTGGATCGCGGGCTTCCTCATGGGCGACCACGCGGGACCATCCGCGTCGCAGGCGACGATCGCCACGCCGGCTCCGACCATCGGGGCCGCGACTCCGCCGCCCGGTGCTCGCGCTACTCCGCTCCGCGGCTCCGACTCAACTCCCGAGGTCGTCTCCGACACGAGCACTCCCGAGGAGAAGCAATCCGCCGAAGCGCTGCTCACCGCGCTGCGCCAGACGAGCGACCTGCGCCGCCTGCATGATGTCTATGATATCGTGAGCAAGATGAGCCCCGCCGAAGTGGCCGCGGCCATTCACGTCGCGCAGGGATTGCGGCGGCAGGATCGCTCGACCTTGCTGCCGATCCTCGTCGCGCGCTGGGCGGAGTCGGACCCGCGGGCCGCCGCGCAGTTCGCGCTCGGTCTCGATAACTATTCAAGGTACGGCGCCAATCTCGGCGTCTTCAGCGTGTGGGCCAATTCCGATCCGCAAGCGGCGATGGCTTGGGCGCAGGCCCTTCCCGCCGGCGAACAGCGCTCCACTGCCATGTACGGCCTCGTCTCCACGCTCGCCAAACGCGACCCCGTGGCCGCCATGCAGTACCTCAATTCCCTGCCACGGGACCGCAACACCGACAACCTGCACTACAGCATCTTCAGCGAATGGGCGTCACGCGATCCGGCCAGCGCGGCGAGCCAGGCGCTGGCGCTGCCGCGCGGACAAAACCGCGACCAGGCGATCCGGGCCACGATCGCGAGCTGGGCGCAGCTCGATCCGCAGGGCGCGCTCGCGTGGGCGGCCCAGATCCCGGAACTCGGCGCGCGCAGCGACGCCATTCGCAATGCCTACGGCAACTGGGCCACCACCGATCCCACCGCCGCCAGCGCCGCGGTGCTCGCGCTCCCCGCGGGCGAGGTGAAAAATCGCGCGCTGATGACGCTCGTTCAGACGCTGAGCTACCGCGATATTCAATCCGCACTCGCGCTTATCGAGCAGATGCCTCCCGGCCAGACGCGCAACAATGCGATCGCCAGCGCCGCCTCCAATCTCGCCAACTCCGACCCGCAAGCCGCCGCCCGTTACATCGAAGCGATGCCCGCGAGCGACTCGCGCAACAATGCCATCCAGCAGGTCGCCTCCGCCTGGGCGCGCAACGACGTGCAGGGCGCGCTCGCGTGGGCCGCCAGCCTCACGCAGGCCGATACGCGCCGCAATGCACAGCAGCAAATCGTGCAACAATGGGCGCAGAGCGATCCGCGCGCAGCCGCGGATTACTGGACGAAGGTGGACTCGAAGAGTCAGTCCGACACCGGCACGATCACGCAGATCGCCACGCAGTGGGCGCGCGAAAATCCATCCGAGGCGCTCGCGTGGGCGCAGGCGTTGCCGGAGGGCTCAACGAAGGCAAACGTCCTCGCCGGCGTCATCGGCGGCTTCGCTAGCAACGATCCGCAAAAAGCCGCGAGCTACCTCTCGCAACTGACCGGCTCGACCCAGAGCAGCGCCGCGGGCCAGATCGCGACGCAGTGGGCGCAGAACGATCCGGATGCCGCCGCGCAATGGACCGCGAAACTTCCCGAGGGCGATAGCCGCGTTCAAGCAATGCGCAGCGTGGCGCAGGCGCTCGCCTCGCAGGATGTGGTGAAGGCCACGCAATGGCTCGAGCGCCTGCCCGCCGGCGGCTCGCGCGACGCCGCGGTGAGCGCGTTCGCCAGTCGCGTGGTCGAGTCGGATCCCGAGGGTGCAGTCGCGTGGGCCGGCACCATCGCGGATGCGGCCATGCGCAGCGCGGAAGTCGAGCGTGTCGCGCGTCGGTGGCTGAATCAGGATCGCGCCACCGCGCGCAACTGGATCGCGAATACGCGGACACTCACCGCGGACGCGAAGCAGCGGCTGATCGGGAAAAACTAAGACTGGCTGGCAAACACCGCCACGCGCTCCGCAGCCGCCAGTTCCTTCCACTCACCGACCGCGAGCGCGCCAAGTTCGAGCTGCCCGATCTTCACGCGCATCAGCCGCAGCGTCGGATGCCCGACCGACGCCGTCATCTTGCGCACCTGGTGATTTTTTCCCTCCACGAGCTCCAGCGCGATCCAGGTGTCTGGCACGTTTTTGCGAAAGCGAATTGGCGGATCGCGCGGCGGCAACTCCGGCTGCGGATCGAGCTGCCACGCCTTGCACGGCAGCGTCATCTTCCCACCGATCGTCACCCCGCGCGCGAGCTGCGTCAGCGCTTCGCGAGAAGGGACGCGCTCGACCTGCGCCCAATACGTCCGGGTATGCCCGCGGCTCGGGTGAAGCAGCCTCGCGTTGAGTTCCGCTTCATCGCTCAGCAGCAGCAGCCCCTCGCTATCCGCGTCGAGGCGACCGATCGGATACACGCCTCGCGGAAAGCCAAACTCCGCCAGCGTGCCCCAGCGCGAGCCGAGCTCGGGCGTGAACTGCGAGAGAAAGCCGTAGGGCTTGTGGAAGGCGAGGAGCATGGTCGCAGATGAGATTGGTGATCCGTGATCGGTGAATAGAATTACTGTCCCACCGCGCTCGCGACCAATCACCATTCACCGATCACGAATCACCTTCCCTTGCCACCGCGCGACCTCCCCATCTTCGAACTTGAACCTGCGCTGATCGACTCGCTGCGTCAGCATTCGCGGCTCGTGCTGCAGGCGCCCACCGGGTCGGGAAAATCGACGCAGATCCCACAGATCGTGCTCGATCACGGTCTCGCGGGTGAGGGCGAGATCGTCGTCCTCCAGCCGCGCCGGCTGGCCACACGGATGCTCGCGGCGCGCGTGGCTTCGGAGCGGAAGGGCAAGCTCGGCGACGAAGTCGGCTACCAGATCCGGCTCGATCGTGTGTGCTCCGCGAAAACGCGCATCCGTTTTGTCACCGAGGGCATTCTGCTCCGCCAAATGCTCGCCGATCCCGGTCTGCGCGGCGTGAGCGTGATTGTCTTCGACGAATTCCACGAGCGCCATCTCTACGGCGATATCACGCTCGCCCGCGCGCTCGATCTTCAGGAGCAACGCCGGCCCGATCTCAAGCTGATCGTCATGTCCGCGACGCTCGATGCCGGCGCGCTGCAAAAGTATCTCGCGCCTTGCGACCTGCTGACCTCGGGCGGGCGGACGTTTCCCGTCGATATCGAATACCTCGAAAAATCCCTCGGCGACTTTCCGGTGTGGGATGCGGCGGCGGAGGAGTTCGATCGCGTGGCGCGGCAGAGCGAGGGCGACGCGCTCATTTTTATGCCCGGCGCCTACGAGATCCAGCGCACTATCGAGGCGATCCGCCACACGCGAGCGGGGAAGGAATGCATCGTCCTGCCGCTACACGGCGAACTGCAAGCCGGTGCGCAGGATGCTGCCGTCGCGCGCTACGAACAGCGCAAGGTGATCGTCTCTACGAACGTCGCGGAAACTTCGCTGACCATCGACGGCGTGCGGCTGGTGATCGACGGCGGGCTGGCGCGGATGGCGAGGTTCGATCCGTATCGTGGCATCAACACGCTCCTCATCGAGCGCATCTCCCGCGCCTCCGCCGATCAGCGTGCCGGCCGCGCGGGACGCACTGCACCGGGCCGCTGCGTGCGGCTCTGGACCGAGCGCGAACACCTCGATCGCGCGCCGCAGGAGTTGCCCGAGGTGAAGCGCCTCGACCTCGCCGAAGTCGTGCTCACCTTGAAAGCGAGCGGCGTCGAGGATGTGGCGAAATTTCGCTGGCTCGAAGCACCCGATGCTCGCGGGCTGGAGCGCGCACTCACCTTGCTCACCGATCTCGGCGCGCTCGATTCCGCCGGTGCCATCACGTCCCTCGGCCGCCGCATGCTCGCATTTCCCGCGCATCCCCGGTACGCGCGGATGCTGCTCGCCGCGCACGAACTCGGCTGCGTTACCGCCTGCGCGCTCGTCGCGGCACTGACTCAAGGCCGCAATCTTCTCCGCCGCACGGAGGGAAAGCAGATGGAGGAAGATCGGGAGAAACATCTCGGCGAAATGGCGGAGAGCGACTTCTTCACCATGATGCGCGCGCATCGTTTCGCCGCGCAGTCGAACTTCAACCCGAACGCCTGCCGCCCGCTCGGCATCAACGCCATCGCCGCCCGCGAGGCCGCCGCTTTGGCCGATCAATTCCTCAAGATCGCGCGCGATGAAAAACTCGACCTCACCGAGCGCGTTGACTCGGGCGAAGCGCTCCAGCGCTGCGTGCTCGCCGGCTTCCCCGACATGGTCGCGCTGCGCCTCGACCGCGGCACGCTGCGCTGTGCGCTGGTCCATGGCCGCAAGGGCGTGCTCGCCCGCGAGAGCGTGGTCACCACTCCACTGCTCGTGGCCAGCGAAGTGCGCGAGGTGCAGATGCGCGGCGAAGTGGAAACGCTGCTCACGCTCGCCACTTCCATCCGCGAGGAATGGCTGCGTGAGCTTTTCCCCGACGGCTTCGCGGAAACGAGCGAGGTCTATTTCGACGCCACGCTCCGCCGCGTGATGGCGAAACGGCAGACACGGTTCCACGATCTCGTCCTCCGCTCCGACACCACCGACAAGGTCCCGCACGAATCCGCCGCCGCACTGCTCGCACGCGAAGTCATCGCCGGGACGTGCCCGTTGAAGAACTGGGACAACGCCGTCGATCAATGGATCATCCGGCTGAATCAAGTCGCCGAGTGGCATCCGGAGTTCGAACTACCGAAACTTGGTGACGAGGACCGGCTGATGTTGATCGAGCAAATCTGCCTCGGCGCCACGAGCTACAAGGACATCAAAGAACGACAGGTCTGGCCGACCGTGAGGTCATGGCTCTCCGCCGGGCAGCAGGAGCTCATCGAACAATTCGCTCCCGAACGCCTCGAACTGCCGAACGGCCGCAAGGCAAAGATCACCTATGACCCAAAAGGTCCGCCGACCATCGCCACGCGCATCCAGGATCTCTACGGCGTGAGCGGCGAATTGCGCATCGACGGCAACCGTCTGCCGCTCGTCATCCAGATCCTCGCGCCCAATCATCGCCCGATCCAGATCACCCAAAATCTCGCGACTTTCTGGAAGGACAGCTACCCGAAGATCAAGCAGGAGCTGCAGCGCAAATACCCGCGCCACGAGTGGCGTTGAGCCGGGATCACGAAAATGCTGACCCCCGCGGAAAACTCAGCGCCGCCCTCGCTGCCAATTCCAGCCCGGCGAAACGTTTCGTGTAACGCCTCTCACATTCCTAGCGTCTCCATCGTTGACCTCGCACCCCAGATCTACTCCCCACCATGAACCTCGCCGACGTCTTCACCTTTCTTTTTACCATCCTTGGCTTTCTCATCGTGTATGTCGGCTACTGGTTGATGGCCTACGGATTGTTTCCCCGACAGACTGAGCGCTGCGCCGAGCAGATCAGCCGGGCTCCGGTGAAGACCACGGCGCTCGGAGCCGTGATGTTGGTTCCGCTCATCACGATCGGCTTCCTCATCAGCTCGAAGGCTCCCAATACGGTCGGAAAAATTCTCGGTATCGGCCTTGTTTTGATCGCCTTGCTCGTCGCGCTCTTCGGCGCTTCCGGGCTGGCATTGCGCATCGGCCAGGGGCTTCACTCTGCCCGCGATGAGCAGGAGCCGTGGCGTCGCGTTCTGCGCGGCGGAATCGTGCTCGGGCTGACGTTCGTCATGCCTTTTCTCGGCACCTTCGTCCTTATGCCGTTCGCGTTTCTCATCGGCTTCGGCGCGATCGTCCTTTCCCGCCCGCAGCGCCAGCCCGCGCCCCTGGCGACTTCGCCGGCAGCGGCACCGAGCGCTCCGCTTGCCACGCCCGTGTCGTGAATCTGACCCGCCGCCATTTCCTCGCCCTCGGCGGTTCCGCGTTTGCCGCGAGTGCGTGCAGTCGCGTCCGGCAGGCAGGTGAAGACATGCAGCGCTGGTACGGCAGACCGACGCACCCGCCGCTGGACGGTCCGCTCGATGCGCCGGCGAATGCGGAGATCGACGAAATCTCGCACGTCCTCAACCGCCTGACTTTTGGTGCCCGCCCTGGCGACTACGCGCGCGTGGCCGCACTCGGCGCGGCTGCTTTCATCGAAGAGCAGCTCGCGCCCGACACGATCGACGACTTCCTCTGCGAGCGCCTCATCCGGCATCAGTTCGAAAGTCTGGATGAGCCGGAGAGCCGCATCTTTCCTCGGGGCGCGGACGACAAGGACCCGCTGCAGGCGATTTTTCCCACGCTGCGCGATCACGGCGCACGCGTCGGCGACCTCTACGAATACAAGGACAAGGTGCTGCTCCAGCAGCTCACCAGCGCCACGATCATGCGCGCCACGTTCACCCGCCGCCAGCTTTTCGAGGTCATGGTGAATTTCTGGAGCGATCACCTCAACATCGATCCCTCGAAGGGCGAATGTAAGTGGCTCAAGGTCGCCGACGATCGCGATGTCATTCGCACGCATGCGCTCGGCAATTTCCGCGACCTCATCCGCGCCAGTGCCGTCAGTCCCGCGATGCTCTGGTATCTCGATGGCCGTGCCAATCGCCGCAAGGACGACAGCGAAAAGCCGAACGAAAACTACGCGCGCGAGTTGATGGAACTGCACACGCTCGGCGTCCATGGCGGCTACACGCAAAACGACGTGATGGAAGTCGCGCGCTGCCTCACCGGCTGGACGGTGCGCGACAAGAAGAAGCTCTTCAAAGGTCGCGTGGAGTTCAAAGCGTTCCTCCACGACGACGGCCCGAAGACCGTGCTCGGCCAGCAAATTCCCGCGGGCCTCGGCGCACGCGACCTCGACCGCGTGCTCGAGATCGTGACCTCGCATCCCAGCACGGCGCACTACATCGCGTGGAAGCTCTGCCGCCGATTCATCCACGACGAACCACCCGCCGCCGCGGTGACGGCGACCGCGAAGGCCTTCGCAGATTCCCGCGGCGACATTCGCACGACGCTGCGCGCACTTTTCGCGACCACGGAGTTCCGCGCGCCAGAGATGCGCGGCGCGAAGTTCAAGCGGCCGTTTCACTTCGTCGTCGCCGCGCTGCGTGCGTCGAATGCGCGCAGTGACGCCTCGCCGCGCCTCGTCGAATACCTGCAACGGCTCGGCCACGCGCCCTTTCGTTACCCAACGCCCGATGGCTATCCCGAGGAAGCCACGCACTGGAAGAGCACTCTGCTCTGGCGCTGGAACTTCGCCACCGCGCTGGCGGAGAACCAAATCAAGGGAACGCACGTCGAATTTGAAAATCTCCGCTCCAAAGTCGGCGGCGACGATGCGCTGATTGCCACCTTCTTCGGACGAAAACCTGCCGAAGACGAACGCGCCGCCTTCCACGAAGCCGGCGCCGGTCTCGCGCTGCTCGTCGCCGCTCCGGCCTTCCAACGCTGCTAGCCATGGCCACACCTCAAGCCATCATCACCGGCAATCGCGACGAACGCCGCACGCTCATTGTCATCTTCCAGCGCGGCGCCGCGGACGGACTCTCGCTCGTGCCACCGATCGAGGACGACCACTACTCCCGCGCCCGGCCCCGGCTTGGGATCAAGAAGAGCGACGCCATCCGGCTAGATGAACGCTTCGGTTTGCATCCCAATCTCGCCCCGCTCGAAGCTTCGTGGAAGGAGGGTGACCTCGCGATCGTCCATGCGTGCGGCATCGAAGACGGCACGCGGTCGCACTT
>JBAVML010000572.1:0-18422 GCA_049690035.1 Chthoniobacteraceae bacterium
TCGTCCAGCGACGGCGTGATCAGCCCGCTCAGGCCGATGATGTCCGCGTTCTTGTCGCGGGCCGCCTGGAGTATCTTTTCCGCGGAGACCATGACCCCCAGGTCAATAACCTCGTAATTGTTGCAGCCGAGCACCACGCCGACGATGTTCTTGCCGATGTCATGCACGTCGCCTTTCACGGTCGCCATGAGCACCTTGCCCTGCGTGCGCACGACTCCGCCCGCGGCGATGGTCGCGGCTTTTTCCGCCTCCATGTAAGGAAGCAAATGCGCGACCGCCTTCTTCATCACGCGCGCGGATTTCACCACCTGCGGGAGGAACATTTTCCCCGCGCCAAAGAGATCGCCGACCACGTTCATGCCGTCCATCAGCGGGCCTTCGATCACGCTCAGCGGCTTGTCGTATTTCTGCCGCGCTTCCTCGGTGTCCTCGTTCACGAACGCGTCGATGCCCTTGACCAGCGAATGCGTGAGCCGCTCTTCGACGGAAAGTTTGCGCCACTCCTCGGTCGCCTTCTCCACCGGCCCGCCGGCCTTCTGCTTCATGCTTTCGCCGAAGGTCACGAGTCGCTCCGTGGCGTCGGGGCGGCGATTGAGGAGCACGTCTTCGACGAGCTCGAGCAGGTCCTTGGGAATCTCCTCGTACACTTCGAGAAGGCCCGCATTGACGATGCCCATGTCGAGCCCGGCGCGGATCGCGTGATAGAGGAATGCCGAGTGCATCGCCTCGCGCATGTGGTTGTTGCCGCGGAAGGAAAACGAGATGTTCGACACGCCGCCGCTGACTTTCGCGCGCGGCAAGCTGGCTTTGATCCAGCGCGTCGCTTCGATGAAGTTGACCGCGTAATTGTTGTGCTCCTCAATGCCGGTCGCGACGGTGAGGATGTTCGGATCGAAGATGATGTCCTCGGGCGGAAAGCCGACCTTCTCCACGAGCAGATCGTAGCTGCGTTTACAGATCTCGCACTTCCGCTCCAACGTGTCGGCCTGGCCTTGTTCGTCGAAGGCCATCACGACCACAGCAGCGCCGTAGCGGCGCACGAGTTTGCCTGCGGCGAGGAATTTCTCCTCACCTTCCTTGAGCGAAATCGAGTTCACGATCCCCTTGCCCTGGATGCACTTCAGCCCGGCTTCGATGACGCTCCACTTCGAGCTATCGACCATCACCGGCACCTTCGCGATCTCCGGCTCGGTCATGATGTAGTTCAGGAACTTCGTCATTGCCGCCGCGCCGTCGAGCATCCCCTCGTCCATGTTGATGTCGATGATCTGCGCGCCGTTTTCCACCTGCTGCCGCGCGATGGCGACCGCCTCTTCGTAAGCGCCCGCGAGGATCAGCTTCGCAAACTTCGGTGACCCCGTGACGTTCGCGCGCTCGCCGATATTGATGAAATTCGTCTCCGGCGTGAGCGTCAGCGCGTCGATGCCGCTGAGCCGAAGATACGGCTCGACCGTCGGCACCACGCGCGGCGCAATGCCCTTCACGGCCGCGGCGATCTTTTCGATGTGCGGCGGCGTCGTCCCGCAGCAGCCGCCGACGATGTTGAAGATGCCGGCGCGTCCCCACTCCGCGAGCTGCGGCGCGAGCGTCTCCGGCGTCTCGGGGAAGCCCGTGGGCAGCAGCGGATTTGGGAGTCCAGCGTTCGGATAAACGCTCACATAGATCGGCGCGATCGTGGACAGTTCCTCGATCAGCGGGCGCATCTCCTCCGGCCCGAGCGCGCAGTTCATGCCGACGCTGAGCAGCGGCACGTGCGAGATGCTGTTCCAAAACGCCTCGACCGTCTGGCCAGTCACGCCGCGCGTGCCGCCTTTCTGGATGAAGGTCACTGACGCCATCAGCGGAATGCCTTTCGCGCGATCGGCGACTGGCGACTTCGCGCCGTCGCGCGGGAAGCCGATCGGCTCCAGGCCGCGCTCTTCCAAAATCTGCTCAATGGCAAAAAACGCCGCCTTCGCGTTCAGCGTGTCGAAAATCGTCTCCACGAGCAACGTGTCTGCACCGCCGTCGAGCAGCGCATTTACCTGCTCGCCATAAGCCTTCACGAGTTCATCCCACGTCGTGCCGCGTGCCGACGCATCATTCACGTCGGTGGAAATCGACGAGGTCTTGGTCGTTGGTCCGATGGCCCCGGCGACGAAACATTTTCGCCCCGGCTGCGCCGCCATCACCGCATCCGCCGCGCGTCGCGCGCACTGCGCGCCGGCAAAGGAGAGCGCGTAGGCCAGCTTTTCCATCCCGTAGTCGCCGAGCGAAATGAACTGCCCGTTGAAGGTGTTCGTCTCCGCAATGTCCGCACCCGCTTCGAAATAGCGCCGGTGAATCTCTTCGATGATCTGCGGCTGCGTGAGGTTGAGCAGCTCGTTGTTTCCCTTCAAATCCTTGCCGGTCCAATCCGCAAACCGCTCACCACGAAACTGTTCCTCCGTCAGCTTGTATTGCTGGATGGTCGTGCCCATCGCGCCGTCGATGATGACGACACGTTCGCGGAGCAGTTTTTCGAGGGGATGGAAATCGATCATGCGGGCGACACTAGAAGCGAGAACACACCCAGCGGCAAGCAACAAACCATCGCATCATGATGGATCAATGGGTTCATGAGCCCCGCCGTTTCTTCCGCACTGGCGAGCAACCTCACCGCTTCACGTGCGCTGATGCAACGCGGATCCCGTCGGGCTCGATGCGGATGCGATGCTCGCGATAGAGCGCGCCGATAGCCTGCTTGAACACCTTCTTGCTCACGCCAAAGGTCGCGCGGATTTCCTCCGGCGGAGTCTTGTCGTGAAAGCGGATCTGGCCACCCGCGGCTTCCAGTGCCTCCAAAATCTGCTCAGTTAGCGGACCAATCCGGCGATAGCCCACGGGATCGAGCGCGAGATCGATCTTCCCATCGGGCCGCACGGTGCGGACGTATCCGTCCACCGCGAGACCGATGGCCAGCGGCGCGCCGAGATCGGAATGATAGAGGAGCCCGTGGTGGGCGTGATTGATGATCGCGCGGTAGCCGAGCGGCGTTTCACTTTCGATGAGGAGTTTCACCGCCTGCCCCTCCGCATATTCGGGCGGGGTAAGATCGAGCCAGCGATTGAGCCGCGCGCTCGCGATGATGCGGTCCGACTTCGGATCGATCGCGACATGCACGACGACCCAATCAAAAGGCCGCAGCGTGCGCGTCTGTTCGCGCAGCGGGAGCAGGAGATCTTTTTCCAAACCCCAACTTAGGAACGCGCCGACGTTCGGCTTCACCGAGACGACGCGGAGGCAGGCGCATTCGCCGACCATGACCAGCGGCGTCTCCGTGATCGCGACGAGGCGATCTTCGGAGTCGCGGTAAACGAAGACGTCGATCGTGCCACCGGGCGCCGCGCCGGGCGGGATGTAGCGGCCAGGCAACAGAATCTCGCCGTGGGTGCCGCCGTCCAAATAGAGTCCGGGCGGTGCCTCGCGGACGATGCGAAGGGTGTTTCGTTTGCCGAGTTGGGCCATGAGAAAATGAGTTTGGATGCGACCGCCGGCTGTGGGTAGCGGGAATGTCGGCGATTGGAACATCGCTTAGCTTCCCACCACCGTCGTCGTGCGCAGCGCTTTCATCACGGCCTCGGCCAGGGTGTGCAGCGTGAACGGCTTGGCGAGCAACTCGACGAAGCCCATCTTCACCGCCTCGCCGGGCGTGAGGCTGCCGCCGTAGCCGGAGTAAAGGATGATCGGGAAGCCGGGCTGCACGCTCCACACTCGGCGCGCCAGTTCGACGCCGTCGAGCTTCGGCATGGCGAAATCGGTGATCAGCAGGCGGTAGCGATTCGGCTCCGCCGCCAGCAGCTCAAGCGCCGCGCGGGGATCGGAGCGCGCTTCCACACGATAGCCGAGCCGCTCGAGCATGCTGCGGGTCACTTTCAAAACCACCTCCTCGTCATCGACAACGAGAATGGTCTCGCCCGCGCCAGACGGTGGCGGCGACAGCGGCGCGCTCGACTCCGAGCCGCTTTCCGCGGTGACCGGAAAGTAGATCTGGAAGGTGGTGCCGAAATCCGGCTGACTTTGAACGGTGGTGATGCCGTCGTGAGATTCGACGATGCCATGGACCACAGAGAGCCCCAGGCCTGTCCCCTGCCCGACTTCCTTCGTGGTAAAAAATGGATGGAAAATCCGCCGGAGCGTCTGGTCGTCCATGCCGCGGCCATTGTCCGCCACGGTCAGGCGGACGTATTCGCCCGGCGGCACGGTGGCGGGCCCGCCCGTGGGGCCGACGTGAAATCTCTCGGCGCGGATGAGGATGCGCCCTTTGGCCGTGCCGATGGCGTGCGCGGCGTTGGTGCCGAGATTCATGATGACACGCTGAATCTGCGCCGGGTCGGCGAGGATGAGCGGCAGCGTCTCGGGCACTTCGACATCCACCTCGATCATCGCGGGGAAACCTGCGCGCATGAGCTGTATCGCCTCGCGGAGCACGGGCGCCAGATCCACCGCGCGCCGCTGCACGGGTCGCTGCCGGCTGAAGGTGAGGATCTGCGCGATGAGATCGCGGGCGCGCGCCGCCGCGGTCGAGATGTCGGCTGCAATGCCGTGGTGTGGGGACTTCGCATCGAAGTCCATTTGCAGGAGCTCGGCATTGCCGGAGACGGTCGTGAGCAGGTTGTTGAAATCGTGGGCGATGCCGCCGGCGAGCCGCCCGATGGCTTCCATTTTTTGCGCCTGCTGGAGCTGTGCTTCGAGCTGCGTGCGCGCCTCCTGCTCGCGCAGCTTTTCCTCCTGCCGGCGGATCCGCTCCTGCTGGCTGCGCCAGACCACGAAGGCGACCGCAGCCACCAGCGCCACCAGCCACAGGACGCGGAACCAAAGCACCTGCCAGAAGAATGGATGGACGGTCAACCCGACCGAGACCGGCGTCTCGACGAAGCGCCCATCGGTGCCGATCGCGCGGACGTGAAAACGATACGAGCCGGGGCGCAAGTCGTAGAAGCGAATGACGCGCTCGCTGCCGGCGTCATGCCAGATGTCGTCGAAGCCTTGAAGCCGGTACTGGAAACGAGCGTACTCGGGCCGGCCGAGCGACGGGATCGCGACGCGGATACTCATGTGGCGGGTACCGGCAGGAATCTCGATGCGCTCGCGATTAGCGGGCGTCACCATGATCAATTTCAGTTCGGCCCGGACCTCCTCGATGACCGGCGGCGGTTCGTAGGCCGCGGTGAGAATCTCCGAGGGACGCAGCGACGCTGCGCCTTTATGCGTCGCAAACCAAAGCTCGCCATCGGACGCCTTGAATGCCGCCGGCTGATAGCCGCGGCGGCAGGCATCGGAGGGCAAACCATCGGCGCGATTGAAAAGCTGCAGCTCGAGGCGGCTCGCACGACCGGCGGCCACCGCGTCGAACGAAGTGCGGTTCACGCGCACGAGCCCCTTTTCACCACTCAGCCAAAGGTAGTCGCCTTCCTCGACAAACGCGCCCGGAGACAGGACCGGAAGGCCATGCGCCGCAGTGAAGAGAAAGGCCTGCCCGCCTTTCAAACGCAGGATCCCGGTCGATTCCACGCCGATCCAGAGACTGCCCTCTGCGTCAGCGAGAAGGCCGAGCAAATTGTGATTCGGCGGCACGCCGGGGAGCGGCACGGCTTCCATTTTTTCACCCGCGAGTCGGGCAAGCGCGCCATTCGCCGCGAACCAGAGCGTTCCATCCCGGTCCTCGGCGATTCCGTGAACGCCGCTCAACCCAGCCGCATCTCCCGCTTCAAGACGCTCGAAACGATCGCTTCGACGAACCACGAGTCCTTTCTCGTCACCAATCCACAGACGCCCACGCGAGTCTTCGAGCATCGCCCGGATGTGTGATCCATCGAGCGGTGGCGCGGTGATGGCCACTGCGCCGTCGCCTTCGACACGAAAGAGCCCCTTGCCCGAGACCGCGGCGAGCACAGTGCCATCGCGCGTCCGGACGAGCGAAGTCACCCGCTGCTTCGACCCGAGGGCGCCATCGCGCGACACGAGCAACTCAGGCGGGCGATCGCGACTGATCCGACGCAGCCCGCTTCCCTCCGTGCCGACGAGAATCCGTCCCGGCTCCGCCTCGCACACCGCGTTGACGATCGTCCCCGCGAGCCCGCCGAGGCGACCAAACCAAACCGCAATCGGTCGCGGCTTGAAACGCGCGACGCCCGCGCCAGCGGTGCCGACGAGAACGTTGTGTTCGCGGTCTTCAAAAAGGGAGGTGACCCGCGCGGGCAACGTTTCCGCGCTGGCGCTCGCGGTGACGACGCGCCCATCTGTCATCCAGATGCGCAAACCGGAATTCGCGCCGCCGACCCAGAGATTGCCGTGGAAATCTTCGAGCATCTCGACGCTATCGTTTTGAAATCCCTGCGGTCGCGGATGGGTTACGACCAGGTCTTCGTGCTCATATTTTCGCAACTCGCGATCCGTCGCGATCCAAATGCCAGCCTCGCCCCCGAGCGCCGTGCCCTGAATGCTCGCGCCCGGATCCGAGGCCGCCACCACGAGTTTCCAGACACCGCCAACGTTGCGCCAGACGTGGGTCGGGCAGGTCAACCAGAGTGTTCCCGTACGGCTAAACATCGCCTTCAGCGGAGGACGCATCGCCTTTGGAAATTCCGGCAAAGCGATCGCAGAAAAACGGCCATCGACAAATTGCAGCACACTCGTCTGACCGCTGAATAACAGGCGCCCGTCGCGACTCTCGGTCATCCCTTCGAGGATCAATCCCGGCCATCCATCGGCCTCAACATATTCCCGCCATTCATCGTGGTCGTAGGAGAATAAGCGCCTGTCGATGGTCCCGCCCCAGAGTCGTCCCGACGAGTCCGCGAAAGCCCGCGTTGCCTTTGGCAGCGGAGGAAGCCCCGCGACATTCTTACCGGAAATCACGACCGCGCGCACACCGTCGAAACGCACGAAGCCGTCGAACGCCGCGAGCCACAGGTAACCATCCTGCGTCTGGGCAATCGAGCGCACATTCGTCGGCAGCAGTCCATCCGCCGTCTCCCACACGCGGAGGAGAAAATCCTGTTCGAGACCCTGCGGCTCACGCTCATAACCTGGCGACTCCTGGGCGCCCAGCGGCGCGGAAACCAGCACAACGAGGCCGGTCGCGAGCGCGAGGATCTGGGGACAGGAGAGGTTCAACGTTTCCCATGTCTATGGCCGCACCTCACCGACCGCAACCCACCGGGGGACTTGTGAAAGGCTCAGGTCGCGCTTATCCGAAGCCATGCTTTACGACCTCGGACCGCGTCTCGGCTAAGCCAGATGGGACTCTGCGACAACTGCGGTCTCTGCTGCAACGGCGTGATGTTTCACACCGTCCAGCTCCAGCCGGCGGATTCAGCGAAGGAACTGTCGGCGCTCGGATTGAAGCTGAAGCGGAAGAAAGGCCGGAACTTCATCCAACAACCGTGTCCGCAGTATCGTGCCTCGCAGTGCTCGATCTACGCGCTGCGTCCCCAGCGCTGCCGGCTCTTCGAGTGCCGGCAGTTGAAGGCCCTCGCAGCTGGTGAGATCACCGAGGAGATGGCGCTCGAAAAGATCGCAGAGGTGCAACATCTGGTGGCGCAGGTGAACGAGATTTTAGACCAGGCCGGAACCACGGACCTGAAACGCCCGCTCTCGAAGCGTTACGAAAAGATCATGGCCGAACCGCTCGACCCCACCGCGAGCGAGGCCGCGGTGGCTCTGCGCCACGAACTCAACGACGCGATGCGAGCGCTCGAGACGCTGCTCAACGAGGATTTCCGGATCATCCGCACCGGCACACCCGAGGGCGACGAAGACAGCCTCGCGAGCCCGGCGGCTTAGCGCGGGTTACTTCCCGATCTCGGGACCCGTGCCGATGTCTTCTGCCGACGGCATCTTGATGTCGCGGATCCAGATATTGCGGAAACGCATCGGGTTGCCGTGATCCTGGAGTTTGATCGGGCCTTTCTCGGGGTGCGCCTTGTAGGTGCCTACCTTCTTGTGCGGCGTCTCACCGATCAACGCGGTGTGATTTTGCGTGACCACGCCATTGTGCAGCACCGTCACCACCAGCGGCTTCGCGAGCTTGCCATCGCTGAAACGCGGCCCTTCCACAATGATGTCGTAGGTCTGCCACTCGCCGGGCTTGCGCGAGGCATTCACCTGCGGCGGCATGTAGCCGTAGATGCCCGTAGCCTGGCCGTCGGGGTAGGTCGGGTTTTCGTAGCTATCGAGCACCTGAATTTCGTAGCGACCGAAGAGAAACACGCCGCTGTTTCCGCGGCCCTGTCCGTCGCCGACCGGCGGCGGGGTGGCGAATTCCACGTGCAGTTGGAAGTCCGGTCCGAACTCGTCCTTCGTCATGATGTAGCCGGTCTTCGGCACCACTTCCATGTAGCCGTCCTCCACTTTCCACGCGGCCTCGGCGCCATCTTTTTCCATCTTCCATTTGGAGAGATCCTTACCGTCGAAGAGCACCGTCGCATCGCTCGGCGCGGTGCCGACCTGCTCCGGCGTGCTCGGCCGACCGGGCGTGACGATCGGCGGCTGCGGACGCTCGCCGTCGTGAACGTGCCATTTCGTGCCGGGAATGATCGGCGTGTCCTGGTAGCCGACGGATTTTCCGTCAGCGGCGATGGCGGCAGTGGCAAACGAGGCGAGGAGCAAAGTGGCGGCGAGTGGGGCTTTCATGGTGGGAGTGAGTGGGGCATTGCTTGTGACCCCACGTCGCCCGCGCATCAATCCAATAATCGGCGCCCCGCACTTTCTCCGATTGGCACGACGACTCATCCGTCCGTCGGCGCGGACCTTGACCTTCGCCCGCCCGCACCGCAAAACCTCGGGCCGCATGCGCGTCATTCCCACTCCGCATTTCGGTCTGTGCCAGCTGCTCCGGCTCGGCCTCCTCCTTCTCAGCGCGAGCGTCCGCTCGTCCGGCGCCGAGACGCAGCAGATCGACCTCGGCGGTGGCGTGTCGATCGAACTCGTGCGCGTCGAGCCGGGCAGTTTTCAGCAAGGCTCGCCCGCCACGGAGCCGAAGCGTGGCAGCGACGAAACGCCGCGGACCGTCGCGCTCACGCGGCCCTTCCTGCTCGGGAAATATCCCGTCACCCGCGGTGCCTTTGCGCGCTTCGTGGAGGAAACTCGCTACCGCACCGAAGCCGAGACCGGCACGTCCGGCGGCTTCGGCTGGGACGGCGCGAAGCTCGTGCAGCGCCGCGATTTTACGTGGAAAAATCCCGGCTTCCCGCAAACCGACGATCATCCCGTGACGCTCGTCACCTACGCCGACGCGCGGGCTTTCCTCACCTGGCTGTCGCGAAAAAGCGGCCGCACGTTCTCCCTCCCGAGCGAGGCGCAGTGGGAATACGCGTGCCGCGCCGGCAGCACCACCGCCTTCCCCAAAGGCGACGCTCCCGAGCGGATCGGCGACCTCGCGTGGCTGCGCACGAACTCACCCGGCGGCACCCAGCCAGTGGGCAAAAAACCGCTCAACGCCTGGGGACTCGGCGAACTGCCCGGCCATGTGTGGCAGTGGTGCGAAGATTGGTTCGCGCCCTACCCCGCCGGCCCGGCGACTGATCCGCTCCAGAAACAATCCAACCTTTCCGACAAACCCCGCCGCGTCCTGCGCGGCGGTTCGTGGACGCGTGACGCCACCGCGCTCCGTAGCGCCGCGCGGTATCGCAACGACCCGGCGAGCCGCAATGCGGACAATGGCTTCCGCGTGATGACGCTCGACCTCGCGCCGGCCGCGGCGCTGGCCGCCAGTCCAACACCAAAGCCCGCCCCCGATCGCAGCCCCGTTCTCGAACGAACGGAACCACTGGAGCGGGACGGCGTCGCGCCGGCTGACGCTTCCACCGTCGATCGTCTCAACCAGCACGGCGACGCGCGCCCGCATACGCCGCGTGGCGGCGGATTCGTCGGCATTCTTTTCGCCGGCGGGATCCTCGCTGGGATCATCGTGCTCATCCGCGCGATTGCCCGGCGGGGCGGGACCGGCGTCACGCCGGGAAACATGGCCAGCACCCGCACGGGGCCAGTGCGGACCCGCGTCGTGGACGATGGATTCTGGATCGAATCCAACGCCTTGCCCGCGGGTTCGGTGGTGGAATGCCGCTACGTCGTGAACGGCCAGCAAGCGACCAGCAATGTGGCCTTCCAAGGCGGCGGCGCCGGACAATTCGTCTTCACCGGCGGACGGCCATCGAGCGTCTCGATCGCGGTGCTCCCCGGGGGCGGCCCGACCCGTGGCATCGGCGAGTCGCCGCTCGGACGCGCTGCGGGAATGTTTGGCGAAACGCTCGGCGACGTGCATGTGCGGAGCGGCAGCGACGACGATCGCCCGCGCGAGCATGGCCATCCCCCGGCCTATTGAGCCGATGCGCGGCCTCGTCTTCGGCCTCGCGCCCGGAGATTTTCATCGCGTCGGGCGCACCGAGCGTTCGCTCACCGCTGCGGGAGTCTCGATCGAGCAAGAGCCCGCGCTGACCGCGGCTGCCCTCGCGGGCAAACTCCGCGCAGCCACCGGTCCCCTGCTCATCGCCAGGGCCGGCGGGTGGCTCGTCGAGGAGACTCCGCTCGCGATTTTCCCCGCCAGCGCCACCGGTCGGCCGGTGATCGGCCTCGGCGCGATCCGCAACTCGCGCGAATGGAGGCAGCATCTCGCGCGCTGTGGCGGCGATCTGCAGCGGCCTTCCTGGTTGCCGCCCGCGCTCCCCGAGGCGGGTTTTTTCTATTTGGAAAAGGCGGCGCTCGATCCGTTCGCCGGGCTGCTGGAGGAAGGTCACGCGCCTCGCGCCGCACTCCAGCGCTTGAGCCGCGATCGTCGTTACCGCGCCGTGCATCTTGCCGCGCTCGATTCATACGACGATACCGCGCTCCGCGTGCTGCAACTCGTGACCACCATCCAGCTCGGAGGAGCCGAGCGTGTGACGCTGGATCTCGCGGAGGAACTTCAGCGCCAAGGGGTGCGCGTCTGCGTCGCCGCCCTCGGCCGCCCCACCCGGCTCGCCTTCCCGGAGCCGGCCCATTTCGTCGATTTCTCCCACGTGCCGGCGACTCCCGAAGCTCGCGCCGACGCGGTGATCGAACTCGCCCGCGCCTTCGGCGCGGATCTCGTTCACGGCCATCTCATCCGCGCCGACGAAGCCCGCGCGATCAAGGCCCACGGGCTTCCGCTGACCATCACCCTGCACAACCTGCCGCCCGCGTGGCCTGCCGGGTTTCACGCAGCCGATGCGGTGTGCGACTTCGTCTTTGCCTGCTCCCGCGCCGTGGAAAAAGAGTGGCGCCAGCGCGGATCTGCAGATGTCCACTCGCCGCCCATCCGCACGGTTTGGAACGGCATTGACGCCCGCCCCTTCGCTCCGAGCGACGCCCTGCGCACCGCCGCCACCGCGTGGCGCTCCGAACGCGGCTGGAATGCCGACGACTTCATCCTCACCGCGGTCGCCAATCCGCGCCCGCAAAAGCGTCTGCATCTGCTGCCGGAAATCCTCCGCGAGTTGCAAATGCTCCTCGCCCCGCGAGCAGCGCGTCTCGTCATCGTCGGCGCGCACGCCGAGCGCAGTGCGGATGCCCGGCAATCGGTCGCCGAGGTGGAGGCCGCGATCAGCCGTTACGGCGTCGGAGAGGACGTTCATTGGACCGGCGGCACCGGCGCGATCGCCACACTCCTCTCCGCCAGTAATGCGCTCGTCTCGGCCAGCGCCTTCGAGGGTTTGAGCCTCGCGCACCTCGAAGCGCTCGCCGCGGGCGTGCCGGTCGTCGCCACCGCCGTCGGCGGCACGACGGAAATCGCGAGCCCGCTCGTGCACCTCGTCGCGCCAGATGCCGAAGCGCGCACCTTCGCGAAAATCCTTGCCACACTCCCCCGCTCGACGACCGCCCGCGAGCCCGCCTTGCCCGCGCACTTCACCCGTCACCGCATGGCCGCGCGCACGCGCTCACTCTACCCGCGGATCATCGAGCGATCACGTGCGCTGCCGCTGGCCGACGAGCTGTGGCTCATCACCAACAACTTCTCCACCGGCGGCGCCCAATCGAGCGCGCGGCGACTCCTCCTCGGGCTCGCCGAGCGTGGGGAGAAAGTGCGCGCCTTCACCGTGCAGGAGGCGCCGTCGAATCCCACGCCCGGCCGGCTCGCGCTGTCGCGCGCCGGCATTCCCGTTGCCGCCATTCCCCCGCCGAAATCTCTGGATGCAGCCGAGGCCGTCGCCCACCTGCTCGATCTCGCTGCGCCCGCGCCGCCGCGTGCTGTGCTCTTCTGGAATCTCATCACCAGCTACAAGGTCCTGCTCGCCGACGCCTTTTTCGACACGCCGATCTACGATGTCAGCCCCGGCGAAATGTATTTCTCCTCGCTGGACAAATACTTCGCCGATCCGCGCCCCGCTCTTCCCTATCTCACCCCGCGCGATTACGGCGCGCGGCTCGCCGGGATCGTGGTGAAATATGCCACCGAGTCTGCGACCGCCGCGGCGCTCGGCGCTCCGGTGCATTTCATCCGCAACGGCGTGGCGCTGGCGCCACCGGGCGCGGCTCGCCGCCCGCGCTCAACCGGCAAGTTCATCATCGGCACCGCCGCGCGGCTCTCGCCCGACAAGCGACTCGAAGACTTGCTCGAGGCCCTCCGCCTCGCATTGCCGCGCCTGCCGCGCTGCGAATTGCGCATCGCCGGCGGATCGGAACGTGGCTCGGAAAGCTACGCCCGCGAACTGCGCCGCCAAGCGCGCGGGCTGCCCGTGAAATGGTGCGGCGAGCTTCGCCACACCGCAGCTTTTCTCGCCAACCTCGACCTTTTCGCCATGATCTCCGAACCAGCCGGCTGCCCAAACGCCTCACTCGAAGCCATGGCCGCCGGCTTGCCGATCGTCGCCACCGAAGTGGGCGGCGCGCGTGAGCAGATCCTCGATGGCATCACCGGACGCCTCACCGCGCGCGGCGACCATCCCGCGTTCGCCGCGGCGTTGGTCGAACTCGCGGGCGATGCGGAAAAGCGGATGCAGTTTGGCACCGCCGCAGCCGCCCATGTGCGGGAGAATTTCTCGGTGAACACGATGATCGAGAGCTACCGGAATCTCTGCTTCGCGGTGCGCTCGCCAAACACCGCCGCAAATGCCAACGGCGCGGCCGGCATGTGCGGAGAGGTTCCGGATTTTTTCCCACTGTCCCGAGGGAAAAGTGCGGCTAAGGTTTGAACCCTCACCCAGTTATCCCCCGCATGACTTCCGGCCTGCTCCGCCGACTCACGTTTCCCCTCGCCTACGCTGCGCTCGCGCTCGTGGTCTCCGCCGCTGCGCCTCCGAAGAAGGCGGAGGAGGAGGATCCGAATGCGCCGGTCAGTTATTTCAAAAAGATCCGGCCCATCTTCCAAGCGAACTGCCAGGGCTGCCATCAGCCAGCGAAGGCCAAGGGCGGATATGTGATGACCGATTTTGCCAAGCTGCTCGAAGGCGGCGAGAGCGTGAAGGATGGCGCGCACGCGATCGTGCCCAAGGATCCGGCGAAGTCGCTGCTGGTGCAGCAAATCACGCCCGACAAGGACAAGAGCGAAGCCGAAATGCCGCCGAAGAAGCAGCCGTTGCCCGCACCGCAAATCGCGCTGATCAATCGCTGGGTGGCAGAGGGCGCAGTGGACGATACGCCGCCAAACGCCAAGCAACGCTACGACCTAGATCATCCGCCGGTCTATCAGCGTCCGCCGGTGGTCACGTCGCTCGACTTTTCGCCCGATGGCGCGCTGCTCGCGGTCGCGGGATTCCATGAGGTGCTGCTGTGGAAGCCTGACGGTTCGGAGCTGGTCGCGCGGCTCATCGGTTTGAGCGAGCGCATTCAGACCGTGCGCTTTTCACCCGACGGCAAGAAGCTCGCGGCCTGCGGTGGACGCCCGGCCCAGATGGGCGAGGTGCAAATCTGGGACGTGGAAAAGCGCAAGCTGCTCCTCAGCGCACCGATTGGCTTCGACACCGTGTACGGCGCGAGCTGGTCGCCGGATGGAAAGATCGTGAGCTTTGGCTGCCCGGATAATGCGGTGCGGGCGATCGACGCCGCGACCGGAGCGCAGGTGCTGCAGCAGACTTCGCACAGCGACTGGGTGCTCGACACGGTCTTCACGCACAAAGGCGATCAGCTCGTGAGCGTCGGCCGCGACATGAGTGCGAAGCTCACCGAAGTCGCCACGCAGCGCTTTATCGACAACATCAGTTCGATCACCCCCGGCGCCTTGCGCGGCGGCTTGCAGACCGTCGCGCGAAGCCCGGAGCGCGATGAGTTCGTGGTCGGCGGCGCGGACGGTGTGCCGCAGGCGTATCGAATCGTCCGCAAGGTGCAGCGCCGCATCGGCGACAACGCTCTGCTCATCCGGCGTTGGCCGGCAATGGAAGGTCGCATCTATGGCGTCGCCTTCGCACCGGATGGAAAGAAGTTCGCCGCGGTCAGCTCGCTCGATGGCAAGGGCACGGTGAATTTTTACAACTACGATTTCAACACCGAGATGCCCGCGGAGATCGTTGCCATTGAGGGCAAGGCCGGGCGTTCCGACGAGGACAAGAAAACGCTCGAGGCGCACTACACGAGCGATGTGAAATTGCTCGGCACCGCCACACTCGACACCGGTCTCTTTGCCATCTCCTTTCGCCATGACGGGGCGACCGTGGCCGTCGCAGGCGAGGATGGAAAGGTGCGCCTGATCAATGCCGGCGACGCGAAGATCGCCAAGGAATTTATCCCCGTCCCGCTCACCTCCGCGCAGGCCGCAACGCCGACCGCGCAGGTCGAAACGAAATAACTCTCCCGAATTAGTGACCATGAAAAAACTTCTCCTCGTCCTCGCCGCGATGCCCGCACTCAGCGGCGCTTCAGCCTTTGCCAACGCCATCACGCCCGAGATGGCCAAGGTGCCCGTCGTCGAATCGCTGCCGGCGGGAGCGCAGGTGGTGGGCCTCGACGTGCAGCCCGCGAAGATCGTCATCAATGGGCGCTACGAGACGGCGCAGATCGTCGTCACGGCAAAGCTCGCTTCCGGTGATTTCGTGGACGTCACGCGCCTCGCGAAATTGCAGGCCGCCGGCGCGATCGCCGAAGTGACTCCGCTCGGCCAGGTGAAGCCGCTCGCCGGCGGCGCGGGCAGCGTCCGTGTGGACCTCGGCGGGAAGTCCGCCAGCGTGCCGTTGGAAGTGACGAACATGAAAGAGACCGCGCCGGTTGATTTCATCCGCGACGTCAATCCCGTGATGACCAAGCTCGGCTGCAACGCCGGCGCCTGCCACGGAGCGAAGGAAGGCAAGTATGGCTTCAAACTTTCGCTGCGCGGGTATGACCCGATCTTCGACGTGCGTTCGCTCAAGGACGACCTTGCGGCGCGCCGCCTGAACGCCGCTTCGCCGGACGATTCGCTGATGCTGCTCAAGGCCACCGCCGGCGTGCCGCACGAAGGCGGGCAGCGGACCAAGATCGGCGAGATGTATTACGAAGTCCTCCGCTCCTGGATCGCCGACGGCGCCAAGCTCGACCTCAACGCGCCGCGCGTCACCAAGATCGATCTTTTCCCGAAAGATCCTGTCGTGCAGCAAATCGGCTCGCGCCAGCAAATCCGCGTCGTCGCCACTTTCAGCAACGGCCAGACCCGCGATGTCACCGCAGAGTCCTTCGTCGAAAGCGGCAACACCGACGTGGTGAAGACCGACGGCGGCGGGCTGATGGATACGCTGCGTCGCGGCGAGGCTCCCCTGCTCGCGCGCTACGAAGGAAATTACGCCGCGACCACGCTCACCGTGATGGGCGACCGCAGCGGCTTCGCGTGGGAAACGCCGGAGACTTGGGGCAAGATCGACGAACTCGTGGCGGCAAAATGGGAGCGGATGAAGATCAAGCCATCCGACCTCTGCAACGACGCCGACTTCCTCCGCCGCGTCTATCTCGACCTCGCCGGCCTGCCGCCGAGTCCCGAGGAAGTGCGCGCCTTCCTCGCCGACCCGCGCCCAACCCGCGAGAAGCGCGACGCGATGGTCAACAAGCTCATCGGCGGGCCGGAGTTCGTGGATTACTGGACGAACAAATGGGCAAACCTGCTGCAGGTGAACTCCAAGTTCCTCGGCGCGGAAGGCGCGAAGGGTTTCCGCGACTGGATTCGGAAGCAGGTCGAGGCGAACACGCCCTACGATCAATTCGTGCGCGAGATCATCACCGCGAGCGGCTCGAACAAGGACAACCCGGCCGCGAGTTATTGGAAGGTGCTGCGCGAACCCGCGGAAGCGATGGAGAACACCACGCACCTCTTCCTCGCCACCCGCTTCAACTGTAACAAGTGCCACGACCATCCGTTCGAGCGCTGGACGCAGGATCAGTATTACCACCTCGGCGCGTTTTTCTCGCAGGTGCAACTCACGAACGATCCCGCGAGCGGCAAGGCGGTCATCGCCGGCAGCGCGGTGGAGAAGGCGCGCGCGCTTTACGAGATCGTGAAGGATGCGCCGACCGGCGAAATGATCCATCTGCGCACGAACAAAGTCGCCGAGCCGACCTTCCCCTATTCCGCCAAGGCCGAGACAGCTGAAACCACCGCCAGCCGTCGCGCGCAACTCGCCGCGTGGATCACCAGCCCGGACAATCGCTTCTTCGCCTCCAGCTACGTAAACCGCCTCTGGGGCTACCTCACCGGCACCGGCATCATCGAGCCGCTCGACGACATCCGCGCCGGCAACCCGCCGACGAATCCCGAGTTGCTCGCGCATCTCACGAAGGAATTCATCGACCACAAATTCGACGTGCGGCACGTCATCCGGATCATCTGCACCTCGCGCGCCTACCAGCTCAGCGTGGGGACGAACAAGTGGAACGAGGACGACAAGATCAACTACTCCCACGCCATCGCGCGCCGCCTGCCGGCGGAGGTGCTTTTCGATTCGGTGCAGACGGTCACCGGCGCGCCCTCGCGCCTGCCCGGCGGCGTCCGCGCCACGCAGCTCGCCGACGCCGGCGCGGATCTGCCCAGAGGCTTCCTCGCGAACCTCGGACGCCCCGCTCGCGAGAGCGCTTGCGAGTGCGAGCGCAGCAATGATCTCCGCCTCGGCAGCGTGATGGCGCTGCTCAGCGGCCCTGCGGTCGCCGACGCAATCGGCGACACCAAGAACGCGCTGGCCAAGCTCGTCACCGATCAAACCGAGGACGCGAATCTCGTGGATGAACTTTTCATCCGCGTGCTCAACCGCCCGGCGACGGAACCTGAAATCAAGAAGACACTCGCCGTTTGGTCCACGCTCGACAGCGAAAACACCAAGCTCATCGCTGAGTGGGAAGCGAAGGAAAAGGAGCAGGCGCCGATCATTGCCAAAATGGAAGCCGATCGCGTAATCGCAATCGACACCGCGAAGAAGGAACTCGCCCGCTACGAGTCCGAGATCGCGCCCAAAGTGGCGGAAGCGGAGAAGAAGCGCCTCGCGGATGTCGCTGCTTCCGAGGCCGCCGTGAAGGCTTACGAAAAGGACAAGCTGGCCGCGGCGCGGACGAAGTTTGAGGACACCGTTCCGGCCGCGCGCATCCACACCGGCTGGCAGTTGCTCGACCCCGCGACGCTCACCGCCACCAGTCTCGGCACGCTCACCAAGCAACCCGATGGCTCGATCAAGGCGGGCGACTCGCGCCCGCAGTCAAGCGACTACGCGATCATCACCGACACCAAAGTCGCGGGTATCACGGGCATCCTCCTCGAGGTGCTGCCGAGTGCCGACGAGCCTGGTTTCGGCCCCGGTCGCGCCGGCGGAAATTTCGTGCTCGGCGAATTCGCCGTCAAAGCCTCGGATGGCAAGGCGCCGCCGGTCAATGAGGTAGAATTCTCGGGCGCCCTCGCCGACTTCAGCCAGGACAAGTTCGACGTGAAGGGCGCGATTGACGGCAAGAAAGGCGACGGCAACAACGGCTGGGCAATCGCCCCGCAAGTTGGCGTCCCGCACTACGCCGCGTTCGCCTTGAAGAAGCCGCTCGGCGACGAGAAAGGCACGCGCCTGCGGATCGAAATGAATCAGCCGCGCACCGGCATGTTTAACATCGGCCGCTTCCGCCTTTGGGTCACCACTTCGGCGCAGCCGCTGAATATCGGACTGCCCAACGCTGTGGCCGAGGCTTTCAAGAAACCCGCCACCCTTCGCACCAAGGAAGACCGGGCCGCGATCGCCGCATACTGGAACGAGAGCGATCCCGACTTGCGCAAGCTGCGCCTCACGCTCGGCAAGAACCAGCTTCCGCTCGCCATCGATCCGGGCGTCCTCGAGCGCCGCACTTCGCTCGCCGCCGCCGAGCTTCCGATCAAGCTCGACGCGCAGCTCGTGCAGCTCCGCCAAGACGCGACCCAGAGCAAAGCGCAGATCGCGAACAAGCGCCTCACCGCCGCGCAAGACCTCACTTGGGCGCTGATCAATACGCCGGCGTTTTTGTTTAACCGCTGAGGCCTCCTC
>JBAVML010000573.1:0-19502 GCA_049690035.1 Chthoniobacteraceae bacterium
AACCACTTCCAATGATGCGCTGCAGGTATTGATCCCCGATTACATTCCCGACAAGGGCGTCTTCTCGATCCCAAAATCCGCATATTGCAAAAACTCCGGCAAGGGCGGCACTGCCAATCAGTCGAAACTCGAAGCAGGTCAAAACGAGTGGGCTTACGTGATCGGCCTCTCCGATACGTCAAACTCGCGGTTCCCGCTACTCGCTGACGGCTTCTCTCCCGGAGGTACTTCGTATGTAGCCGATGAAACGCTGCCGGGCGGCGTGTGGAAGGGAAAAAAAGCGATCGTCATTCGCGTGGACATCAGCGGTGCGGTTGAGACGTGCTACAAGAAAGGCAACGAATTTACCGTCAAGCGCGATGACAATCCGCAGAAGAATGCCTTTGATAAGGATCCGGGTTCCACTCCTCCGTGGCTCAATGGCACCGACGTAAACACGTTGAATCCCGTCGCCAGCGGCGGCTCAGGCAACTAGACGCTCGGCGACAGTTTGTTTTGGCTAACGCCGATCCTTCGCGGGATCGGCGTTGTGCTTTCCGGCACCCGAGGTCTATTCGACCACGGACTTGATCTCCCCGTCGCGCACACGGGTGCGCAGCACAGCGCCTCTCCGGACCTGCGCGACGGAGTTCACCACGTCGCCTTGCGCGGTCGTCGTCACGCTGTAACCCCGCGATAAGGTCGCCTCAGGTCCGAGCACCCGCAGAAGTTCTCGCGCTTGGGCGAAGCGCTGGACTCGCTCCGCCATCCGCTGCGCAGCGTGCCCCCCGAGCCGTTCCTGCAAAGCGCCGAGTCGCTGACGAAAGAGCGCCAGCGCCTGGTCCGGGCGATGATGCCGGAGTCGCGCCGCCGTCTCCGCCAGCCGCCGCTGCACCTCGCGGATCCGTTCGCGCGGCGTGCGCCCGAGTGCTTCGGCGGCGAGATCCAGCCGCTGTGCCGCCTCGCGCACGCGCAGTTCCGGCTGGCGGAAGAGTTCCCCTCGCCCCAGCCACGCCAGCCGCGCGCGCTGCTGCTCGATCGCCCGCTGCACATGACGGCGCAGCAACGACGCCCCATCCGAAAACCGCCGGGCCAGCTCCACCCCATCCGGCACCAGCAACTCCGCCGCGGCGCTCGGCGTCGGCGCGCGCAGATCGGCGACGAAATCAGCAATCGTGAAATCGATTTCATGCCCGACCGCCGACACCACCGGAAGCGCGGAAGCTGCAATCGCCCGCGCGACGATCTCTTCATTAAACTCCCAAAGATCCTCCGTGCTGCCGCCCCCGCGCGTGACGACCATCACATCCACTGGCGTCAGCCCCAGTTCCGCGAAGCGATTCACTTCCTCGATCGCCGCCGCGATCTCCTCCGCCGCCCCCTCGCCCTGCACCCGCACGGGCGCGATTACGACCCGCACCCAAGGCGCGCGGCGGCTGAGGATATTCAGCATGTCGCGCAGCGCCGCCCCGGTTGGTGAAGTAACCAGCGCGATGGCCGAAGGAAACCTGGGCAATGTCCGCTTTCGCTCCGCATCGAAAAGCCCCTCCGCCTCCAGCTTCCGTTTGAGCGCTTCAAACTTCGCCTGCAACAGCCCCGCGCCACCCGCCTGCACGATCTGCACATTGAGCTGATACTGCCCGCGCGCCTCGTACACCGTCAGCGCGCCGCGCACCTGCAGCTGCATTCCATCCGCGAGCGGCACCTGCTTTCGCCACGCGCCTCCGCCGCGCGCAGCGAAAAGCACACAAGCGAGCTGACTCCCCGCATCCTTCAACGTGAAGTACTGATGCCCGCTCGCCTGCTTGCGATAGTTGCTGATCTCACCCTCCACCCACACGACGCCCACCTTCTCCTCCAAGGCCGCCCGAACCTCCCGTGTGATCTCCGTCACGGAAAAAACGCGCGGAACTTCCTGCGCCGGCGCGTTGAAGCCAAAGAGATCGTCGCTCACCGGCTCGCCTCCTGCCGGTAAGCGCGCGCGAGCAGGGAAATCGGGTGAACGATCCCAAGATTTTCCCCGCGGGTGCGTGCTCCGGCTTCGAGCTGCACGCAGCAGCCAGGATTCGCGGAAGCGACGAAGCGCGCGCCGGTCTTCGCGATGTTCGTCATCTTGCGATCGAGAAGTTTCGCGGACATCTCGGGCTGGGTGATGTTGTAAATGCCGGCGCTGCCGCAACACCAGGTCGCTTCCGGCAATTCCGCGAGTTGCAGCCCGGGGATGAGTCGCAACAGATCCCGCGGTTGCGTCGAGATCTTCTGTCCGTGGCAGAGATGGCAGGCCTCGTGGTAGGTGACGGAAAAAGGTTTCGCTTCCTGTGTCGGGGACTGAGAGCCGGGGGCGACGGGACCGATCTCGATCAGCCATTCGTGAATATCCCGCGCTTTGGCCGACCACACCCGCGCCCGCTCGGCGTAACGGCGATCGTGCGCGAGCAGTTCGTCGTAGTGTTTGAGATGGGAGCCGCATCCGGCGGCGTTCGTGATGATGGCGTCAAGCGCGCCGAGGTCGAAGGCGTCGATATTGCGCCGGGCCATCTCGCGCGCCCATTCGATCTCGCCATTGTGCGCGTGGAGTGAGCCGCAACATGACTGGAGGCCGGGAGTGACGACCTCGCAGCCATTGCGCACGAGCACCTCGACGGTGTCGCGATTCACTTCCGAATAAGTGAGATCCTGCACGCATCCGGTGAGCATCCCGACACGGAAACGCGGATCATCCGGCGACTCGACCTCTGCGATCAGCGCATCAGAGAACTGCCGCCGCACCCGCGGCGTGAGCGGCTCGAGTTCCCGCAAGGTCCGCGGCAACAAGCGCGTTAGTCCGAGTCGCCGCACCAGCGCCTCCGCGCCCGAGGCTTGATACCACCGCAGCATTCGCCCGATCGTCCGCAGGAGCAGCGGCCGCGTGAAGATCAGCCGCAGGGAAAACGCGCGCACCCAGTCGCGCGTGCCGCCAGCCAGCACCCGCGCATTTTCGATGTCCGCCCGCGCGGCTTCGAACATCGGCGCATACTTCACCCCCGCCGGACACGCGGTCTCACACGCCAGGCAGCCGAGGCAGAAATACATTTCTTCGCCGAAGGCCTCGGTCACCCCGAGCTTGCCGTCGGCGATGCTGCGCATCAGCGCAATGCGGCCGCGCGGGCTGTTCCGCTCGTGCTTCGTTTCGACATACGTGGGGCACGTCGGCAGACACATGCCGCAGTGCATGCACTGCTGGAGCACCGCGTAGTCGAGCTGCGCGAGGTGGTGCGGCTCAGACATCGAAGATTTTTCCGGGATTGAGGATTCCGTCCGGGTCGAGCGCGCGTTTGAGTTGCTTCATCAGCGCGAGGCTCGCGTCGCCGAGCGCGCGAGGAAGGAAGGTCTTTTTCGCGAGGCCGACGCCGTGCTCACCGGTGATCGTGCCGCCAAGCTCGATCGCGTAGTCGAAGATCTCGCGCATCGCGAGCTCGACGCGGTGCATCTCGTCGGCGTTGCGCTCGTCGGTGAGGAAGGTGGGATGCAGGTTGCCATCGCCCATGTGCCCGAAGGTGCCGACGCGAAGCTGGTGCCGGGCGGCGACTTCCTGGATGAAGTTGATCATCTTCGTCAGTTCGCTGCGCGGCACTGTCGCGTCTTCGAGGATCGTGGTCGGCGAGACCCGCGCGAGCGCGGAAAAGGCGGCGCGGCGCGCGGTGGCGAGCCGCGCAGATTCCTCGGCGTTCGAGGCGGAATTGACCGTGAGCGCGCCGCAACCGCGGGCGATTTCTTCCATGCGCGCGGCCTCATCGGCGACCACGGCGGGATGACCATCGGTCTCCATGAGCAGGATCGCGGCGGCATCGCGCGGCAGGCCGACGTGCGCGAAATCCTCGACGCAGCGGATGGTCATCTGGTCGAGGAACTCCAGCGTGCATGGAATAATCTTCGCCGCGATGATCGCTGACACCGTATCCGCCGCGGCGGCCATGTTCCCATACGTCGCGAGCATCGTGCGCTTCGTCAGGGGCTTGGGCACGAGCTTGAGCAGGACCTTCGTGATGATCCCGAGCGTGCCTTCGGAGCCAATGAAGACGTCCTTCATCGAATAGCCGGCCACATCCTTCACGCATTTGTTGCCCAGCCAGACGATGTCGCCATTCGCGAGCACCACTTCGAGCCCCATCACGTAGTCGCGCGTCACTCCGTATTTCAGTCCGCGCAAGCCGCCGGAGTTCTCGGCGACATTGCCGCCGATGGTGGAAATCTTCATCGAGCCCGGGTCTGGAGGGTAGAGCAGCCCGACTGCATCCGCCGCCTCGGCGATCTTCTGCGTGATCGCGCCGGCTTCGGCCAGCAGCGTGAGATTGCGTTCGTCCACTTCGAGAAGCCGATCCATCCGCACCAGGCACAGCACGATCCCGCCGGGCACCGGCACGCTGCCACCGCTGAGCCCGGTGCCCGAGCCGCGCGAGACGATCGGCACGCGGTGCTCCGCGGCGTAACGGACCAGACTCGCCACCTCCGCCGTCGTTTCCGGAAACACGACACACGTCACCGGCGCGCTCAGCGCCGCCGTGCCGTCGAAGCCATAGGGCAGCAAATCCTCCGGCTGATCGAGCACCCGCTCGGGCGCGAGCAACGCGCGGAGATCGGAAACGAGCGGAATCATCAGCGGCTATTAAGCGCCGAAGCTCTCGCGCCACAAGTCCCGCGAACAGTTCGCCGGAAGACTGGCATCCACGCGGCTCGCGTTGTTGCTTCGCGCGTGCGCGCTACGGCTTCTTCAGCGGGGCGGCAGCGAGTTCCAGGCGCTCGAGGGCCACGGTGAATCGCGCGGGATCGAAGTCATCTTGCTCGCGGGCGACGAGCGCGGCTGCGTCCAGCGCGGCGTCGAAGTCAGGGGCCGCGGCGACGCCCAGTTTTTTGGCCGCTTGCCAGAGGCGATCGATCGCGGGAACGAGCACTTCCGCGCGCCGGCGCAGTTCGACTTTGTCGCTCTTGGGGTCCGAGAAATCGGTGCGCGTGGAGATGAAAATGGTCAACTGTTTGACGACCTGCTCCTTGGTCCAAAGCGCCTTGGCCGCGTCACGCGCGAGCTTGTCGGCCGCGCCTTGCATGGCCGCAAAGTTTTCCTCGAGGGGCAGCTCTTTCTTGCCGGCATCGGTCTTGCCCAGCAGCCAGACGATGGCTTTCCACCGCGCAACGAGCCGTTCGTCGCGCTTCGCGGCGAGCTTCCAGCTTATCTCGCGTAACGCGGCCGCCTGCCCGGTGAGCCAGGAGCGCGGGCCGAGGGCGGGCCGCTCATCCTTGTAGTGGGGAGGCTCGGCGAGGCATTGGCCGTCGAGTTCGAAGTAGAGCTCCGGATGCCCGGCGACGCGGATGGATTCGTCGAGGTTCAGGTGGCAGGCGATGCAGGTGTTCGCCCGGCCGTAGATGTCGTTGAGATCGTGCATTCCGGCGGCGACGATCTGCTGGAAATTCACATCGGGCCGGGTGTGAAAGCGCAGCCAGTTCTCCGCCGGACCATGGCAGGATTCGCAGCCCACGCCGCGGTCGGCGAGCGCGTCCTTCATCAACCGCTCGAGCGGGACGCCCTGCACCGGTGCGTGGCACACGTTGCACTGCGCCGCTTTCCCGGGATCGCCGACGATGCCGAGGGCCTCGGCGATGCGCATCGAGGTTCCCTTGCCGAGGATGCCATACGACACGGCATGGCGGTCGCGGCGCTCGTAGATGATGGCCTCATTCCGACCCGTGCCGCCGCCGTGGCAGCTGGTGGAAGAACACGATGGCGAGCCGGTGAACTTTGTTTTAGCCAGCTTGGGATCTTCCGCCGCTGACGAGGCCATGGCGCAGGCGAGGACGAAGAGGCAGATGGCGGAGGAAGGAAGCAAAGAAGCCACGGCTCGCGGATATAACATTGCCGCTGACAAAGGCGAACAACGAAGTGTCGCGGCGAATCGGCACTGGCGTGGACGACGGGCTTTCACTAGCCTCCGCGCACCTATCCGCGCGTGAAGATCGATCGCTCCCACTTTCCCTGGATGCTCTTCGTCTTGCTCGCGACGCTTGCCGCGGCGCTGCTCTATGCCGAGAATTACCACCCGCGTCGCCTCCCGTTTCCGGTGCCGCTTCCGGCCTTCTTCGGCGAGGTACCGCCCACGCGCCACACGTTCGGTGGCACGCCGCTCGGCCTCGTGCTTGGCTCCGTGGCTTTCGCCATTTTTCTTTTCGCTTCCGCGCTCGGCATCCGCAAGAAGCGACGTCTCTGGCCGATCGGTCACGTGCAGCTTTGGCTGAAGGCGCACATCTGGCTCACCGTGCTCACCCTGCCGCTCGTGCTGCTCCATTGCGGCTTCGAGTCTGGCGGGCCGCACACGACGTGGCTGCTCGTGCTCTACGCGGTCGTCATGGCCAGTGGTTTCCTCGGGCTGGCGCTCCAGCAATTCATGCCGCGCCTGATGAAGGAACGCCTTCCGCGCGAGGTGGTCTTCGAGCAGATCCCGCGTTTCCGGGAGCAGATCTTCGAGTCGGCGTTGAAGCTGCGCCGCACGCTCCGGCCGCTGGTCGCCCAAGCCAGCAGCAAGCCTGGCCGCGAGCCCGATGACGAGGTCTCGGTCCTGTTCCTCCGTCCGTTTTTCGACGACGAATGCCTTCCCTATCTCTCGATGCGGCGCGGTGACGGCCATCTTCTCGGCAACGAAAAATCCGCGTCCGATCGCTTTCGCATCTTGAAGCTCAACGTCGGCCCCGAGTGGCAGCCAATGGTGGCGGAACTCCAGCACTGGTGCGAAGACCGCCGCCTCATGGATCTGCAGACCAAATATCAGCACTGGCTCCACGGCTGGCTGATCATCCACATTCCGGCGTCCTTCGCGCTGCTCATCTTTACCGCGTGGCATGGCTGGGTCGCCGTGCGTTTTCTCGTCGTCTCCTAGGTCCCTGGCATGGCTGAAAAAGATCCCACGCAGAAAGAGATCGCGGGAAATTACGCTCGAAATTTCGACTACCCAAAGCGTCCACACTACCTACGGCGGATCCGCGGTTGGTGCTTCGCCGCGGCCGTCGTGATCTCGATTGTCGGTGCGCTCACTTACTCCTACTGGGGCACCCAGCGCGCCTTCAATACCGGCCCCATTTCCGAGAATCACGCCCGCTTCGCCAATGACTGCCGCGCGTGTCATCTCGAAGCCGAGACCGATTTCTTCAAGTCGCTCCTGCAGCCGGCCTCAGCCGGTCTCCCGACTGCCGCGCCCGCACCGATCGTCCGTTCCTCCGACGCCGCCAAGCTGCTCTACCGCACCTCGATCTCGCTCATGGATCAGGCGTGCCTCCAGTGCCACCCTACGCAGGGGCTGCATCTCCCCCAAGCCACCGGCCTCGCCCTGCGCACCATTTCCAGCGAGCTCAATGTCGTCCACGCCACGTCCTGCGCCGTCTGCCACCGCGAACATATCGGACCGCAACGCATGGCGCTCCCGGAGCGCCAGACCTGCGGCACCTGCCACGATCACGTCGAGGAACTCCGCCGCACCCGCCGTTCGCTCAAGCTCAAGCCGGCCACCATCGCCGCGACTGGCGAAAATCGCGACCTCGGCGACGGCCTGCTGCGCTTCATCGCCGCTCCGCGTCCGGTCGGCACGCTCCCGGCCTTTGCCAGCTACGCGGATGGCCACCCGCCCTTCGGCTACGAGCAGCCCGGCATGCGCGACCCGGCGGACTTGAAGTTCAACCACGCCCGCCATCTGCGCAGCGACATCCCGGCGGGAAAGGAAGGCCGCCTCGACTGCGCTACGTGCCACCAGCGCGGCCCTGGTGGCGCTTTCTACCAGCCGGTGCGCTACCAAAAGCACTGTCAGGAATGCCATTCTCTCCAGATCTCGCCTACCCTGCCCCAGCTCCGCGTGCCGCATGGCGACCCCGAGAAAGTCCGCTACTTCCTCGCCAGTCTCGGCACTTCCACTGAAGCTGCCTTGCGCGCCGAAGGCCTCAGCGACCCCGTGGAAATCTCCCGCCGGATCGAAGCGGAAAATCAGGCCCTGCGCCGCCGCGGCCTGGCCAGTCTCTCCGACCTCGAACGCCGGGTCTTCCTCGAGGGCGACCCGCGCGATGACGGCACCACGCGGCTCATGCGCGCCGGCAATCCCAAGTTCCTCACCGAATGCGCCAAATGCCACACCGTCACCCCCGGCGCCGCGGGCCAGCTCCCGGTGCTCAATCGTCCGCGGATCGCGGAGCGCTGGGTGCAACGCGGGCCATTCACCCATCTGCCGCATGAACACATGGCCTGCGCCGATTGCCACGGCGCCGCCACGAAAAGCAAGCTCACCAGCGACATCCTCCTCCCCGCGCAAGCGCTCTGCGCCGAGTGTCACCGCCCGCCGGAGAATCACACGCCACAACCGTGGGAATCGGTAACGACGAGCGCCGCTCTGTCTGCCCCCACACCCGCGCTCGCCGCGGCCCAGCGCAGCGCCGGCGGCGTGAAGTGGGACTGCCAAGGCTGCCACATCTTCCACGCCCCGCCCGACGCCACGCGCGTCACCCAGTCGCTTCCCGCGATCGTGAAATAGAGCGTTCGCAGTAGCATCGCAGGCGATCGAGTCGCGATGGTTTTCGCGCGCCGTATGTCCGGGGTTGCGTTCAAGCGCTACTCACGTCGCAGGTATGCGCCCGGCCATCAAACCCCAAGGTTCCCGGCGCTCCCCGCACGGAGCAGATTGCCTTTTTTGAAAAGGAAATCTTCGCGCAAACGCCGACGATCGCGTGGTACGGCGCGGAGCGCGGTCGGTCCTATTTCGCCACGACTCCAGTCATGGGGTTGCCGATCACCGCTTCCCACGCGAGCTCCTGCAGCAGGCGGTTGAGCGCCGGATTGGCGAACTCTTTGTTCTGCTCGAACTCGGGCGGCATCGGCAAACCGACCGGGCTGCGCCGATAGATCACCGCGTAGTGGCAGTAGGCGGCGAGCACCTTCAGTGGAGGCGTGGGATGACCCCACATGTCGGCAAAGAGCCGCCACTGCACTTTGAGCCCCGGCACCTTGCCCGCGACGATTTTCTCACGCAGCGCGATGCTGGCCTCGCCCACCGGCACGACGACCAAGGCATTTTTGCCGAGCCGCTGATTGATCTCCCGCACGTGATCCTCGATGTCGTTTCGATAGCGGTCGTTCTGCTTGCGCAGCTCGGTGAGGTCGGTGGCGTTGTGGTCCACATATTTGCGCGGCTCGAGGGGATAGACCGGATTGTAGGTATCGTTCGGCAACCAGTACTCCTGCACCGTGATGCGCATCGCCGGATTATGTTCAACGCCGAGCTTCGCAAATTTTTCAATTCCTTCATCGGGAAGCCAGATGGGCGAAAGGGTGAGCACATCCACTGAGCCGGCCGTGAGAAGTTTCTTCACCACGTTCTTTTCCTCCGCCACGTCCCAGTGCTGGATGACGCGGGAACCTCCGATGGAAGACACGCCCGCCAGCTGATGCCCCTTGATGCCCGCGCCTTCCGCCATGTCGGCGATCATCTTCGCCGCCCATGCGTGAAAGCTGTGCCCGCAGGTGAAGACGCGCAGCCCCTCGGGAAGCGGTGCTGCGGGCGCGGCCGGTTCCGCACTGGCACCGGCGAGGAAGGCGAGAGAAAGGAAGAGCGCGAGCCGTAATTTCATGGGAAGGAAAATGGAATGTCCCGAGAAGACCCGGCACCCGGCTAACGCATAGGCATTCGTTCGCTCCGCGAGCGGAAACGAACGCGTGCCACGAAGGCGTCGCGCCGGTTAGCTCGTCGAAGCGAACTCGGACTTCACGCGCTTCGGCGGCGGCTGAGGCTTGGGAACCGCGTGAGAACGTGCGTAATGTCGGCGCATTGTGAGCGCTGATTTTCCACCCGACCCGCAACTCATCGAACGCGCCGTCGCCCTTGCGCGCGAGTTGCAGGAGCGTGCGACCAGGCTGCAAACGCCGCACGAGCGCCGGCAGCAAGCCGAACTCGATCGCATGCTGCGCACGCCGGGCGACAAGGCGACGATGATGCAGATCACCGACCAGTCGTTTCGGAGCAAGGGCGCAGCGCGGACGGTGGACCAGTTCGCGCACATCCTCGACGTGCAGGGCATCCCGCGTTTTTTCAGCCCGACCGACCGCGCGCTGCTTCGCGGCTTCCAGACCTTTGGCGGCTGGCTGCCCGGCGTGGCGGTGCCACTGGTGAAGGATCGCATGCAGAGCGAAACGGCGAATGTCGTCCTGCCCGCCGAGCCCGATCTGCTCACCGCCCATCTCGCCGAGCGGCAGAACGAGGGCGTGCGGATGAATCTGAATTTCCTCGGCGAAGCGCTGCTCGGCGAAACCGAAGCGCGCGCGCGGCTGCACAAATACGTCGAAGCGCTCCACCTGCCGCAGGTCGAAGTGATGTCGGTAAAGATCTCGACGCTTTACTCGCAGATCTCCGCGCTGGCGCGCGAGCACACGGTCGCGGTGCTCTGCGACCGACTGGAAGTGCTCTATCGCGAGGCGGCACGACTGCGCTTCACGCGCACTGATGGGAGCGAGGTGCCAAAGTTCATCTATCTCGACATGGAGGAATATCGCGACCTCGCGCTAACTGCGGAAGCGTTCATGCGGACGCTGGATCGGCCGGGGCTGGAGAAGGTGAGCGCGGGAATCGCGCTCCAGGCCTACATCCCCGACTCGGCGCGTGTGCAGCGGCGGATCAACGAATGGGCGCGCGCGCGGGTCGCAGCGGGCGGCCGCGCAATCACCATCCGCATCGTGAAAGGCGCGAATATGGAAATGGAACGCGTGGAGGCGTCGCTCCGCGGCTGGCCGCAGGCGCCGTTCAAGACGAAGATCGAGACGGACGCGAACTACAAACGTATGCTGCATGAAGCGATGCGGCCGGAAAATCTCGCCGCGGTGCGCGTGGGGATCGCGTCGCACAATCTCTTCGATGTGGCCTATGGACTGGTGCTGGCGCAAGGGTCTGGCGCGGGCGATCGCGTGCAATTCGAAATGCTGGAGGGCATGGCGAATCATCAGCGGCGCGCGCTCCTGGAGCATTCGCCGGCGCTGCTGCTCTACGCGCCGGCGTGCCGCAAGGATGAGTTCATCAACGCAATCGGCTATCTCATTCGCCGGCTGGACGAAAACACCGGGCCGGAGAATTTCCTGCGTCACGCGTTCAAGCTGCGCGTCGGCAGCGCGGAGTGGGATCGGCTCGAGCGCGGGTTCCGCGAGTCGCTGGCGATCGGAATTTCCGACGCGCCGCGCCGAACGCAGGACCGCCTCACGCCGCTCGAATCGCATCCGCGGGCGGAGGTGAAATGGACGGAGTTTTCCAACGAGCCGGACACGGATTTTTCACTCCCAAAGAACGGCGACTGGGCCGAACGTACCCCGGATTTGCAATCCGGCTCCGTGCCTGGCCGGATTGCAAATCCGGCCCACGTTCCGCTCGTCATCGACGGCAAGGAAATCTTCGACAACCGCGATGTCATTCCCTGCCTCGATCCATCGAGGCCTGGAGATGTCGTGACGCATTGCGCGCAAGCACAGCCCCAGGATTTGCGCCGCGCGGTGGAGGTCGCCCAGCAGGACGCAGACGGCTGGGGAAGTCGTGGCATCGAAGAGCGCTCGCGCATCCTCGGCATCGTCGCGCAGGAATTGCGCGCAGCCCGCGGCACCTTGATCCGCACGGCGCTGGCCGATGGTGGCAAGACGATCGCGGAGTCCGATCCGGAAGTCTCCGAGGCGATCGACTTCGTCGAGTTCTACCGCAGCACCGCGCGATTTTTTCACGAACTGCCCACGGTCGAAGCCAGGCCAACGGGCGCGATCGCCGTCATCTCGGCGTGGAATTTCCCGATCGCAATTCCCTGCGGTGGCATCGCGGCGGCGCTCGCGGCGGGAAACCGCGTGATCCTCAAACCGGCTTCGGATACCGCGTTCGTGGCGTGGGAGCTTTGCCAGTGCTTCTGGCGCGGTGGCGTCTCGCGGCGCGTGCTCCAATTTCTCCCCTGCTCCGGCGCGAATGCGGGCGCGCACTTGCTCAGTCAGCCCGCGCTCGGCGGCGCAATCCTCACCGGCGGCACCGCGACCGCGCTATCGATAATCCGCGCGCACCCGGAGCTGCCGCTCTTTGCCGAGACGGGAGGGAAGAACGCGACCATCGTCACCGCGCTGAGTGATCGCGAGCAGGCGATCAAGAACGTGATCCATTCCGCGTTCAGCCACAGCGGTCAGAAGTGCTCCGCGACTTCGCTGCTGCTGCTGGAGGCCGAGGTGTATGACGATCCCGATTTTCAGCGCACGCTCTGCGATGCTGTCGGCAGCCTGCATGTCGGCTCCGCGTGGGAGCTGCCCACGCGGGTCGGCCCGCTCATCCGCCCGCCGGGCGGCGAACTCGAGCGGGCGCTCACCACGCTCGAACCAGGTGAATCGTGGGCGGTGGAACCGGAACGTCTCAGCGCAAACCTTTGGTCGCCCGGCGTGAAGTGGGGCGTGCAACCCGGCAGCGTCTCGCACCTCACGGAGTTCTTCGGGCCGGTGCTCGGCGTCATGCGTTTCACCACGCTCGCCGAGGCGATCGACCTCGTGAATGCGACGGGCTACGGACTCACCTCGGGCCTCGAATCGCTCGATGACCGCGAACAGCAGCAATGGCAGGCGGGCATCCGCGCTGGAAATCTCTACATCAACCGACCGACGACCGGCGCGATCGTCCTCCGGCAACCTTTCGGCGGCATGGGCAAATCGTCCTTCGGACCCGGGCTGAAAGCCGGCGGGCCAAACTACGTCGCGCAGTTCCTCGACTTCACCGACCGCCCCCTATCGGTCGCCGAGACGCCGATCGCCAACCCCCAGCTCGCCGACCTCCGCCAGCGACTCCGGCTCGTGGATATCGGCGCGCCGGCCGAAGAGATCGCGCACCTGCTCGCGGCGCTCGCCAGCTACGACCGCGCGGCGCGCGAGGAATTTCACCACCAGCACGATCATTTCCGTCTCCTCGGTGAAGACAATTTCCGCCGCTACCGGCCGCTCGCCAACGTGCGCGTCCGCGTCCACGCCGACGACACCTACTTCGACGTCTTCGCGCGTGCAGCCGCCACGTGCGCCGCTGGCGGCCATGTCACCATTAGCGCACCGGCAGACTCAGACTTCGACACGGTGCGGGCGCTCGATGAACTGACGAGCGCATGGGGCGCGCAGATCGAGTTCGTCGAGGAAAGTGATGACGAGCTCGCCGCCGTGATCCGCGAAGGCCGCACGGAACGTATCCGCTTCGCCGCAGCGCCTCGAGTGCCGCGCCACCTGCGCCTCGTCGCCGCCGAGTCCGGCATGCATCTGGCCGACCGCCCCGTGCTCGCCGAGGGACGCATCGAGCTGCTCTGGTATCTGCGCGAACAGAGCCTAAGCCACGCCTATCACCGCTACGGAAACCTTGGCGCGCGGACGGCCGAGCGCCGCTCGCAGCCAGCGTAACGAAAACGTGCGCTAGTCGGCCAGCGACAGCGCTGTGAGGTGCGCTTCGTCCTTCACGAAAATGTTTCCGTCCAGGTACGCCGGGCTGGCCCACGTCTTCGCACAGAGCTGCACGCGACCGAGCTCCTCGTATTTCGCCGGGTCCGCTTTCACGAGCAGCAGTTCGCCCGTCGAGTTGAGCACGAGGATGCGATCGTTCACCACCGTCAAGCTCGCGTAGTCGGAGAGACCTTTCTGCGCCCAGAGCTGATTTCCCGTTTCAAAGTCAAGGCACTGCAAATCGGTGCGATCCGTCGGGCCGATCGTGAACATATTTTTCCCCACCAGCGTCGGCGTGCCGAGGATGGTCTTGCATGCGGAATTTTCCCACGCCTTTTCCGCCACGAACTCCGCGCCGTTTTTCACGATCTTGAATTTCTGCGTGCCAATGCTCGTGGACGCGACCGTCACGGTGTCGCCGGAAATCACCGGCGTGCAGGCGTGCCGCTTCGCGCCGGTTTTCAGCGGCACGCGCCAGAGGATTTTTCCATTTGCCGCATCGACCCCCATGAGCGCGTCGGCGGTGAAATGCACGGCCTGCTTCACGCCGGCGAGTGTGCCAAACATCACCGACGAATACGCCGTGTTGTCCGTGCCCGCGTGCCACAGTTCCTTGCCCGTTTTTTTGTCAAAGCAGACGAGCGTCGCGTCGTTCACGCTGCCGACCGGGACGAAGATGCGATCACCGTCGATCACGGCACAACCATTGTTCCCGTGCCGCCGTGACGCCGTCTCCTTCGCCGCCGGGTCGCCGCTCTTGTTGCCGATGAAGGTCGCGCCGTAATCCGAGCCGAAGCTCACGCCCCAAATCTTTTTTCCATCCGCCAGCGCGAGGCAGCGAAACTCGCCACCGCTGCTCTGCGCATACACGCGGTCGCCATCGATCAGCGGCGTGCAGCGAGGGCCGCCACCGTAGGCCGGGGAAAATTCCACCGTCGGTCCGACCGGCGTGCTCCACAGAATCTTGCCGCTCGCCGCATCGACGCAGTGCGCGGTCTCCTGGTCATTCTGCGCATCGAGAAAGACGAGTTTGCCGCCGGCGACGACGGGTGACGATTGCCCAGGACCCGCGTCGATCTTCCACAGCACCTTCGGTTCCGCGGGCAGCTTCTCCAGTTTGTGATTTGGGTCCTTCACCACCGCGTCGCGATTGGGTCCACGCCATTGCGGCCAGTCCGCGGAAGCAGAAAATGAAACGGCCAGCGCCGCGGCAACAACGAGGGGGACGATCGGGGTATTCATCGCAAGGGTGAACCTTCTAGCCCCTCGCGCCTTAGCGCACAAGCAACGACGCTCATCTCACCGGAGCACCTTGCTGACGCGCTGGTGCGGGATCGTCGTTTCGAGAAACGGCTCGTCCTCAACGGCGTAGCCCAGCCGCCGATAGAACTCCACCGCGGTCGCGCGGGCATGCGCGACCATCCTGCGGAACCCACGCTCACGAGCTGCCTCCTCGGCAAACCGCACGAGCCCCGCGCCAATCCCGGATCGCTGGCGTGACGGGTTTACCGCGACCTGCCGCATCTTCACCGTGTCGGCGTCGAGCGGGACCAGCAGCAGCGTCGCCACCACCTCATTTTCCAACAACGCCGCGAAGTGCTCGCACGCTGGCTCCACCGCCAACTCCTCGGCGCTCAGTGTCAGCCCGAGCGGCGCGCGCAACACCGCTTCGCGCAAACGGATCGACGCCCGATATTCCGGCGAACCCAGCCCGATTGCGCGAAACGTGACCGTGCCCTCCGCACTCACTTTGTTTTGCCAAGCTGGCTGAGGTAGGCGAAGAGATCGCGCAAATCCTCGGGCGGAAGATTGTCGGTGAGCCCGGCGGGCATCAGCGAACCGATCGATTCCCGCTTGGCGACTTCGGCCTGCGCCACGGTGTGCTCGAGGCCGGCGGGGTCGCGCAACACGAGTTCGGAGTCGTTGCCGGCGACGATGATGCCGATCAGCTCTTCGCCTTTCCTGGTTGTCAGCCGCATCGTCTCGAAGCCTTCCTTCACCTCGCGCTGAGGCTCGATCACTGTGCCGATGATGAACTCCAGCGGCTGCGCGCTGCCGATGGCATCGAGCGCGGGACCGACCTTGCCACCTTGATCTCCGACGCGATGGCAACTGATGCACGCGAGTTCGGGCCGGTGGAAAACTCCGTCTCCGTGCTTCGCGTCTCCCTTCGCCAGCACCTCGGCGCGGATGCTTTCGAGCACGTAGGGCGAGGCACGCAGGCGCCCGTAAATCGGGACGATCGGCGCGCCGTTGCGCTGGGCCACGGGCTTCGCGGCGGAGGGCTTGGGCTTGGGCTTGTCGAGCGTCTTCAGCAGGTCGAGCCACTCCGGCTTCCACGCCGGCGCGCCCTTGGCCACGAGTGGTTCCCACTGCGGCTTGAGCACGCTCGTGGCGGCAACGAGCGCGGTGTCGATGAAACGATCGCGCGGCTGGTTCGCCGCGCTGAGGACCACGACCATCGATTCGGCCGCGGGGATATTTCCCGCCGCCACGATCGCGGCGAGGCGCACACGCGGGTCGGCGTCGTGGGCGAGTTCGATCAGAGGCTCCATCGGGTCGAAAGAAATCGGGAATCGATCGGCCCAGCGCGCCAGCGTGCCGGCGGCGTAGGCGCGCGCTTCGGGCGTCTTCGCGGCGAGCACGCGCTTGAGCAACGGCACTTCCACCGCTTCGTGCGCCTCGAAAATGCCGAGCGCCTGCGTCAGCGCGAAGTCGAGGTCCGCCGCATTCGGATCGAGCCGCTCGCACCAGCTCCGTAGCTCTTTCGCGATCGTCGCCGTGTCGCCGCCGAAGAGCGTGCGCTTTGCCTGCTCGCGCGGAAAGCGATCCGCCGAGCGCATCAGCTCGAAAAGCGCGGGCAGATCCTTCGTTCCCTCCACTAGCGAAGGTGGCGGCGTGAGCAGCGGGCGGCCTTTGTAAGTCACGCGCCAGATGCGGCCGTGCGCCTTGTCGCGATCGGGATGCCGGAAGCTCGCCTGATAGTGGCCGATGATCGGGTTGTACCAGTCGCAGACGTAGAGCGCCCCGTCCGGGCCGAGCTTCACATCCACCGGGCGGAAACTGCCGTGCGAGCTCTGCAGCAGCGGCGGCAGCGTGGGATGATCGTCCACCTTCAAGCCCGCACCATCGGGCGACACCTGCAGCGTCCACACCGCGTTGTTGATGTAGCCGCCGGTCACCAGCGTGCCCTGCCATTCATCGGGAAAATGTGCGCTCTCAATGATCTCCGGGTTGCTCGTCTTGCGGCCCTTGCCGCCCGCCCAGATCGTCTCGCGTCGTCCGCCCTGAAAGCCGCGGATCATCTCCGGCGCGGCGTAATACATGTTGCCGCTATTGCCCGCGGAGATAAGTGGCTGGCCCCATTTCGTGAAGGTCCAGCCCCAAGGATTTTGAGGATCGGCGGCGCCGCCAAAAAACGCATCGAGCCGCATCTCGCGCGGACGGAAGCGCCACAGCCCCGCCTCGTCCAGCGCCACGATGCCATACCGTGTCTCCACCCGCGCGTGCGCGTGGAGGCCCTGCGAAAACATCAGCTCGCCGCCGGGCGACCAGCGGAAGGAATTGATGTTTTGGTGATTGTCGCCCGTGCCAAAGCCGCGCAGCACGACCTCGCGCCGGTCGGCCTTTCCGTCGCCATCCGTATCGGTCAGCAGCCAAAGCTTCGGGCCTTCGCCGACGTAGCAGGCGGAGGGATGAGGGATGAAGGATGAAGGATGAAGAGAGGTGTTGGCGGAGTCGGTTTTTGGAGCCGCCCCTTTCCCCACACCTCTGTCACCATCTACTTCATCCTTCATCCTTCGGCCTTCATCCTTCCCGAGCGGCGCGATCTCCAGCCCCGTCGGAATCATTAGCCCATCGGCGAAGACCGTCACCTTGTCGGCGTAGCCTCCCCGCTTGGTGTCTTCGAGGATGAGCACCTTGTCGTTGGGCACCTCGCCCGGCTTGAGCTGCGGATAGGTGTTACTCTGGATGACCCAAAGCCGGCCGCGCGCGTCCCAACGCATCTGGATCGGCTTCATCACCCCCTCGCGTTCGGAGGCGAAAAGATTGACTTCAACGCCGGGCGGGAGCTTGAAGGAAGCCAGCTCAATCTCGGGAGAGTCGCGATCCGGCTGCTCGGCTGACAGGGCCGATTTCGCCCCGAGCAGAACCAAAGTGATCAAAAATCCGGCACAAATCCACTTCCACTCAGCTTTTCGAGCCAAAAGAGCGACAAGGTGACGCTCGGGAGCGGCAAGGTAAGCCCCGGGAGCGGCAAGGTGGGCCCCGGGAGCAGCAAGGTGAGCCTGAGGGGCATCTCGACGAGCTTCGGGAGCGCCAAGGTAAGGTTCGGGAGCGTTCGGGTGAGGCTTCTCGGTGTCTGGAGAGAAGAAGTTCATGGCTTGGCGAGCTTCTGCGCGAGGACGTCGATCTCCTTCTCCTTCGCCTCGATCAGCGGGAGGAAAGCTTCGCGCTCGGGCGGGAACCAGCGCTTGCTGGGGTCGAGGTGATCGCGGCTGCTCGGCTGGTTGGTGCGGTCGCCCGCGAGAAAGGCCCAGTTTTGCGGCCGCCAGTAGTCAAACCAGAGGCGGTTCTTGGCGCGGATCAGATCGAGGAACTCCTTTTCGTCATCCACCTGAAGTGGACGATGAATGTCGAACCTTTTGTCTCCGGTTAAAAATCGATCCACGGTTTCATCCGCCATGAAGGACGCACCAGTGTCGCTGACGTGGATGTGGTCGCGCGTCATCTCCCCGCCAATGCTCAATGAGTATTCGCCAAACGGTGGGCCGATCTTCGTTCCCAAATCCGTGATCGCTTTCCAATAAGCCGGGAACGCCTTCCACTGAGCGTCGGCAAGGCCGGCTGTCTTGCGATCCGCTTTGCGCCCTTCGCCGTTGGAATACTCGGGTGATGTCGGCTGAACGACGACCACACGCCGCTTCCTTCCCCCGCTCATCCGCTCGATCAGCTTCTCATAGGCCGCGATGAACTCCGGCAGCTTCTCCTTTCCCGCGAGACTTTCCATTTGCCCGAACTGCGCAATGACCACCGTCGCGCCGACCTTGTCGAGTTGCTCCTCCCACGTCGGGAAATTCAGGTCGCGACGTTGCTCGAAGACGGTGTCGCCTTCCCACGCGAGATTGCGAAAGCGGAGCTGGTGATCGGGCAGCGCACGGACGAGCAGGAGTTCGAGGTAGCCGTATTCCGACAGGGCCACCATGTCTTCGCCGCCGACGAAGGCGACGACATCGTGAGGACGAAGGAACGGTTCGTCAGCCCGGCCCGTTACGGCGAGGCAGACGGCGAAGAAGAGACGCAGCAGGCGTGGGATCGAGGGGGCCACAATGCAGCGAGGCTAACCACTGCTTTGGTGAATGTCCACGGGGACACTCTCAGACTTGATCAACCGGGATAGTTAACCGGGACAAGGAACCGCGACGTGGACACCTGCAGCTGACCTACGTCTGCGCTACCGGACGCATGCAGGCGGCCGGTTGGCGCGTGGCGCTGGCCGTTACGGATCGAAGCGTTTCGTGTTCAACACGCGGAAACGGTAAGCAGAGTCGATCGACGTGGTATCCGGATTGATGATGGTGATCTCCTTGTTCAGAGTCGTCTTGTCGAAGCGCTCATCCTGCGGATCAATATAGCGCTCGATGATCGACGCCCCGCGGTACTCACCGACGATGCGATCACGCTTCTCGTCCCAGGTCCGGTAGTGGTCGGCGGCCGTGGCGGGGTCCGATGCTGCGCTCTGCCGCAAAGCCTGCGCCCTGACATGCACACAGTAGGTGTTCGATTTGGTAGTGATGCGAGGGTAGAGATCGGCGTACGGCTTCTCGCGAACATTGTCACCGGTCAAAGCGTTCTGAGTCCACCAACTCTTGATGGCGGTATCGTTCTTCGCCCACGTGACCACTGCTTTTCCAGCGCGGCGCGGGTAGAGGTAGAAGTCACAGATCTGTGCTCCAGCCTTAATGAAGCCTTTGTTGTGGTCTGCCTTGTATTGGTCAAAGTAATCGTCGAATTCCTTGATCGTTTCGTCCCGATCGACAAG
>JBAVML010000574.1:0-2195 GCA_049690035.1 Chthoniobacteraceae bacterium
AGGCTCAGCACCGCCTTTTGCGCGTGCAGCCGATTTTCCGCTTCGTCGAAGATCACGTCGGCGAACTTCTCCAGGACTTCCTCCGTGATCTCCTTGCCTCGATACGCCGGCAGACAATGCAGCACCAGCGCGCCGGGCTTGGCCTTTGCCACCAGCTCCGCATTGATCTGGTAGCCGCCGAGCTGCGCCAACCGATACGCGGCCTCCTCCTCCTTGCCCATGCTCACCCACACGTCGGTATAGAGCACGTCCGCGCCCGTCGCCGCCGCGTCGAGATCGTCCGTGACCTCGATCGTCCCCGGCCCGGCCGCGCGCGCCTTCGCAAGGATCGCTGCATCCGGCTGATATTGCGCCGGTGCCGCGATGCGCAGCGTGAAGCCCAGCTTCGCCGCCGCCCACATCCACGAGGCCGGCACATTGCAGGCCCCATCGCCCACGAAGGTCACCACCTTCCCCTCATACCCGCCGAGCCGCTCCTGCATTGTCTGGAGATCCGCAAGGATTTGGCAGGGATGCTCTTCATCGGTCAGCGCGTTGATCACCGGCAGCCCGCTGTGGGTCGCCAGTTCCACTACATCGCTCTGCGCGAAGGTGCGGATGACGATGCCGTGGCACATCCGCCCGAGCACCCGCGCCGTGTCCTTGATCGGCTCGCCGCGCCCGAGCTGGATGTCGTTGGCATTGAGAAAAAGGACGTCACCACCGAGTTCTCGAATACCGACCTCGAAGCTCACGCGCGTTCGCGTCGAGCTTTTCGTGAAGATCATCGCCCAGCATTGATGCCGCAGCGGGTGCGCCGCGTGGCGGCCGCGCGTGGCCTTCATCTCTGCGGCGAGCGCGAGGATGTCCTGCAACGCGGCGGCGCTGAGCGATTCGATGGAAAGCAGATGCTTCATGGCGTGTTTCCGGTCTTAAAAAAAGGCGGGAGCTTCGGGCAATCCCCACGCGAGGACAAGCGCCGTTTCGTAAACTCCGCGTGAACGCGACCGCGACGGTTCGAACTTAGTTCTTCCCGGCTTCCGCCAACCCGGCGCGATAGACCTCTTGCGCATGCTCGTAGGCGGCGACGGCACCATCGTGTTCGTGCGGATCATCGAATCGCTGCCGGGATACTTCTGTTCGCGCTGCTTCAGCAGGCACAGATGCCTGCTCGTGTGCGACCGAAGGCGATCACTTACACATTCACGTCGTAGCGAGCGAAACGCGGCAGAACCGCAATTGGGGAACTCCTTTCTAAATTCGCGCCGCAGATACGTTCTGAAATGAAAGAGGCGGAACCCTCAAAGAGGTTCCGCCTTTTTCAAACTCGGGCCGGCGCCAGACTCAGATGTTCGCGTAGCGGCGATGTCCGAAGATCATGCAACCGACCGCGCAGCCCAAAAGGAGCAATGTATTTCCACCATCGGGCACCGCTGTTTTAACAAGCTGCAACTTCTTTGCGTTGATCTGCAGAGCATAGCCTGAAGTGTAACCGGCAGAGGAGGTCAGCACAAAGTCGGTGAGATCGACCCCGGTTGCGCTTCCCGCCGTCCAGTCAACCAGATCATATACGCTCGAAGTAAGGGACGCAGCGCCGGGCGTGATATTGATTATCACCTGACTCGCACCCGCGCCCGTGAACGGCCCTCCGACAATGATTTCGCCGGAATTGGCCGCCGTAAACAACGTGAAATCGAGCAGGTTCCCCGGAAACGCTGCGAGGGTCAATCCCCCCGACAATTGGAGTTTGTTGGCCCCCACGATCACCGCACCGGCGTTTCCTGCGGGAGACTCATTCGTCAGAGAAGCGAGAGTCAGATTGCCGGCATGACCCGAAATGTCGAGAGTGCCGCCACTGGTCACATTGGCGCTGCCGCCTAGAGAGTTGCCCAAGAACTCAAGGATACCACTGCTGTTGATTGTGGAAGTCGCAGCAGTCGAGTTCCCCGCAAAGCTAATCTGGCCGGAATTGATGGATAGATTCGCACCGCCCGCAGTAGAGGTGTTATTGAAGTTCACGGCGCCCGAATTCGAGAGAGTGATCGTTGAGACCCCAGCGCTGGAGCTGTTATTGAAGTTAACGACCCCGGAACTCGCAATCACCTGCACATTTGATGAGGCGTTCGAAATTCCCGCACCATTGAAATCCAACGTCCAAGGCCCGTTTGAGATCGTGTACGGCCCCGCGCTTAGCGGCGGGCCGCTGAATTGGATGG
>JBAVML010000575.1:0-2674 GCA_049690035.1 Chthoniobacteraceae bacterium
CGTCGCCAGGTCGACGCACTCCAAATATTAGCCGGCGGTGCCGTTGGCGGAGGGTGTTCGTGCGGCTTCGGTTTGCAGCGGCGGGAGCTCGGGCGCGGTGGGACCTTCGAAGAACTGGCCCATGCGACGGAACTTCTGGTAGCGCTGTTCCACGAGTTGCTTCACCGGGATCGCCGACAACTCCTTGACCGTGCTGCGGAGGAACATCTTCAGCCGGCTGGCCATCAGGTGATGGTCGCGATGCGCGCCGCCCAGAGGCTCCTGGATCACGGCGTCGATAACCTTCAACTCCATCAAGTCGCGCGAGGTCATCTTCAGCGCGCGGGCGGCGTTCTCTTTGTAGGTGTGGCTCTTCCACAGAATGCCCGCGCAACCCTCGGGACTGATTACCGAGTAATACGAGTGTTCGAGCATCGCCACGCGATCGCCGACGCCGATAGCCAGCGCGCCGCCGGAGCCGCCTTCGCCGATCACTACGCAGATGATTGGAGTCGGCAATCGCGACATCTCGAACATCGCGTTGGCGATCACCTGGGCCTGGCCGCGTTCCTCGGCGCCGATGCCGGGGTACGCGCCGGGCGTGTCGATGAAGCAGATCACCGGCATCTGGAACTTCGCCGCGAGCTTCATCTTGCCGATCGACTTGCGATAGCCCTCGGGGTTCGCGCAGCCGAAGCAGCACATGCTGCGTTCCTTGACCGTCTTGCCTTTCTGGTGGCCGACGACCAGCACCTTGAACGTGTCGAGCTTGGCGAACCCGGCGCGGATCGCGCGGTCGTCGCCGAAGAACTTGTCGCCGTGCAACTCGACGAACTCTTCGAACACCAGTTCCAGGTAGTCGGTCGTCTGCGGCCGGTCGGGATGCCGCGCGACCTCGACCGTCTCCCATGGCTTGAGATGACTGAAGACGCGCTTCTTCATGTCGATCAGTTCACGCCGCAGCTTGCGGATCTCGTTCTTCGCCTCGGGCTTGTTGTCGGCGATGTCGCCCAGCTTGACGATCCGTTCTTCGAGCTCGTAGATCGGCTTTTCAAACGCGAGTCGATGATCTGCTGCAGCCATTGTCTGTACCTGACTTCGTATCTACCGGGAACCGATCGCCGGGCACCCGCGGGTCCCGGAAAACCGGTCTACTGTACCAAAACCGCAAGCGGGGAACAACTGAAGAATTATTTCCTTGACAGCCAGGCTGGGCAGGGGGGCGAGATGGATTTTGGACGGGCAGGGGAGTCGGGGGAAAGGGGAAATGGCGAATGAGGAATGTCGAAATTCAAATGACGAAGGAAATCCGAAATCCGAATGGCCTGTGGGGCAGCGGCGTTTTCGGGCTTCGTCATTCGTCCTTCGAGCTTCCTTCGTCATTTGAATTTCGACATTCGTCATTCTCTTCCTCCTCCGGCTCGGCTCCGCCTCGGGATGCTCCTCCCGGCTCTCCATACACCACCGACTCCAAAAACAGCCCCTGCGGCGGCGCGGTCGGTCCGGCCTGGCGGCGGTCGGCCGAGGCGAGCACTTTGGCCATCCAGTCCTCGGACTGCGCGCCGCGGCCGATCTCGACCAGGCTGCCGACGATCGCGCGGACCATGTTGTAAAGGAAGCCATTGGCTTCGATCTGGAAAGTCAAAAAGTCGGCCTGCGGTTGGCATTCGCGGCACAACTCGGCGCGATACACGGTGCGGACCGTGCTGCGGCGCGGGGCGCCTTGCGTTTGAAAGGCGGCGAAGTCATGCGTTCCCAAGAGGGCCGCGGCGGCGCGCGACATGGGGTCGGCGTCGAGCCGCCGCGGCACTTGCCAGCAGTAGCGGCGGCGGAACACGTCGCGCAGCGGGCCGTCGTGGATCGCGTAGCGATAGCCTTTGCGGATCACATCGCGAATGGGATGGAATGCGGCCGGAACGTCGACCGCTTCGTGAATCACCACGTCGTCGGGCAGGTTCGCGTTGATCGCGCGGCGCAGCACTTCGCCGGAGAGGTGCGTTTGTGTGCGAAAGCTGACGACCTGCGCCAACGCATGCACGCCGGCATCGGTGCGACCGCTGGCCAAGGTCCTCGCGGCGGCGCCGGTGATTTTTTCCAGCGCCGCCTCGAGCAGTCCTTGGACGGTCGTCACGCCGGGTTGCGATTGCCAGCCGGCATACGCGGTTCCATCATATGCGAGCGTGAGCTTGATGGTCCGCATGCGATAACAACTAGTGGCAGCCGCAGCCGTGGCCGCAGCCGCAACCGCCGCCCATTTTCTGCAACAGTTCGGCGATCTGCACGGCGTTGGTGGCGGCGCCCTTGCGGAGGTTGTCGCTCACGCACCAGAACGTCAAGCCGTTGGGGCTCGACAGGTCCTCGCGGATGCGGCCCACGAACACCTCGTCGCGCTGGTCGCAGTTGATCGGCATCGGATAGAGCTTCTTGTCCAGATCGTCCATCACGATGATGCCCGGGAACGAGGCGAACAACTCGCGGGCTTCTTCCGGCGTGACCTTGCGCTCGGTCTCCACCATGATCGTTTCGCTGTGGCAGTTGCTCACCGGCACCCGCACGCACGTGGCGCACACCTGGATCGACTCGTCGCCGAGGATCTTGCGGGTCTCGTAGACCATCTTCATCTCTTCCGACGTGTAGCCCTTGTGCTTGGGCGAGCCGATCTGCGGGATGCAGTTGAAGGCGATCGGATGGGGGA
>JBAVML010000576.1:0-9795 GCA_049690035.1 Chthoniobacteraceae bacterium
CCTTCCGGCCCAGCGGGGCCACGCTCAAGGTTAGGCCGACGTTCGCGAGGTCCGCCAGGTTCTGGATTGGGTCGTTCACGGTCTCCGGGTCGCAGTCCTTCCTGTGGAGGCTGCTGATTTGGAGGGCGTTCGTCCTGGGCGATGACGAGTGGTGCGCCGACCGCAGACACGATGGCGAGCATGAGGGGTAGTTTCGTTTTCATGAATGGTTCGAGTTACTGCATGGCCACGGAGACAAACCGGACGTCTTCGCGCGGGATCTCCACTTCCATGCGGGCACCGGTGGAAGGGTTGACCCACACGTGGCGTTCGAGGGAGTGATAGCGGACCTGCCGAAGCGGCTCCTGATCAGTCGCGAGCACGAGGCCTTCGTCCTCGGCCGTCACCAGCTCTTCCGTTGCCTCCGTGTGCTGGAAGGATTCCACCGGGGCCGCCTCCACTGCGGCGACCATGGAAATCTTTCCCGTTTCAGCGCGATGCATCGCGGCGATCACCGTGACGGCAGCGGCTGCTCCCGCCACCGCCCAACCCAATCCCTGCAACCACCGGATAAACGACGCCGGCCCGGTCTGCGTGCGGCGGAGGATCGCCGAAGTCGGCGCGCGTTCCACCCTCGCGAAATCCCGCTGATCAAGAGCCGACGCGATGTTTTCCTCGAGCGCGGCGCTCGCGGGGCGCGGCTGCAGCAGCCGCAGTTCTTGTTCAAACTCGGAGTCGTTCAGGTTCATAGGATTTCAAAATGCGGCGCAGGGCCTCGAGCGCGTAGCGGTAGCGCGAAGCCACGGTGTTAATGGATTCGCCGAGGGTCTCGGCGATTTGCGCGAAAGTGAGTTCACCCCAGACACGCAGGGCGAGAACCTCGCGCTGTTCGGGCGGCAGGCGCCGCATGGCTTCCTCGACAAATCCCGCGGTCTCCCGCTGCTCGATGCCCGCATCGAAAAAGGGCTGATCTTCGCGGAGGACTTCCACCGCCGGATCGGCTTCGCGCCGGGCGCGGCGATGGTCGCCCCGCAAAAGATCGAGCGCGGTCGAGCGAACCGCGGAATAGAGGAGCGGGTAATGCTCCGGCTGGGCATCTGGCTGCCGGCGCCAAAATTTAACGAACGCAGTCTGCACCACGTCCTCGGCATCGGCGATCGAGGGCACCCACTGCCGCGCGAAGAGGATGAGTTTCGGCGCGAGTTCGCGATAGCAGTGACGCCAGGGTTCATCGGAAAGAGTGGAGAGCATCGAAGTGGGCTCGATTTTTCTGTGGAGGAAACGCCGGTCGCGGCGCCGTTTGTTTACCAAAACACACGTTCGGAGTGATGGCATCGCTTCATTGCCGGTCGTCCAAGAATATCTCATGGGCCGCGAAGTCCAGGCACGGCGGCTGCTAAGTAGGGAACTTAAAGCCACCAAAATCATGCCTGCGCTCGCCACCGCTCCCGCCCCTGCCACCCCCTCCACCGGCGTCCTGCCCTTCTCCCAGCCTTCGCTGCGCGTGCATCCTTCCGCGGCCGAAGATTCGGCGCGCACAAGGAAGATCCTGCTTCTGGAAGACGATCCTGCGTTCAAGGAGATCATGACGGACTTCCTGCAAGAGAGTGGCTTCGAGGTCGTCGCGGTGCAAAACGGCGTCGAAGGCGTGCATCAGGTGCTGGCCAGTGATTTCGAAGTCATCCTCTGCGACATGATGATGCCGACGCTCCCCGGCGATATGTTCTTCCGCGCCGTCGAGCGCATGCGGCCGCATCTTTGCGATCGTTTCGTGTTCATGACCGGGCATCGCGGCAACACGAAGGTCAATGATTTCATCGAGAACGTGCATGGCACGATCCTGACCAAGCCTTTCCACGTGGACGACGTGCTGGAGCTCATTGCGTTCATCCAAGTCCGCGTGCATCTGCTGGCAGCCTGAGCGCACCAATGGCACGCCCCCTCCGAGTGATGATCGCGGATGACGACCGCGACCTCGCGGAAGCAATCGCCGGCTACGTCCGCGAAGCAGGACACGACCCGGTGGCCACGATCAGCGGAGGCGGGCTGGAAGTAATCCGGCGCTACGGACAGTACGAGCCCGACGTGGTGCTGCTCGACATCATGATGCCGCGCTTCAATGGCCTGACCGTCTGCCACGCGCTGCTCAGCCGCGATCCAGAGGCAAAGATCATCTTCGTCTCGGGAAAAGTGGATGGCGCGCACCCCTTCATCACCGCCGCGGGCGCAGTGGGCTGCCTCGGCAAGCCGATCGATCGCACCAAGCTGGTGGCGGCTCTGGGCGGCATTGCGCCGCGGGATTGCTGAGCGTCAGCGGTCGCCGCGCACGCCCGCCTTTTTCGCTTCGCACTCTTCGTTCAGCCGCCGGATCTCGTGCGCGAGCTGCCGCTCGATCTGGGTGACGTCCTCGTATTTTCCCTGGGCCACCGCTTCCGCGATCTTGCCTTTGAGGAAGAGCTCCTGCTCCGCGATCTTCGCCTTGAAGGTTGAGTCGATGTCGGAGATTTCGGTTTTTTGGGCTTCGGTGAGCTTGGCGGTCGGCGACTGTTTTTCCAGTCGTTCCATGGCGAGTTCGTAGGCGGATTTCATATGTGTTGAGAGTTGAGTGGCGAGAGGCGATATGACGCGCTCCCGTGCCACTTCTCACCTCTCCGACCCCAACCCTCAATCTTCAACTTTCCCCGTGATCAAGCTGCTCAGTACGGATTTCGACGGCACTCTGGTTGATCACGAGGCGCAACCGGCTGTGGTCCCCTCTCTCTTCGCGGCGCTGGCGGAGGTGCAGGCCCGAGGCGGCTTGTGGGCGGTGAACACCGGCCGCGAGTTGCAACACATCGTCGAGGGGCTGGCCGAATTCCGCTTCCCCGTCGAGCCGGACTACGTGCTGACCGCGGAGCGTGAAGTGTTTCACCGCAACGCGAGTGGCGAGTGGCAGGACTTCGGCGACTGGAACCAGCGCTGCGCCGCCGCCCACGATGAGCTCTTCAACGTCTCCGGCGCGCTTCTCGCGGATATCGAGCGTTTCGTGAAGGCCATTCCGGGAGCGAATCCGATCGCCATGGGCGGGCGCCTGGTCGGCCTCGTGACGGCCACCAACGAGGACATGGACCGCGTTTGCGAATTCCTCGAGCGCGAACGTGCGGCGGTCCCCGGCTTTCAATTCATGCGCAACACGGTTTACGTCCGCTTTTGCCACGAGGACTACAGCAAAGGGTCAGCCCTCGGCGAACTCGCGCGCCTGCTCGGCCTTAAGTCCGACGAGATCTTCGCCACCGGCGATCATTTCAACGACATCCCGATGCTCGACGGCCGCTACGCGAAATGGGTCGCCTGCCCGGGAAACGCCGTTGCGGCAGTCCGGGAAACCGTCACGGCGGCGGGCGGCTATTTCGCGCGCGATGTTTGCAGCGCGGGCGTCGTCGAGGCGCTACGGCATTTTGGGGCGATAGGGAAAAGTTGAGAGTTGATGGCGGCAAGCCGGCAGGCTCACCATCGCGCTCGGATGCGGCTCCGTGGTGAGGCGCATCGATCAGCACTTTATTTCCCCCCTCCGCTCCCCTGAAACAGCGCCTCATCCAGCAAGTCGGCCGCAGCGCCCGCCTCCGCGTCCTCAATGAACTGAAGCGCACGCAAGGCCTGTGTGTCGCGGACCTCGCGGAACGCGTGGGCATGAGTTACATGGGCGTGAAAGGCGTCTGCCTCGACTTGCAAAAACGCGGGCTGCTCGACACCTGGCGCCAGCCTCAGAAGCTCGGGCGTCCCCTGCTCCTCTACCGGATCACCCAGCGCGCCCACGACCTCTTTCCCACCACGAGCAATACGATGACGATCCATCTGCTCGAAGCCGCGCAGAAACTCTACGGCGCGGCCGCAGCGGAAAAACTTCTCCTGCTGCTCTTCCAGCGTGAGGCCGAGCAATATGCCGCCCGGCTCAAGGGCGAGAACGTCACCGAGCGCGCCAAGTGGCTCGCCCGCCTCCGCGATCACGATGGCTACATGAGCGACTTCGAAACTGACGCGGATGGCACTCTGCGCATCGTCGAACATCATTCCCCCATCCTCGACCTGCTTCGCGCCTACCCACTCGTCGCCAAGCTCGAGACCGATCTCTTCCAAAGCCTGCTCGGCACCGCCGTCCAGCGCACGGAAAGCACCGCCTCCGCCCTCTACCGCGCGACGTTCACGTTCTCTGCGTGATCACCGTTCGCTTCGTTCAAGGCAGGACGCGGACCCGGGCGTAGCGGTTCTGCCCCGCCGGCACGGTCTCCCGAGCGAAGACATTCTTCACCGGTGCCTCGCCGGAAGCATCGCCCTCAAAGAGGAAGCCGGTGCCGGTCGGCGCGGCGCCGGCGACGCTCGTCACCAGCGGCGTCCAGGTCACGAGGTCGCTGCTCGTCTCGAGGATATAGGTGAGCTCGGTCGCGCGTGGATCGCGGCGGAAGATGATCGTGAAAACCACGTCGTCGCCGGAATAGGTGGACGAGACCTGAACGCTCGCGTCGGCGGGGTCCGCGGCGAGCGGGGAAAAGGCGAACGCGTATTCGAATTTGTTGATAAGGCCGTCGCCATCGAGGTCCGCCCCGCCATCCACAAACTGGCCAACCGGGAAATAGGTTTGCAGCCAAGTCTCGCGATAGGTGAGAGCCGGGGCGGCATCATAGGTGATCGTCAGGGCGGGCGGAACGCCACCGGCTTGCCGGCTGGAGAACTGGCAGGCGGTGAGATTCGTGTTTTCGTTGCCGCGAATCATCCAGCCCGCGTTACTCGCCGGAGAATCGAGCCAAGCTTGCACGTCAGCTTTGAGTTGGGCCGAGGTCCAGGTCAGAAACGGTCCGCCTGACTGCACTGCAGTCGCCGACGCAGTCGCATTGAAACTGCCGCCGGGAGTGAGCCACGATGAGGTATTGTAAAGGCGGTACTTCCAAGTCGCGTCATTCGGAGTCGCTGGCGCGCCGTAGCCACCGGATATATTCACCGAGCTTCCCTCACCCCACGATTCCGTGACCCGATGGACGGAAAGACTAGTTCCGCCAGATGCTGACCCCGCCTTATTTAGATTGAGCTGGAGTTGGACCGATTGGATCACGGCGGATGAAGGAAGGTCGGCCGCGAGATTAAAGGCCACAAGAACGCGACGGACGTAAGGGCCGAAGTTGCTTCCCGTTCGCCCGGCATAGAGATAGCCGACTCCATCGCTGTAGTCGCGACCAAGCCCCAGATCCTCGGCAAAGATCGTGTTGTCCTTCGAGGATTGCAGCGTGGTCGTGAAGCTCTGGACCGGGACGATCTTGTAGATGCCACCCGCGGGCAGGCCATCGGTGCCGACTTGCAGTACTCCGTTGTTGGTCTTCAAGCCGACGTAAATCTCACCGCTCTCATCTTCACCGAGGCAAAGGATTCGCTCCCCCAAAAGCGCCCCCGCTGCGGTGAGCGGTTTTCCCAAGATGGGGATAGCTTGCGTGAGGGTGAAGACACCGCTGAGGGGCGCTGTCTCTTCCAAGCCCATAAGTCGGCCATCGGTCAGTCCGATCTGGCCATAGTCACCGAAGACAAACTTGCCCTGAAGCGCGGGAATCGCGGCGCCACGATAGACGTAGCCACCGGTGACCGAGTAGCCGAGTTGCGGCAGTGCAGGTCTTTCCACCGTCTGGCCGGGGTGCGCATACCGGGCGATGGGACCAATCATCGCGGCAACTTCGGCTGGCGGGAGCACCATCGGGTTGGTCGGTGCGCCCGAGGAGAAGAGCGGTAACTCGACGCCTTCCTTGTAGCGCCAGCCGTAGTTCCCGCCGGAAACGATGAGGTTTATTTCTTCGGTGCGATCTCCGCCCACGTCGCCGCAGAAAAGCCGGTTCGTGCCGCCGGGCCGCTTGTCGAAGGAAAATTTCCACGGATTGCGCATTCCGTAACTGTAGATTTCCTCCCGCACGGCACCGCCGACGCCGACGAATGGATTACTGACGGGAATGCCGTATTGCCCGCCGGGACCATCGGTGCCAAGCGGATCAATCCGCAGGATCTTGCCGAAAATCCGCGTCTTGTCCTGAGCGTTGCCGAGACCGTTGGTAGGCCGGGGTGCAATGTTACTGCCGCCGGTGTGACCCAGATTGTTGTCCTGCTGGCTGCCACCGTCGCCGACTCCAATATAAAGATACCTCTCGCCACTGGGTCCAACCTCCGGTCCGAATTCGAGCTGGCCACCGTTGTGGTTGCTCTGCGGTTGCGTGTAGAGTAGCAGCCGGCGCTCGGAGTTTGGATCCGCCACGTTGGGATTGCCGGCAGAAACCTGAAACTCCGCGATCACACTTACGCTATCGGACGGGCTGCCCGGCGTGTTCGGAGTGGGGTCGACACCGCTGACGTAAGGCTTGACGTAATTGACGTAAAATTTCCGATAGCCGGGCGAAGCTGAATTCGCATAGCCCGGATGAAAGACCACGCAAAGCAAACCCCGCTCGCTGTAGCCCGTATTATTGTCGATCACCTTCCTCTCCGACGCATTTGGTGCTGTGGGAGAAATATCGAGGAACGGCGTAGGCAGCATCATCCCGCCCTCGATGATATAGATTTGCCCGGGCTGATCGCAGATAAACAGGCGGCCACTGCCGTCCGGCGCGTAGGTGATCGTGGTCGGGGAGTGAATCTGCTTCAGGCACACCGGCTTCAATGCCGTGAGGGGGAACGCTGCGCGGGCCTGCGGCGAAGCGAGAAAGAAAATGGCGCTGAAAGAGAAAACGAAAGCACGCATTGAATTCATGTCGGGGAGCGGAGGAGCGCACGGCGCTTGCCGTGCGGATTTCTGGCAAGATACTGACCTCGCAGGCACTCACAAGAAAAAGGCAGAGCGGCGTCCTCGTCCCCCCAACCGAACGTGCTTTAGGACGGAGGCAAAAATTTACGGAGCGACGTTAAGATTGAAAGGTGCGAACACGTACTCGCCATTCACGGATACCTGGCAATACAGCCGGATGAACCCCGGCTTCGGCGGGTAAAAGGTGAAGTTCAGCTTGGGCCCACCGCGAGCGTCGGCTCGCAGGATATCACCGCCGCCGGGATGCAGATGCACGACGGTCTGGTAGTCGTCGTAAAAGCCCACCAGATGCGCAAAGGCATTCATCAACGGCTCCAGACGCGTCACCGGGTTTCCGTCAGCTTCGTTCACGACGATCTGCATCACGCAGGTTTGGTGCGCGCGGGCGGTCACCATCGGACCGCCTTTGAAGGTCAGCGTAAAATTCAACCCGCCGCTCGTGCACGTCAGCCGATCTTCCGTATTCGCTACCGCTTCGCCTTTCGCTTGCGCAGGCAAGTCCACGTACGGCAGTTCCTGCACGCCTGTGACCGCCGGAACGATGTCCGCCCAGATGCGGTACGGCGCCGTCTTCTTCGGGGTGAAGGAAAAGACATATTCACCCGGTGTTTCCATCGCGACGGGATGCTCGTGGTGATAGTCGCTGAGGCTGGGATCTTCGATCAACAGATGGATCGGTTGGGTGTGCATGACGAGGAAGTCGGTCGATCGCACCGGCGAGCCATCGCCCCTCTTGAACTGCAGCTTCACGGATACCTTCCGGCCCGCCTCGATCGGCACGTCCGTGGTCGCCGTAATCCCGATCGACGGCTTCCCGGGTATCATATAGATGAAGCTGTAGGGAATGCGCCGCGGTAGCAGGGCCATGCCGCACTTTGCGCACGGCGTAGTCGCCAATTCGCTAACGAAGTCGGGATGCATCGGGCAAAAAAATATATCCGCGGCGACGCTCCTCGGATCGAACTGGCCGGCGAGCTCGGCAAGATTCGCGCGCAACGTTTTGAGTGAATCGATGGTCCTAGCCTCGTCCTTATCGACGCTCGCCCGGGCCAGCGCCACGACCCATCCGAGGGTCCGATCGGCAATGAGTTTCGTCTCGCTCTGATCGGAGAAACCGGCGAGCGCTCGCAACGCCGGGCTGCAAAGGGAAATCTGCACCGGGATCTCCGGCCAGCGTTTTTCGCGGATGAGTTGATCGACATTGGTCGTGGAGAGCCGGATGACATTCCAAGCCTCGGGCGCCGATCGCGGATCGAGCACATTCCCCGGCACCGGCACATCGGCGAGAGCGGATCGGAACTGCAGGACAAGAAACAGGGCGCAGCAAAAGAGGCAAAACCGAAGACGGGGGGAATTCATTGCCAGAGGTATACCACATCCGGATCGGAACACGCAGCATGCGGTGCAATCCCTCCTGCGTGATTCTCATGAAACTTGCGTAAGAATTCGATTCCCGCTCCGAGTTACACGCGCGAACATCACATTTCCAAATTACCGCCTCGTGTGACGGCTTAATTCGGTCCGCATGTTCCGTGAACGAAGCAGAAACGTCATTATCTTTTCCGCGCAACATCTCTTCTAAACATTTAATCTGGAAATGGCTACATTCCGTCGAGACTTAGCCTAACTACAGCGCGATTCGCTTCACAGGGAAACGATTGGACGCGGTTCATGAAGACTCGATTCGCGAGCCCGTTCGGATCGCCAGTATTCGAATTAAGTATGGATTCTTATTGTAATTAGGGCGCCGAGCGGCCATGCATTTGACGTCCCCCGCCGACTTCGCGCTCCATCATGAAGACCCCGCATCTACTCAATTTGTTCGCCTCTGCGTACTTGAGTTTCATCCTTTCGACACCGGCGACAGCCCAGCTTACCGTCGTCGGCTCTATGCCCGCCTCGTCGTTGCCCGGCGGAACGATAGTGCTGGCAGGCGATACCGTCGACAACGTCCTCATTCCCCGGGCCGGTGGCTCTCTCCCGGCTGTTCCCGCAGCTCCCGCCACGAACCTGGGCGCCTTCGACATCGTCATCGCTCCCGGAAGCGCCCTCTCGGGCAACCCAGCCGCGCTCGCCGCGTTTAATCGGGCAGCACAAGCTTGGGAGGCTCGCATTTCGGACCCCATCACCGTCACCATCAACGCCGACCTCGCTTCGCTTGCCTCGGGAATCATCGGCAGCACCAGCGCGGTCACGATACAGGCCGGTTACACCACCATTCGCGACCGGCTCGTTGCCGACGCCGCCGCGGATTCGGGTGACGCCATCACCGCCAGCCTCCCGACCGCGGCGCAGTTCCTCGCGACGATTCCGAGCGGCAGCACGCTTGATGGCAGCCTCCTCGGAACCAAGGCAAACCTTAAGGCCATCGGCTTCAGCAACCTCGACACCTCGTTCGGCGCGACCGATGCCACGATCACCTTCAGCACGAATTTCGCCTTCGATTTCGACAACAGCGATGGCGTCACCCCCGGTTTCATGGACTTCGAAACCGTCGCCACCCATGAGATCGGTCACGCTCTCGGCTTCATCTCCTCCGTAGACGGCGTTAATGCAGGCGATACCTCGATCGCGCCCTACCTACTCGACCTCTACCGCTTCGCAAACAATACCGCAGACGACCCTGGGAGCGCCGCCGAGTTCGCCGCCTTTACCCGCAATTTGGTTCCGGGCGTCGACGCCATCACCGATCAAATCTTCGGCACGCCCTCCGAATGGCGGATGTCCACGGGGCTGAACAATGGTACGTTCTCCGGCACGGACGGACGGCAGGCCAGCCACTGGAAAGCCGACGAACTCACCGGCGAGTACATCGGAATGATGGATCCCACGCTCGCCTTTGGCGTCGTCCAAGCGCTCACGGAGGCCGATTTCCGCTCGCTGGATCTGATCGGCTACGACATCGTCACCGTGCCCGAGTTTTCCACTTCGACGTTTGGAATCTTCGCCGCTCTCGCGGGGATCGCGCTCCCTCGACGGCGAGCCGGCGCCGCGCGGCGTCAGCT
>JBAVML010000577.1:0-8567 GCA_049690035.1 Chthoniobacteraceae bacterium
CGAGCCAAACGAGCCAGGCGAGCCAGGCGAGGCCCGCGGCTGCCCGAGCCGGGACAATTGACAGCCCGTCAGTCGGCGAGTACCAGTGGTGAACAGTTTTGATATGCCGAGAGCGAAGACAGCCCCATCCATCAGCCGTCGCGCGGAGGACAAAGAAAAGCGGCGGTCCGAGATCATCGAAGCCGGCGTGAAGCTCATCGCGAGGGGTGGTCTCGACAAGATGTCCTTCGGTGATTTGGCGGAGGTGACGCGGCTGAGCCGACCGCTGATTTACTTCTATTTCAAAGACAAGGATGCGCTCTATCGCGAGGCCGTTTGCGAAGCTCACCATCGTTTGCATGAACTCTTCGTCGCGGCCACGCGCGCGCATCATAGTGGTCTGGAGCAGATCGTCGCTATCGGTCGCAGCTATGTGGATTACTACCGACGCGAGCCGCACTGGTTCTACCTTTGTGCCGACTACGAATCGCACCCCGAACCACACGCAAAGCAGGATCCCCTGGGAGCGCAAATCGTGCAGCACAAAAAGGGTGTAATGCTCGTGATCCAGGGCGCGCTGGAAAAAGGGATTCGCGACGGCACGATTCGTCCGGACATCGGCGACGTGAATATCGTCGGCCTGAACCTCTGGGCCTTTTCCCTCGGCTTGATTCAAACCGCTGGCGCGAAGAGCCGCGAGATCGAGGCCATCAACGGAGTGAAAAGCAGTGACATGACCGAGCACGGCTTTGAGCTGATGCGATACATGCTGGCGAAAAAGGCATGACAGGGTTTTTCGCCCCGAAGCGGGTTTAACGATTCCGTAGTTGACACTCCGTCAACGGCTGACACGATGTCAGCCATGAAGCTGAGCATTTTCCTTCCGGTCGCGGTCAGCGCAACGCTGGTGCTGACGTCTTGCCGCGACCCGAAAACAGCGGTTGCTGCCACAAAGACCGCACCCATTGCGGTGGAAACGATTCAGGTCAAATGGTCCGAAGAGTCGACTCCGGTCACGGCTCCCGGTCTGCTGGCTCGCACGCTGGAGGCGGATCTTTCCTTCAAGACGGGCGGAGTGATTTCGGAGGTGAATGTCCGCTCGGGTGACGAAGTGCGGGGGGGCCAGGTCCTTGGCGCTTTGCGCCTTGAAGAACTCGATGCGGCGCTGGCGCAGGCGGAATCGACGCTCAACAAAGCTCACCGCGATCTCGAAAGGGCGAAATCGCTGTTCACGGCGAAAATCGACACGCTCGAAAACCGGCAGAACGCCGAGTCGCAGGTCGAGCAGGCCGAGGCTGGAGTGCGCGCCGCCAGGTTCAATCGTCAAACCGCGGTCCTGACGGCGCCGGCGAGTGGGCGCATCCTCGCCAGGTTTGCCGAGCCGGGAGAGATCGCGGCGACTGGCCGGAAGATTGTCCGCTTTGCGTCGGATTCCGAAGGGTGGCTCGTGCGCGTGGGACTGGCGCAGCGGGAGGTCGCACGCATCCAGATCGGAAATGAAGCGGCCGTCTCCTTCACTGGTTTGCCGGAGCCGTTGCGGGCGCGGGTCGCCCGCATTGCGGAAGAGGCCGAGGCGGCTTCCCGAACTACTCTGGTGGAATTGCGCCTCGCGTCGCTCCCGCCCTCGATTCTGCGCTCAGGAATGGTCGGGCGAGCAATCATCACGCCGGAGAAGTGCAACCCGCGCGCGGTGCTGCCGCTCTCTGCGCTGGTGGAGGGTGACGGGCAAAAGGCTTATGTCTTCCGCGTTGAATCGCCGAGCGCGGATGACAATGTGTCAGTGGCGCGGCGGATTTCGGTGGAGGTCGCAGAGATCACCGAGGCCGGCGCGGTCTTGCGCACACCGCTCCAGCAACAAACGAACATCGTTACCACTGGCGCCGAGTTTTTGGCCGACGGGGCCGTGGTGTTGGTGCGCCCTCGTTGGCCGATCGCGAGCAAGTAAGCCGGAGATCACGGCCATGAGTCTCACCGACTTCTTTCTGCGGAACCGACCGTTCGCGCTGGTCGCGTTCGTGTTCCTAATGGCGCTCGGATTCCAATCTTTCCGAAGCATTCCTCGTTCGGAAGACCCACTTCTCGATGTCCCGACCTACCGGGTGCTCGCGGTTTCTCCGGGCACCGATCCCGTGGACATGGAGAAGCTCATCATCCGTCCGCTGGAAGACGCGATGAAGGAACTCGACGACGTGAAAAACATTAAGGCCACCATCCGGGACAGCGTGGCGGTCCTCGTTGTGGAGTTCAACTACGGCACGGACACCGACAAGAAATACGATGACGTGCTCCGCCAGTTGAATGTGGAGCGGCCGAAGCTGCCTTCAAACATTACGCGGCTGGAAGCGTTGCGGGTCCAGTCAACCAACGTGGCGATCATCCAGACAGCACTGGTTTCGCCCGATGCCTCATACGCCCGACTGCAAGACCTCGCGGAGAAATTACGCAAGCGACTCGAAACCGTGCCCGGCGTGCGCAAGGCCGAAAAGCATGCTTTCCCCGAAAAGCAGGTGCGCGTTTCACTCGATGTCCTGGCGCTGGCGAAACGGCAGATCACGTTGCAACAGATCCTCGCCGCGATTCAGGCGGCCAACGCGGTCATTCCCGGTGGCGGTGTCGAGATCGGCGACCGCCGGGTGAATCTAAAAACGAGCGGTGCCTTCACTAGTCTCGATCAAATCAAAGACATCCCGCTGACGGTGCCGGACCCCAGCGCAAGTGGCGTCACCTATCTCCGCGACGTGGCCGAGGTAAGCTGGGATTACGAGGAGAAAACGGTCTTCGGTCGCTACAACCGCGAGCGAGCCGTGTTCGTGACCGCGATGATGCAGAAGGGCAAAAACATCTTCACCCTGCGCGAAGGTCTCGGCCGCCGGCTCACTGACTTCCGCAAGGAGCTACCTGGCGATGTCCGGCTCGAACTGGGCTTCGATCAATCGAAGAACGTCGAGGATCGCCTCTCCCGGCTGGAGCACGATTTCGGCCTCGCGCTCATTCTCGTGCTCCTCACGCTGGCTCCCCTCGGCTTTCGCTCATCGCTGATCGTCATGATCTCGATCCCACTCTGCCTGGCCCTCGGGCTGGCGGCCCTGCATTGGTGTGGGTTCAGCCTGAATCAGCTTTCCATCGTGGGATGTGTCATCGCGCTCGGGCTCGTGGTGGATGATGCCATTGTGGTCGTGGAAAACATCGCGCGCTTCCGGCGTGAAGGACATCCACCGTCGGAGGCCGCGCGTCTGGCGACGCAGCAAATTTTTGTCGCCGTGATTGGCACGACGGCGACGCTGCTCTTCGCCTTCATCCCGCTGCTCATGCTGCCCGAAGGTCCGGGCCAATTCATTCGCAGCCTGCCGGCGGCCGTGGTCTTTTCCGTGCTCGCGTCGCTCCTCATCGCGCTGACGATCGTGCCATGGCTGGCGAGCCTGCTGCTCACCGGCGACGAAGATCCTGAGGGCAATGTCGTGCTGCGCGCATTTCATCGAGGCATCAGTGCATTCTACCGGCCGATCCTGCACTGGTGCATGCAGCACCGCGTCACCGCGCTCACCGTTTCTGCTGTGCTCACCATCGCGAGCTTTGCCTTGATCCCCTCGATCGGCTTCAGCCTTTTTCCAAAAGCCGACACCCCGCACTTTCTCGTGCAGATCGCGGCGGCGGAAGGTGCCAGTGTCGCCGCGACCAATCGAATCGTGGAAAAGGTCGAGGAACTCCTGCATCGGCTACCAGAAGTCACCAACACCTTTGCCACCATCGGTCAGGGCAATCCGCAGATTTACTACAATCTCTTTCAGGGCGACCAGAAGGCGAACATTGCCGAGGTCTTTGTTTCGTTGAAGGCGTTCGATGCAAAGAGGACGCCCGCGATGATCGAGAGACTCCGCCACGAAACGGACCTCATTCCTGGCGCGCAGATCGTCTTGAGGGAATTCGAGAATGGCCCGCCGATCTCGGCGCCGATCGAAGTGCGCGTTATCGGAGAGGACTTGCAGGAGTTGTCACGACTGGCCGGTGAAGTTGAGGCGTTGGTCCGCGCCACGCCGGGGACGCGGAATGTCGACAATCCGGTGCGCGTGCTGCGCACTGATCTCAAAGCCCGGCTCGATCATGACCAACTGTCTGTTCTCGGCATGACGGAAAGCGCTGCCGAGCAAGCCGTGCGTGTTGCCTTTGCGGGTCTGGATGCAGGCAAGTTTCGCGAGAGCAATGGCGATGAACGCACCATCCGACTCGTGTTTCCGCAAGGTGAGCGCGCGACGCTCCAGTCATGGAATGATGCCCAGGCACCCACGGGGCACGGAGCTTACACGCCACTTGCGCAAATCGCGGAGCTGGAACTCTCCAGCGCGCCCGCGCTCGTCGAACGGCGCAACCGCGAGCGACTCGTGACCGTCAGCGCTTATCCTCAGACAGGCACCAACACTGACCGTGTGACCAATGCCCTGCGCGAGCGGCTGGATGCCTTCAAGTTGCCCGCTGGCTATCGCTATGAATTCGGAGGTGAAATCGAGAGTCGGAATGAAAGCTTCGCCGGGTTTGGGAGTGCCATCCTGCTCGCGGTCTTTGGTATTCTGGCGATCCTGGTCCTGGAATTTAAGAGCTTCCGCGGCACACTCATCGTTGCCTCGGTGATCCCGCTCGGAATCATCGGCGGCCTCTTCGGTCTGCGGCTCACTGGTTACACGCTGTCCTTCATGTCGATGATCGGCTTCGTCGCGCTGATCGGCATCGAGATCAAGAACAGCATCCTGCTGGTGGACTTCACCAACCAGCTCCGCCGCGAAGGTGTGCCCCTCGACGAAGCCATCGAGCGCGCAGGTGAAACCCGGTTCCTGCCCGTGGTCCTGACCACACTGACCGCGCTCGGGGCGCTCCTTCCACTAGCTCTGCAAGGCTCTGCATTCTATTCACCGCTCGCGATCGTCATCATCGGCGGATCACTAAGCTCGCTGCTGTTGTCACGGCTTGTCACACCCGTCCTCTACCGCGTCTTTCCGCCGACAGCTCAACTACCCTCCTGCCGTCTCATGATTCCGCAAGTGCGGATCGGCTGCGCGGAAGACAAGTAACAGATTGCCATAGGGCTTGATCCAATATCTCCAAAAACCAACCGAGAATGAATATACATAAGCAAGCAACGTTTAAAGTGCGTTATGGACAATGGGCTGTAGTAACCGGCGCATCGTCCGGCATCGGCGAAGCGATCGCCGCAGAAGTAGCGGCTGCGGGATTGAATCTGGTTCTTGTCGCAAGGAGCCAGGTGGCACTTACCCAGACCGCAGCCAGATTGTCAGCACAACATAAGGTGCAAACCCGAGTGATCGTTGCTGACCTCGCCGCCAACATGGGAATCCAACAAGTCGTGGAGGAGACAAAGAACTTGGATATAGGCTTGTTAGTCGCAGCGGCCGGCTTTGGCACTGCTGGGTCATTCATAGGAGCGAAGATAGAGGACGAACTGGCGATGCTGGATGTAAACTGCCGGGCCGTGTTGGCGCTCAGCCTGCACTTTGGAAAGCGCTTTGCGGAGCGCGGCCGCGGTGGTCTGATCCTCTTTGGCTCGCTCGTCGGCTTTCAAGGGGCGCCTCAAGCCGCACATTACGCCGCTACCAAAGCATACGTGCAGACTTTGGCGGAGGGATTGCACGTCGAATTCGCACCGCGCGGCGTGGACGTCCTCGCGTCAGCGCCGGGACCGGTTCACAGCGGCTTCGCAGCACGCGCCCGAATGCAGATGGGCGCAGCCGAAAAGCCAGCGACGGTTGCTCGCGCGACCATCGCTGCGCTCGGACGGAGGATGACCGTCACCCCAGGCCCGCTATCGAAGTTTCTGACCTATTCCCTCATGACCGCGCCGCGCAGCCTCCGCACGCGCATCATGGGAGCGATCATGAGCGGCATGACCAAGCATCATCAACAGGGACAGTAGAAGCAAACCGCCGGGGTCACGGGGGCGCACCCTGCAGGACGGTCTGCGCCCGCAGGAAGGAGCAGGCGCGGTGCATGGTCGTCGCTTCGTTCAGGTTTTTCAGGCCGGGGGCGAAATCGACAAATTCCTCGTGCCAGAAATAATTGTGTGACGCGCCCATCGCGAGGATCAGGAAATCGTAATCCATCGGCGCGGAGCCGCCGATCGAGATAATCGCCCCGGCACCGTCGTCATCTTCCGAGTCAGTGGAGCCACCCAAAACTCATGGAGCACATCCGCCGAGCGCAACTCGACAGAGATCGGCTTGCCGACGGGAATGTGAATCTCGTTGGCCGTCGTCACGCCCGAGTGCGGATAGTTCACCTCCCACCACCATTGGTGCCCCACCACCACGAGGTCCGGCGTCGGCGCGGGCGCGGGATCGTAGAAACTCATCGTTCGCACCGTCATCACGAAGAGCATCACCACGATCAGAAACGGAATCACCGTCCACACCATCTCGACGCGCTTGTTGCCAGCGTTTTGCGCGGGCTCGCGTTCACCTTCGCGCCAGCGAAAGCGCATGAGGCTGTAAAAGATCAGCCCCACCACGATCGCGAAGATCACCCCGCAGACGATCAGCGTGAAGATGAACAACTGCGAGACCGCGCCAGCTTGCGGTGAAGCCGGATCGAAGATGGTGCCGGGAACATTCACAGCGCACGTCCCTCATCACGGAATCCGCTCTGTCTGGATCAACTCCGGCACATCGCTGTCCGCCGAAGTGACCAACAGGAAACGATCCGCTTGGTCGGCGGCATCACTACCTGTGCGGTCGAGCACCTGGCGCAGCGGACCAATCGCCTGCACGATTTGTGCGCCCGCCGAGTTAGTCTTGAAGGTGGCAAGAGGCTCCTTCTTTCCGAACGGCACCGTGCGCGAAGTGACCAGCCAGAGCGTGTAGGTCTGGCCGGGCTTCAAGCCAGTCACTGCAGCTTGTAGAAGGTCGAGCGGCCCGACGGCATTGACGGAGACAGTCGTCCGCGCCGTGCTTCCGGTCGTGGGCGAGGTGAGCGTGAGGTGCGCGGCCTTTCCGGCGTCGCCGAGCGGGATGAGATTTGCGGTGCCGTCGCCTTCCGGCACGGCTTCGGGCACATAGACGAGGGCCTGAGGTTGCTGGCCGATGGGGATGGTCGCGAGGATCCGATTGGTCAGCGTGTCGATGGCCACTACCGCGTCCTGATTCTCCAGGCCGACATAGACCCGAGTGCCATCGCCCGATCCCCAAAGTCCGTGCGGAAGGTCGCCCGTCGGAATGGTTGCCACCAACTCTGGCGCTTCACCACGGCGAAACACTTTAACCACGTTTTCCCCGCCGACTGTCACATAGGCGAATTTTCCGTTCGCGTTTTCCACGAGTGCGACATGATTGGTGATCGGGCCGGTTTCGATCGTATGGAGAATGCCGAAAGGCGGCTGCGCGCTCATGACCTGCGTCTTTCCGGAGTCTTTGAGCGTGAACCAGACTTCCTGTCCGTCCTGACTCACAGCGAGGTTCGGTGAGAAGGGGCTCACCTGAGGAACACGCGCCACGATTTCGTAGCTGTGCATGTCCACCACCGCCAATTCCGGCGTGAAGCTCGACGGGACAAAAGCATACAATCCATCCGGCCGGAAGAGCACCATCCCCGGACCATTGGCAGTCTGGACGCGGCGCGTCTCCTTCATGGTCACCGGATCTATCACGGACAAATAGTCTTCGCCTCGCACCGTCACCCACAGCTCCTTGCCATCGGGCGTAAAAAATCCTTCATGCGGCGAGCGCCCGATGTAGGTGACTCCTTTGATCCGATTGGTCGCCGTGTCGATGAAGGTGACGGAGTTCGAGCCGATGGAAATGACGGTCAGCGTGCGGTGGTCCGGCGAGAAGCCAAGGCCATGTACGAGTAACTGACCGCGATACAACGGACTCAGCGAGCCCGGTATTGGATCGCCGAGCCGGATGACGCCGAGCAGTTTGTTCGCGCTGGGGTCGATGACCGAAACGGTGTTGGAGGTCTGATCACCGGTATAGACGCGGTCGCGACTGGAAATGGGGACTCCCGATGTTCTCGCAGCGGCGGCCGACGCGCTCGGTTTTCCGCTTTCAAGCGCCGCCAGTCGCAGCCGCATCACCTCGATCTCCTGCCCCTGCGTCACGATGATTTCCTGGGCCAGTCGTTGCAGCACTGGATCCTTGCCGTGCAGCAGCAACGGCTTTGCCATGTCGATCGCCCCTTGGTGATGCGGGATCATCATCGAGGCGAAATCGTGATCGGGATCGCCTGTCATCGGCGCGGCGGCCATATCCTTGTCCATCTTATCCATGCTATCCATCATCAGCTTCGCAAACTCAGCGTTTCCCGGAGCCAGGTCATCGACCGCAATGGCCGCAACCCGTTGCACCTGCCGCTCGTTGGACCGGAGTGAGGTCAAGCGCTGGCCCATCACTTCTATTTCATAGCCTTGCGCCGTGACGATTCCCTCAGCCAGTCGTCTTAGCGCAGGATCTTTTGCCACCAGCAAGAACGGCTTGGCCATGTCGATTGCACCCTGATGGTGCGGGATCATCATAGCGGCAAAATCCCGATCGGGATCGCCCGTCATGGGCGCGGCCATCATGTCGCGGTCCATCTTGGCCATGCTC
>JBAVML010000578.1:0-1847 GCA_049690035.1 Chthoniobacteraceae bacterium
TAATCATCGTCGAAGCTCCCGGCTACGATCCCGGCGATGAATCGTTTCAACAGTAGCGAAGTCGGGTTATGCGCCGCAGCCCCCGCATCCGGGTTTGGCTTGTGTTGACTGCGACAATGGACAACACGTTGGTCATGAAACTGTCCAAACGCGGCGAATATGCGCTGCGAGCTCTTATTGATTTCGGAATCGCGCACGAATTGGGTCGACCGCTGCTCAACGTTTCGGAACTCGCCGAGAAGGAGCGCCTTCCCCTCAAGTTTCTCGAACAGATCCTGGTTCAGCTGCGCACGGAGGGTTACATCGAAACCAAACGCGGCAAACAGGGTGGTTACTTCCTGGCCAAACCTGCGAAGGCCATCAGCTTGGGGAAAATCGTCCGGATCATCGACGGGCCACTCGCGCCGATCGCTTGTGTAAGCCAAACGGCCTACGAGCGCTGCACCTGCCCCGACGAGGACCATTGTGGGCTGCGCATGCTGATGCTCGACGTTCGAAATGCCATTGCGCGAATCCTCGATCGCTACACGCTGGCTGACATCGTAGAGATCACGCTTCGAAAGTTGCGCCGCGACGGTATGCCCATTCCCTTCATGGCTGAGAAGTTGCTCACGTCCGAACCAAAGCAAAGTTCCGAAATCAGTTTTCATGAAGAGAATCCCGAGGGCGGGTTCCTCTCCGAGTTGGTGAAGCTCAAGAGCGGGGACGCAGGCGGGAAGACAAGTTCGTCCGGGACTCGGAAGAAGGGCTGACCGACCCCGGCGCCTGTGGCGCAACGGACTGAAAAAAGCGCTTGCCAGACTCCGTGTATGATACTTTACTGATTGAATAAACAATGAATGCATTAACGCAAAACACTCGAGGAGTGGGTTCCCCTTCCGAGGCATCGTCAAACGATTCCCCACCCGAGGACTGGATGGCGGTGGTTGCAGAACAGGTGAAAGCCACTCGCTTTGGCGTGGTGCAGATCGTCATCCACGACTCGAAGGTTGTGCAAATCGACCACACCGAGCGCACCCGCTTCCGCGGACCGGGTGCCGAAAAAGGTCAATAGCTTCCAGCGCTCTCAAAAACACGTTTCTCACTCTTAAACCTCTCCTCGCTATGAGTTCCATGACCATCGCCCGCTCTCACTCGCCCGGCTCCAAGGATTGGGGCCAGGGAATTACGCCAGACATCATCCACACCATCGGACACACGCCTCTCGTGAGGCTGAATCGCCTCACCGCTGGCCTCGACGCCGTGATCGCTCTCAAGTGCGAGTTTTTTAATCCGCTCGGCAGCGTGAAGGACCGCATCGGTGCGGCCATGATCGATGCTGCGGAGCGCGAAGGGCAGTTGACCAACGGAACCTTGATCATCGAGCCGACCTCGGGGAACACCGGAATCGCGCTCGCGTTCGTGGCGGCGGCACGCGGGTACCGGCTGGTGCTTACCATGCCCGAGTCGATGAGTCTGGAGCGCCGCACGCTCCTCTCGATGCTCGGCGCGGAGTTGATACTTACGCCGGCAGTCGAAGGAATGCGCGGTGCCGTTGCCCGCGCTCAGGAGCTTCACGAAAAGACGCCGCATTCCTGGTTGCCGATGCAGTTCAGCAATCCCGCGAACCCCGAAGTTCATCGCCGGACAACCGCCGAGGAAATCTGGGAACAAACCGGTGGAGCCGCGGACATCCTCGTTTCCGCCGTTGGCACCGGCGGCACCATCACGGGCGTGGCCGAAGTGATCAAGGCACGGAAGCCCGAGTTTCGCGCGATCGCTGTGGAGCCGAGCGCCTCGCCGGTCATTGCGCAGACGCTGCGCGGCGAACCGGTGCGTCCCGGTCCGCACAAGATTCAGGGCACGGG
>JBAVML010000579.1:0-7515 GCA_049690035.1 Chthoniobacteraceae bacterium
ATATCAGCTCGACGGCAAGCCCACGAGCAAGTCCGATCGCTCGCTGGCTTTCACCGCGTGCTTCGGCGTCGCAGCGATGACTAGCGCCACGCATCAGCCCTGGCTGAATGCGCTGTGGGATTACACGGTCGAGAGGGACTCGCCGGACGACCGTTACTTTGCGCGCACGCTAAAAATGCTAAGCCTCATCGCCATGTCCGGTAACTGGTGGAGTCCGTAACCTCCGATGATCCGCCGGTTGCTCCCCATCCTCCCTGCTCTCTTCAGCATCGCCGCGGCGTTGCCCGAACCGGACTATCGGGAGATCGATCGCCCGCCGCATGAGTATCATTCGCGGCAGCCGCGCGATCGCTTCACGCGGTTGAAAGGCGACCTGGAGAGCGGACGCATCGCGCTGGATCGCAGCAGCGAAAAGGCGTTCGTCGTCAGCCTCCTCGACGCGCTGCAGATTCCGGTCAGCTCGCAGATGCTGGTCTTTTCCACCACGAGTCTGCAGCTGCGGCTGATTACGCCGGCGAATCCGCGCGCCCTCTATTTTAGCGAAGACATTTACCTCGGGTGGGTGCCGGGCGGTCGCATCGAAGTGCTCGGGCTTGACCCGGAACTGGGCGCGATTTTTTACATCTTCGATCCGCCGCGCGACGGCACGCCCGTGCGCGTCGAGCGATCGGAGCGGTGCATGAATTGCCACGCCGGTGACGACACCGGGCGGGTGCCGGGGCTGGTGGTGAAATCCGTGGTGCCCGGACCGACCGGTGGCAGCCTCACCGCTTTTCGCCTCGGAGAAACGGGCCACGGCATCCCGTTCGATCAACGCTTCGGTGGCTGGTACGTCACGGGGAAGAATGACATTAGCCCGTGGGGGAATATCGTCGGGCGTTTCTCGGCAGGGCAGCTCTTGAAGATGACGGTCACGCCGGGCACGCGCTTCGATTTTGCCTCCTATCCGGTGGCGACCAGCGACATCCTCCCCCAGCTCCTGCACGAGCATCAGGCCGGCTTCGTGAACCGCGTGGTCGAGGCTGGCTACCGCGCGCGGACTTATCTGCACAGTGACGGCGCCCAGCTCACGCCCGCGCATTCCAGCCTCCTCGACGAGCAGGCGCGGCTCCTCACGCGCTACCTACTTTTCGCGGATGAAGCTCCGCTCCAGCCTGGAATGGAAGTCGATCCCACGTTCAAAGCCGACTTCCTCAAGACGAAGCGCATCTCGCCTGGCGGCATGTCGCTCAAAGACTTCGACCTCCAGACGCGTCTCTTTCGGAATCGCTGCAGCTACATGATCTACAGCCCGATCTTCACCGCGCTCCCGGCGGAAATGAAGCAGCGCATCTACACGCAGCTCGGCTCAGCCTTGAGCACGATGAAGCCAAGTGCGGAATACGCCTATCTTTCCCCCGCAGAAAAGCTGGCCATCCACACGATCCTGAAGGCGACGCTCAACGATCTGCCGGCGCAGTGGTAGCGGCAGCGAGGTCGCGCGTTGCGCCAGGACGTTTCCGATTCCCTCCGAGAAGCCTACCAACCAAAAACAAAACGGGCGTTCCGGTGAAGGAACGCCCGTTGTCGAAGTCTAAAAAATCGCGCGGATTACTTTTCCGTCGGCTCACCAGCCTGCAGCCAGCCGGAGATGCCCGCGGAGAGATGCTTCACATTGGTGTAGCCGAGTTCCGAGGCTTTCTTGGCCGCAGCGGCGTAGGCGCCGCAGGTCGGGCCGCCGCAGTAGGCGACGACGAGCGCGCTTTTGTCGCTCGGGAGGGCTTTTGCGATTTCATCCTTCTTCGCGCGGAAGTCGATCGCCGTCGGGATGTGGCCCTTCTGGTAGGAGTCGCTGCCGTTCACGTCGATGACGGTTACTTTCTTTTCAGCGATCGCCTTCTTTAGCTCGGTGATGCTGATGTCAGGGTATTCGCCAGCTTGGGCGGTGATCGCGAGGACGGCGGTGGCAAGGAGGGTGAGGATTTTCTTCATTAGTCTGGTGGTATTGAGGTTTGTTTTTTGGAACTTGCCCCGTCTGGGGCGGGCTTCCAGCCCACATGTCGGGAGGACGCTTAAACGTTCAACCCGGCAGTGCGAGAGTGGTTAGCACCTTTCCAGAACGTGGCAACCGGGCGGTACGGATGCGTTTCTCACCACTTGAAGAGCAGCGCCGCAAAGCAGATCAGCAGCACCGCCGCGATCACCGACCAGAACCACTGCGGCAGGGTCCGTCTCGCCCCGCGGCCAAACTCCTCGCTGACGAAGCGGTGGTAGTCGAAGTCATCGTCTGGCAGGCTCAGACCATCCTCGTCGCGCGAGGCGATGCGCCAGCCCGATTTGTCGCAGGCGCCGCATTCCGGGCAGGCCTTGGCATTGGGCGAAACCTCTTCGCCGCAGACGGGGCAGAGAAAGGATTTCCGGGTCGAGTTCACGGCACTTCAGTAAACGTCCCGCTTGTAGCGCTTGGTCTTGCGCATCTGCTCCACATATTCGGTCGCCTGCTCGGTCGTCTTGCCGCCCACCACCTCGATGATGCGCTTGAGCCCATTGTCCACGTCCGTCGCCATGCGCAGCTTGTCGCCGCAGACAAAGAATTCCGCCCCGTTGTCGATCCATTCCCAGATCTCCTTTTCGTTTTCGCGCATCTTATCCTGCACGTAGATCTTGTGGTCCTGATCCCGGGAAAAGGCGGTGTCGAGCCGGAGAAAACCCGACTTCGCCCAGCCGCTGAATTGCTCCTCGTAAAAGAAATCCTGCGCCCGGCGCTGCTCACCAAAGAACAGCCAGTTCTTTCCCTTCGCCCCGAGCACCTCGCGTTCTTCGAGGAAAGCGCGAAACGGCGCGACACCGGTGCCCGGTCCGACCATGATCATCGGCGTGTCGCCGCTCGCCGGCAGGCCGAAGTGCTTCTGCTGCGATTGCATGAAAATCCCCGCGCGCGTCTCACCCGCCCAGCGCTCGGCGAGAAAGGTGGACGCGACGCCTTTGCGTTCCCGCTGCTGCGCCGTCCAGCGCACCGTCGCCACGGTGAGATGCACCGAGCCCGGATGCGCTTTGAGGCTCGACGCGATGGAATACAAGCGGGGCGGCATCTTGCGCAGCAGCTTCACCAACTCCTCCGGCGCAAACGTCACGTCCGGAAACTCCCGCAGAATGTCCACGTAATCGTGCGTCTGATCGCGTCCGGTGAGATACACCTTGAGCGCGTCCGAGTTCTCCGGCTTGAGCAGTTCCCCCAGCCTCCCCGCCCCCTTTTGTGCCGCGGCTTCGACAAACTTTTTTTCCACAAAATGGATCGCGTAGTCCGTGACCAGCGCGTCGCGGAGCGGCTTGGGCGTCCCATCCTTACCCGGCACCGTCTCGTCTCCGGTCGCGTGGAGGGCGGCGATGAGTTCCTCGACGAGCAGGTGGCAATTCTGCGGCACCAGCCCCAGCGCATCGCCCGGCAGATAGCTCAGCCCCGAGTCTTCGAGCGAGATCTCATGGTGCCGCGTGTCCTTCTCCGAACCCGCGCCCGTCAGCCGGAGATTCACCGGATGCAGCGCGAAAAAGGGATTCTTATGCGAATACGCAGGCGCTGCAGGGGGGGCTTCGGTGGACATAAGCGCGGGAAGATAGAAGTCCTCGCCCACGCGATCAAGCGCGCCGCGGTGCCCCTCCGCACTCCCGCAGGGCTACGGAGCGACCGTGTTGTTGCCGCCGTCCTTGACGTTGCCGAACGTCGTAAAAGGCGTGGAGCCCGAAGCCCGGATGGAAGAGTTCTTCACCGTGATGTAGCCGCTCCCGGCGGGAATAAAAACCTGGCTCAATCCGTAGAAGCTGCAGCCATCGACCACGGTGTTGTCGGAGCCGGCACGCACGCCAATTTTTTGCCCGCCGGTGGTGAGGTTTGAGACGCTGCAGTTTTTCAAGACGATGGAATAGAGCCCATCCCCCGGGCCGTCGCCGGGCCGGAAGGCGGCCAGGTTGGTCGTGTTAAAGCTGCGCAACCCCGAGACGCTGCAGTCCTCGATGGTGGCAGAATTCTGGCAGTAGATGCCGCCCGACGTGGTCTCGCCGGTGCCCGAGTTCATGATCCGGCAGCGCCGCACGGTGATCTGCTCACCGACCAGGAACATCGCGGCGCTGAGCACGCCGGTGTCCACCTGCGCATCACACGTCATGTCCTCCACGAGCAGCGCATCCGCCTTGCCCACGCCGTTATTGAGGCAACTGATCGCCATGCCGAAGCCCACGATGGTGCCGTTCCGAATCGTCACATAGTCCGCATCCTGCACATCGACGGCAATGTTCGTGGCGATGTTCGCGAGGCCGGTGGCGGCGAGGGTGTAGCCGTTGAAATCGATCACCACCTGCGACGCTTTCACTACGATGCCCGCGGTAGTGCCGGTGGTGAGGGTCAAGCTCTTCGCCAGGCGGTATTTGCCCGGCTTGGTAATGACATAGGGTATCTTCGAGATCGCGGTGCCGATCGCGGTATCCCCTCGAGCACAGACCGCGGAGCAAACCACCAGCACCAGCATCAGGAGTGTCTTCATAGGAAAAAAACTAGGCCTCGAACAAAGACACGGCAAGGAATCCCCTCCCCCCATCTGGCGCGCGGTAGCCGGTCTGGAGCCGAATCGCCGTCGCCGAGCGGAAATCAGCGGCCTCGTCTCGATTGCTCCGTTCGTCATCACAATCGCTTCGACCCACGTCTCGTTGGCTCCGCCTCTCGGCAGGAGGAATGATCACCCCGCGGCGGTGGTGACGAGGCGCTGGATGAGGTCTTCCCAAGTGACGATGCCGAGGGAGCGCCCTTCGGGGTCGATGACGGCGGCGAGGGTGGTGCGGGCGGCGCGCAGCTTGCGGACGATGCTGTAGGCGGGCTCGTTGGGCGTCACTTTGACGATGCGGCGCTGGAAGGTCTCGACGACTCCGCGGCTGCGGCGGTCGAGCGCGATGTCGAAGATCTGGACGAGCCCGGCGATCTGGCCGCGGTCGTTGACGACTGGCCAGCGGTCGAGATGCTCGGCACGGCTGCGGGTGAGCAGGTCTTCGATGGCGGCGGACGCGGGAATGGTGCGCACTTTCTCAAATGGCACCATGACCTGCTGGGCGGTGATGGCGCGGAAATCGACGACGTTGTGGATCATCTGCCGCTCGGCCTGGCCGAGCGCGCCGGTGCGTTCACTCTCGATGGTGAGGTATTTGAAGTCCTCGCGGGCGACGAAGAGCTTTTGCTGATTGGCGGGGCGCTGGCCGAAGAGCAGGCGGACGATCCCCTGCCCGACGAAGTGCAACGGCGAGAGGAGGACATCGGCGATGCGCAGAGGCGTGGAGAGCAGGGCGACGGCGCGATAGGGAAAGCGGCGGAAGAGCGACTTCGGCAGCAGTTCAAGGCAGAGCATGTAGAAGGGAAGCGCGAACGCCACGGCGATGAGATAGCCGCGATCGCCGAAGAGCCGCACGAGCTCTTGGGTGGCGAGGGTGAGTGCGAAGGCGTTCATCAGATTCGTGACGATGAGCACGGTGACGAGCAGCCGCTCCGGTCGGGCGAGGAGACGATTGAGGACGATGGCGGCGGGGTCGCGCAGCTTGACGCGGTGGCGGAGCCGCACGCGGTTCATGGAGAGCAGGCCGGCTTCGATGCCCGAGAAGACGAAGGAGACCAGGGAGCAAAAGATGACGGCGGTCCAAATCATCTCGTTTCCATCGCGTCTGCTTCGTCGTCGTCCCGGGGGGCAAGCTTCTCCTGCTCGATGAGCAGCTCTTCGATGCGTTTCCGCGAGGTGCGGCGGACGAGCACTTTCAAGCCCTCGATCTCGAGCTGCGTGCCGGGCTTGGGCAGGGTGCCGAGGCGGTTGAAAACGTAGCCGCCGATGGTGTCGATGCCCTCGGCCTCGATCCGCGTGCAGAGGAGTTCGTTGATGTCGTCGATGCGGGCGGAGCCGTTGACGAGGAGACGGCACTCGTCGAGCGATTCGATGTAAAGAGCGCGATCGCCACGGGGCACGGCGTCGCTGATGATCTCCTCGACGATGTCTGCGAGCGTGACGATGCCCTCGGTGCCGCCATGTTCATCCACCACGATGGCGAGAGCCTGCGGATGGGTGAGAAAGCTGCGCATCAGGTCGATGGCCTTCATCGTCTCGGGCACGAACGAAGGCGGCACGAGCCGCTCGGTGTAGTGCGCGGTGGGATCGAGAAGAAAGGCGCCCACGTCGAGGATGCCGAGGATGTCGTCCGGCGTCTCGCCATAGACGGGGACGCGGCGGTAGCGGCGCTGGCGGAGCTGGGGGATGAGTTCGTCGTTGGTGAGGTCGTCCGGGACGGAGAAGGAATCGACGCGCGGGGTCATGCAATCCTTCGCGGTCTTGTCGCCGAGCTTGATGATCTCGGAGATCATCTCGCTCTCGGTCTCGTGGAGCGCGCCCTCTTCGGTGCTGAGTTCGACGAGAGTTTCGAGTTCGCCTTCGTTGAGAAAATGGCCGCTCTTCATGGCCGCCGGGGTGATCGCCTCGGCGAGGGTTTCGCTCCATTTCTGGAGCAGTCGCGCCACCGGATCGAAGACGGGGGTGAGCAGGCTCATCACGCGGACGCCGATCTTCGCCACGCGATAAGGGTCGGTGAGCGCGAGGAGCTTTGGCACCAGGTCGCAGAGAAAAACCACGACGCCAAAGACCAACAGCGCCGCGGCCCAGAAGGGCACGTTGGGCACGACGTAGCTGCGCAGGAGCCAGAGGCAGAGCACGATCAGCGGCACATTGGCCATGGCGTCGGCGAGCAGGATGGCGCTGAGAAGGCGCCGGGGATTCTCCATGAGCTTGCTGAGCGCGGTGGCGAAGCTGGCTCGGCGGGCCTTGAGCCGTTCGATGTGGAAGGGCTGGAGCGAGAAGAGCGAGGTCTCGATCGCCGAAAAGAGCGCCGAGCTGGCGGCGAGAACGAGGAGGATGACGGCGACGAGCGCGAAAAGTCCGGCCGACATTTATCGTGCGGCCCGGAGCACGCTGGCCTGGGTTTTCAAACGCTGCTTGTTTCCCACAAGGGCGAGGAGAATAGTTTCGCCCCCGCAGCCGCGCGATGAAAAAAAACGAACGTATTGCCGCCTTTGTCACCCAGCTCGGGGCGGATGCGGACCTGGCGCTCGACCCGCGGTATCAGGGCTATTTCACCTGTTTCAATGCCGGCCAATACTACGAAGCCCATGACGTGCTGGAGAATCTCTGGCTGCAAACCACGGGCAATGACTTCCTCTTCTTTAAGGGGCTCATCCAGGTCGCCGGCGCGTTTGTGCATCTCCAGAAGCACTTCCACGCGCCGGACCATCCGAAGCACGGCCGGCGGCTGCGCCCGGCGGTGCGGCTCTTCGATCTCGCGATCGCCAATCTCGAGCCGTTCGCCCCGGTTCATCTCCACCTCGATGTCTCCCACGTCTGCCAGTTGTGCCGCCGCGTCGCGGGCGAAGTGATGGCCGCGGGCTTCCAGCGTAACCCGTGGCATCCGGCCGGCGCGCCGCAACTCCGGCTGCATCTCGAATGACGGCTGGAAACAGCA
>JBAVML010000580.1:0-6123 GCA_049690035.1 Chthoniobacteraceae bacterium
GCGTAGTAGCCGGTGAGAATCGCCGCGCGCGATGGCCAGCACCGCGCCGTGTTGTAAAACTGCGTGAAGCGCACGCCGCCCTTGGCCAGCGCGTCGAGATTCGGCGTCGCGATTTCCCCGCCGTAGCAGCCCGCGTCGGAGAAGCCCATGTCGTCGGCGAGGATCAGGAGAATGTTCGGCTTCGACGGTGCGGCTTCGGCGGGTGCGGTGATGAGCAGCGCGAGGAGGGCAGAAAAAAGGAAGCGTTTCATGGAGCAAGCCAGGCGGCAGCGGAAGGGAACGTGGGGCATCGAGAGGCAGGGTGGGAGGAGCTTCAACCCAACAGAGCGCGGGAACGTTGCGCTCGTCGAATGGAAAAGTCTGCGACGGGTGCTCGACCTCACCGCTGGCTTTTCAGGCGGGACCGCCGAGTTCTCCCGCTATCAAGACACTCGGAAGCCGACCTGATTCATACCCAGTCAATCTATCGCAAAGGCAAGACCATGGCAGCCGCGGGATGGTTCCCCTGCGCTCACGCCGCAGCGCCTTCGCGCTTCAACCGGGCGAGAAGCTTGAAGAAACGCAGCGTGTCGCGCACCGGGTGGATCTTGCTCTTCTCGTCGCCATAGATGGTGCTCACGGGCACGGCGCCGATCGGGCAGCCCTGGCGGGCGACGATGACGAGCATCTCGGTCTCGAAATCGTAGCGGGTGCTCGGCGCCGCACAGAGCACTGAGGCAAGGTGGCGACGGATCATGCGGAAGCCGCACTGCGTATCCGGAATCGTCTGCCCGCAGACGGCGCTGATTTTCGCGGACATGAATTGATTCGTCAGGCGCCGCACCGCCGGCATCGTCTTCAGGTCGGTCATGCGATTGCCCACGAGCATGGCCGCGCCGGAGCGGTTCGCTTCGTCAATAAAACGCGGGATCTCCTCCGGCAGATGCTGGCCGTCGCCGTCGAGGATAATGATGTATTCGATGCGGTCGCGGGCGCCGAGGATGCGCAGGCCGGTCTTGATCGCCGCGCCTTTGCCCTGGTTGACGTCGTGGCGGATGACTTCGACGCCCGCGGCTTTTGCTTCCTCTGAAGTCCGATCGGTCGAGCCATCATCGACCACCAGCACGGTGTCGAGGTGCTCGTGCACCCGGCGCGCGACTTCCCTCACGCGCTTCTCTTCGAAGTAGCACGGGATGAGGGCGGCGACGTTGGTGCGGTCGATCATGCGGCGAGGCTAAGCTAAGGGCGTGCCTCCGCACGTCACAAGGCGGCAAACTCTCCGCGCCGCCCGCCGTTATGGCGCCGGAGTGAAATCCGCCGCGTGGTACGAACTGCGCACCAGCGGCCCAGATGCCACGTGCCCGAAGCCCTTCCTTTCGGCGATCTCCTTGTAGAGCTTGAAGGTATCGGGATGCACATACTCCACCACCGGCAGATGCTGCGGTGACGGGCGAAGGTATTGCCCCATTGTCAACGCCTGCACGCCTGCCTCGCGCAGATCGTCCATGGTCTGAAAGATCTCCGACTCCGTCTCGCCGAGGCCGAGCATGATTCCGCTCTTGGTCGCGCATTCCGGCGCGATTTCCTTCATGCGCCGGAGGACCTGCAGCGAGAGCCGGTACTTCGCGCGCGAGCGAACCAACGGCGTGAGCCGCTCCACGGTCTCGACATTGTGATTGAAAATGTGCGGGCGCGCTGCGGCGATCATCTGAAGGCATTCTTCCTTCGCGTGAAAATCCGGCGTCAGCACCTCGATGACCATCGCCGGCGTCGCCGCGCGCACTGCTTCGATCACCCTCGCGAAGTGTTCCGCGCCGCCGTCCTTTAAGTCATCGCGCGCCACCGCCGTGATGACCACGTGCTTCAATTTCATCCGTTTCACCGCCTCCGCCACGCGCTCCGGTTCGTCTTCCTCCAGCGCGAAGGGTTTGGCCGTCGTCACTGCGCAAAATCCGCATGCCCGCGTGCAGCGTTCCCCCGCGATCATGAAAGTCGCCGTGCCACTGCTCCAGCACTCCCAGCGATTCGGGCACTGCGCCTCTTCGCACACGGTGTGCAGCCGCAGATCGGAGATTAGCGCCTTGGTCGAAAAGAAGACCGGGTTGGAAGGCAGCCGCACGCGGATCCAATCGGGCTTTTTCAACTGATGGAGGGCGGGATCGATCTTCGAGCAGGACATCGCCGCAGAAGCTAATGATCCGAGGCTGGAAAGCAACGCCCGGTGCGCTGTGCCCATTTTCCGACTGCGCGAATGCGAAGCGCTTCGGTCTCGATCCCACGCGCATCGATGCCGGGGGGGCCGCCGCGCGGGCGGCGATCTAGCGCGATGCCCTCATGGCTTCATGAGGTAAGGCATCCATTTCGAGCATCACTGACTCGTAGGCGCAGGTGCTTTGCCGGCCGCCGAAGTATTTCAAAGTAAGCTCGACCCTTTCGGAGGAGAGATCGCCCGAACTGCCAACTTTATTGAGGGCCGCCAGCTTCAACGCCGTCAGCGCGGCTTCAAAGGTTGCTTTCAAATGGCCGGAGGCATCCAGCACGCAGGCATTGGTGTTTTGCTCCGCCAGTTGCAGAAAAATCTGGCGCGCCCGGAGAAGGGAGGGTTCCGGTTCGAATAAGTTCAGGTAGCCGCCGCTCATCCGAATCCGGTGCAACGCGACATCGACATCGACATCGAGCAGCAAAATCAAGTCCGGCTTCGGAGCGAAAGTCTCGACGGCGGAGATGATTTCGTTGTAATCGGCACCTCTGCTTCCACGGTAAGCGGCGCTCGACCAATAATAGCGATCCAGGATCACGATGTCACCCTCGGCGAGAGCAGGCGCGATGCATCGTTCCACGTGCTCTCTTCGATCGGGGTAAAGTCCTTCGCCTGAGACGGTGCAACCCAATCCTCGCTCTCGGCACCACTGGCCCAGCAGCGTTGCGACCGCGCTCTTCCCCGCTCCGGAAATGCCTTCAATGGCAACCAGCAATCCTCGTGGAATAGGACGTTTCATCGAGCGGCTTTTTACCGGGCAAAAATCGTCCGAGACAACGCGATAGATATTCTTTCTTATTGGCCGGTTATTCACAATTGCCGGATGCAACCGCAGGAGGGGAACGGGGCTGCTCCGACGGTTATTCACATATTGTTGGGAGTTGATTCACAACCGATGAAGGCGGCTGCCTGCCGGACAAGCGCGGGAGCGTCGGCGTACGGAAATCGCGCACATTCGCTCCCCTCGCCACGGGCGCATGCGCTTTCGCGATTGACCGTGCGATGCCGACTCTTCTAGAGGATGTGGCTATGGCGGAAGTCGAACTCAATCTACAGGAACTGAATGTCACCGAATTGCTAGCGATCGCGACAGGGGTCGCATCGTCCCTGCAAGACAATGTGCATTTCACCGCGCCCACGCCATCGCCTCAGGAGTTGCAGGCACTCACCGCCAAGTTGCTCGCCGCGGACGAAGCCTATCGCCAGCAACGGGCGCTGGCCAGCGACGCGAAGATCGCCCTGGACCGGGCCACCGAGGAGCTCCGCCGCGCGCTCGGCGCCGAGATGGCCTACGTGCAAAAGGAGAGCGGTGGTGACATCGCGAAGATTCTCAGCGCCAATCTACACGTGGAAGAAGAGACGAGCTTCTGGCCGTTCAACCGGATGGCGCAGGTGACGGAGCTGGCCGCCAGCATGGGCGATCTACCCGGCGAGGTCGATCTTGCATGGGACCCGGTCCCGAATGCGAGCGGCTACGAAGTGGAAATCGCCTATGACCTGAATGGCGAGGGACCTTGGGAGCAGTGCGGCGCGACCACGCAGTCCAAAATTACCATCGAAAAGCTGAGCAACCGCTCCCGCTACTGGTTCCGCGTGCGCGCCGTCGGCGAGCGCGGTGCGGGTGAGTGGAGCGACGCCGCCACGAAATACGCGCGCTGAAAGGGTGCAGGTCCACGCTACCGGTCTGCATTTCGCGGCCAACCGCGCTTTCCTACCGGGCTAAGATTCACCGAGCGAGCGGGTGGCGTATGGCGTAGATTTCCACCGCATGTCGCACCACACACCACGCCTCGAAGATTCATTTTTCACCCGCCGCGATTTCCTGAACCGCTGTGGCATGGGCCTCGGCGCTCTGGCGCTCGGGAGCATCATCAATGAAGCGCTCGGGGGCGAGACGACGGGCTCGGCGCCGCTGAATCCGCTGACGCCGAAAGCACCCCATTTTCCCGCGAAAGCCAAGCGGGTCATCCACCTCTTCATGAATGGCGGGCCATCGCACGTCGATACTTTCGATCCGAAGCCCGAGTTGACGAAGTATCACGGGAAGGAACTGCCGATCAAACTCAACACGGAACGCAAAACCGGTGCGGCATTTGGGTCACCGTTTGCTTTTCAGAAGCACGGAAAGTCCGGCATCGAGGTAAGCGAGCTTTTCGCCAAAACCGCGGAGTCGATCGACGACATCTGCGTCATCCGTTCGATGCACGCCGACGTGCCGAACCACGAGCCTTCGCTGCTGCTGATGAATTGCGGTGAGGCGCGCCAGGTGCGGCCGAGCATGGGCTCGTGGCTCACCTACGGGCTCGGGAGCGAAAATCAGAACATGCCCGGCTTCATCACCATGTGCCCGGGCGGCTACCCGATTCAGGAATCGCAAAACTGGCAGAGCGGCTTCCTGCCCGGCGTCTATCAGGGCACTTACATCAACACAAAGTACACCGAGCTCGACCGGCTGATCGAAAACATCCGCAACGACTCGGTGACCACCAGAGAACAGCGCGCGCAGCTCGACCTGCTCCGGCAGCTCAATACCGATCACCAGAAGCGCCGGCAAAACGACGCGCAACTCGAATCACGCGTTCAGTCCTTCGAACTCGCGTTCCGCATGCAGATGGATGCAGCGGATGCGTTCGACATTTCACGCGAACCGCAGCACATCCGCGACATGTATGGCGAAGGCGTGCAGGGGCGGCAGATGCTCATCACGCGACGCCTCATCGAACGCGGCGTACGCATGGTGCAGGTCTGGCACGGTGAAGGCCAGCCGTGGGACAGCCACGATGACATTGAAAAAAATCACAAGCGGCTCGCGCTGGAGTGCGACCAGGCGATCGGTGCCCTGCTCAAAGATCTCAAGCAACGCGGCATGCTCGACGACACACTCGTCATCTGGGGCGGCGAGTTCGGCCGGACCCCGACGGTGGAATTACCCACAGCAGGCTCGAATCAGGGCAAGATCAACGGGCGCGACCACAATCACCACGGCTTCACCATGTGGATGGCAGGCGGCGGCGTCAAAGGTGGTACTGTTTATGGATCAACCGATGAATTTGGTTTCAAGGCGGCAAACAATCCCGTCCACGTGCACGACCTGCACGCGACCATTTTGCGACTGCTCGGCTTCGATCATGAAAAGCTCACCTACCGCTACGCCGGTCGCGACTTTCGCCTTACCGACGTGCACGGTCAGGTCGTCAGTGGCATTATCGCGTAGGCGAAATCGCTGTCGCTGAAGATCGCAGTGGATTAAACGCGGTTGACTTTCTCTCGGGCGGAGCGGATGGCCTTCATTTCCAAACCATCCTTCGCACCACAGACTATGAGCCTCTTCAGCGACCTCGCCCAATCCGCCCTCGGAGCCTTCACCGGAAATTCCGGCGGCAACACCCAGACCGTGGTGATGAATCTCGTGACCGAGATGATCACCAAACACTCCTCAGGCAATGGCCTGGCCGGTCTCGTCCAGCAATTTGCCGGAGCGGGACTCGGCGCGCAGGCAGCATCGTGGGTCTCCACAGGGCCGAACACGCCCGTCACCGGCGACCAGATGCATCAAGCACTCGGTGCGGATCAAATCACCGCGCTGGCGCAGAAAGGCGGGCTTCCCGCCGGGCAACTCTCCAGCCTGCTCGCGCAGGTGCTCCCCGAGGTGATCAACCATCTGACGCCTAATGGTCAGGTTCCCCAAGGTGCGGGCTTGGAATCAGCCCTCGGCGGGCTTTTGCAGAGCGGATTGTTCAAGAGCGTGACTGGCCAAGCCTGAGCCGCCGCTGCCCGCCTGAAAAACCGCTTGCCTTCGCCCCGCGCTCGGGCACAGTGCGCTCCCTCGCAAACGGCTGGATAGCTCAGTTGGTAGAGCAGAGGACTGAAAATCCTCGTGTCCC
>JBAVML010000581.1:0-7259 GCA_049690035.1 Chthoniobacteraceae bacterium
ATGGATCGCCCGCTTTGGAGAGAATCGGCGGGGCGCCAACACGCGAGGGCGCGTGCGCTACCCGGCAGCTCTTTACGCCAGCTTCCCGATCGCTGGAAGACGCTGCTTCAAGGTGAGCACCGGCGCGAAGAGATCGCCCTGCTTTTCCACCCGCTGCAAAACCGCATCGCTGGCGAAAACCAAACGTTGCGCGTCCCGCTTCTTGATCACCATTTCCACCTCGCCCCAAGTCACCGGTGTCGAGACCGTGGGCTGCGACTTTGCGCGCAGCGAATAGACATTCACCGTCGTCTTGTGTTCGTCATTTTGACTCCAGTCGATAAGCACCTTTCCTTGCCGTAACTTCTTCTGCATCCGCGAAACCACCTCGCCGGGATGCTCGCGCTCCATCTTCTCCGCCAGCGTGTGGGCGAAGGTCTTCGTCATCTCGTACGTGGTCGCGACATTGAGCGGGACAAAGATTTGCAGCCCTTTCGAGCCCGAGGTTTTGGGAAAAGATTGCAGGCCGAGTTCGTCAAAAACTTCACGCAGCCACAAGCCGATCCGGCAGCACAAAACCATGTCCGCCGGCGCGCCCGGATCGAGATCAAACGCCAGCATCGTCGGTCGCGTGATCGCCGGCGCCCGATGCAGAAAGGTGTGCAGTTCGAGGTCCGCCAGGTTCGCCGCCCAGACCAGCGCGGGCAGATCGTTCATCAGGCAGTAGTCAATTTTGCCCTCCTCACGGCGCGACGGCACTACCGTCGTTTTCACCCAGTCCGGCCGATGCGAGGGACATCGCTTTTCGTAAAAGAAGAACCCCTCCACGCCATCGGGATAACGTTTCAGCGTGATCGGGCGGTTCTTCAGATGCGGCAGGAGCACGGGCGCGATGCGAATGTAATAGTCGATGACCTGCCCCTTTGTGAACCCGGCTGCGGGATACAGCACCTTGTCCAAGTTCGAGACGACGAGCTTTTTCCCGCCCACGTCGATCTCGTTTTTTTTGCTCATAGTCCTCGGTGCCTATTCTTTCGCTCCACGGCGCGGATTCGGAGGCATCGGGTTGAAATGAGCGGCGTCTTTCTTCTCTCGCCGGCGCACTCTGGCGGCAAGCGAGCGGCCATGCTCACACGCCCCGGTGCGAGCTTTGAGCTGGCGCGGCAGGTGCAGATCGGTGCCGCGACGCTGGGGGATGTCTTCGCCTTTTGCAGCGGACTGTATTTCCGGGGGAAGCTCACCTACTCGCGCCACTTTGCCGCGCCATCGGCGGTGCTGATCATCACCCCGAGCCGGGGACTTCTTCCCGCGGAGACCACTGTCGGAACCCGCGACCTTGCAGAGTTCGCGGGAGTGCCGGTGGATTCTGCGGAGCCGCGCTTCACCGGTCCGCTCGCCGCGACGGCGCTCGCGCTCGCCGGGCTATCCGACAGTGAAATCATCCTGCTTGGCAGTGTCGCCACGGGCAAATACCTCGACACGCTACGACCGATCTTCGGCGACCGGCTGCTCTTCCCGGCAGAATTCGCCAGCCGTGGGGACATGAGCCGCGGCGCACTCCTTCTGCGCGCGGTGCTCGCCGGGCAGGAGCTTCGTTACGTGCCGGTGCCGCCCTTAGCTAACAAGCGCCTGCGTAGCTAGTCTTTGGTATAGTTTATAAGGAAACAATCGACGCGCGCGCCGCTGCCGCTTGCCGCGATCTGAAATGCATGAAGGCCTCGGAGACTTTCCCGCTCGTGAAGCAAGCAGCCATCGAATGGATAGACGACAATGCGCCCACCCTCGGCGCCGCGCGTGGACCCCAGCTCGTCAGCATGGCGGCCGTGGAAGGGACGCGCGCAGCCCTCGCATGAATGAGGCGCTGGCGAAGATGCATCGCTGGGAAGAGCGCGAAACCTCCGGCGCACGCGATAGCCAGTCATGAACAAGCTCAAAGGATCGGTGCACGTAAATCAGATTGGCGAAAACTGGGAGGTCGAGAGCGAGGCGGGCACGCTCGGCCAGGCTGAGACCAAACGCGAAGCGGAGGAGATGGCGGTGACTTTGGCGCGGCAAATGGGCGCGAAGAAAGTCGAGATCCACACCGCGGACGGTCAGGTGGAATGGGAGATTGCCGTGCCCTCCGCCGAGTCGCCTGAGGCATGAAGAAGCGACCGACCACCGCGCCATCCACGCTCGAATGTTGATAGAAACCTCAACCCGACCTCATTCCATGACTCTCTTGCACGAATCCTCGCATTACGCCCGACCGCTTGCTCGCGGCCTCGGCTGGTTCAGCGTGGCGCTGGGTCTTACCGAACTGCTCGCCTCGCGTGGTCTCGCCAATTTCCTCGGGACCCGACGGCGCACCGGAGTGATCCAAAGCTTCGGCGGGCGCGAACTCGTCTGCGGCTTGGGCATCCTTTTCTCGCGCGAGCCGGACGCCGGATGGCTCTGGGCAAGGGTCGCGGGGGACGCGCTGGATCTCGTAAGCTTGGAGGAAGCGATGCGGGCCCGCGGCACGAAGCGCGGGGATATTGCCTTCGCGATGACATCGGTCCTCGGCGTCACGCTGCTGGACGTGTGGTGCGCGATTCAGTTGAGCAAGAGTGCCCGCCGATCGGCCGGCGGGAGCGGCGGGGAGAGAGGTGAAGAACAAGAATCCAACGGTCAACACTCGACTGCGCTGCATCCCGCGGGGCATCAACCGGCGGGAAGAAAGAGCGAAACATTCGAGTCCGGCGTGGAAGGCTGACGCCCATGCTCCGGTCATCGCCCCGCTCACCACCGCGTGTTTTGCGCAGTTTGCCGTCTCGCGGTCACCGCAGCTTCGCGAACAGGTCGGCCACTACAGCAGCAGGCGCACGAGAATCTCGACCGCGTCCGGGCCGGAACAACTGATCCAGCCGCGCAACAGCGGCTTGACCAGCAGGCCGAGGCTTCGGGCAGAAGTCCGCGAAAGGGGGCGCGATAGGAGCCATCGGACTTGGTCCTAGGCGGCGGCGCGGCGGGTCTCGGCGGAAAACAGGGGACGAAGGTCTTCCTTCATCACCCCGGAGTAGACACGACACCTTAACCTCGCGTCAGCCGGAACACTCGGTAGCCACTTACTCGCCAGCGCGGCGCCGAGCACATTTGAAGTTACCGCTCGGCATTCACAATTTTCCAGCCAGCGACAAAAAGCAGGATCCCGGAGGCGAGGAAGAGGAGATCAAAGAGGAGTTGGTGCGGACTGCCGGGGAGCACGTGGTGGAGTCCAAGGATCTGATGATCGACGAGGCCCTCGCAGAAGTTGAAAGCGCCCCAACCGGCGACCATTGCTCCGGTTAACGTTTTCCCATTCGACAACCCGGCGTGGCGCTGCCCGGCGTGCGAAAGCAGCACGATGCCGAGAACGGTGAGAATCCATACTGCGAGATGGAAGAATCCATCCTGCGTATTCTGTCGCTTTAGATGTTCGATACTTGTCGGTTGGCAGGTCGCGGTGGTGCAGACCATGTGATGCCAACCGAGAATTTGGTGAAACACGATCCCGTCGAAGAACCCGCCGAGCCCGAGGCCCAACACCACACCCGCCTTTATGACCGGCTTCATTGCCCCATCGCGGATGCACCCTGCAGTTCCCTCTCCGCGAACTCCTTGAAGTGCTGCAGATCCTCGGTTAGCTCGCCTTCAGCGGAGGTTCCAAACAATCCAGCGACTGCTTCTCCCACCGCGCCGGCGGGCGGATCGAATTCGAGCGCGACCTTCACGCGAGTTACTTCGTCGGAGATCGGCTCAAAGCGCACTGAGCCGGCATTACTCACCGCCGCTCCAGCGAGAGATTGCCAGGCGATGAGGCTTCCCTCGTGTTCGTTGATGATCTCGGCGTCCCACTCGAGCGATTGCCCGGCGGGACCGGCGACGCGCCAATGCGAGCGCTTCGGCCCGCGCTGCTCGACAGACTGCACGTTCCGCATCACTCGTGGAAGCTGCTCCAGATCGCGCCAGAACTCGAAGAGCGTTCTGGCAGGACAACGGATCTCCACGGACGCCTCGATCCGCGTCCCGCGATTGCCACGAACTCCCGAGCGGCTGTGCCGACGGTCTAAGCCAAGGCTCTGGTAAACTGCGCAGTGTCCGGTGAGGCTGCGATGCAGGAGGGCACCGGCCGCCACGAGCAGGGGCCACTTGCCGACGCCGCGGCGGGTGAGGCCGGCTACCGCGAGGCTAAGTCCGACGAAGGTGCCGAGGAATCGTTCATCGTCGGAGACGTTCATAGTAAGGTCGCGACTAAGTCGGTTCACTTCGGGAGTTTGGGCGAAAGGTTGGTAAGTAAGTGACATAGAATTTAGCCAAGTGGCATTCCACCGGTGGCGCCGATGACTTCCCCAGTGATGTAACTCGACTCCTGCGAGGCGAGGAAGACGAAGACCGGAGCGAGTTCGGCGGGCTGACCGGCGCGGCCCAGCGGCGCGTTCTTTCCGAAGTTTTCGACTTTGCTCTGTGGCATGGTCGAAGGAATGAGCGGTGTCCAGATCGGGCCTGGCGCGACTGCATTTACTCGCACGCCTTGTTTGATGGCCATGGCCGAAAGTGCCTTGGTGAAAGTCAAAATCGCGCCTTTGGTTGAGGCATAGGCGAGAAGGTTGGGGCTTGGGTCGTAAGCTTGGATCGAGGTGACGTTGATGATTGTCGAGCCGGCCTCCATCCGGGGGAGTGCTTCGCGGCAAAGTGAAAACATGCCGAAGACATTGGTGCGAAAGGTTTGCTCCACTTCCTCCGGGGTGAACTCCTCAATCTTGTCATGCGTCCGCTGCATGGCTGCGTTGTTCACCAGGATATCGATGCGTCCCAGTTCATCCGCGCAGCGTTTCACCAAGTTGCTCGCGTGCGTCTCTTCGCCGATGTCACCCGGAAGGACCAGGGCTTTGCGCCCGGCCTTTTCGACCCATTGCCGGGTTTCCTCCGCATCTTCGTTTTCGTTGAGATAACTAATGAGCACATCCGCGCCTTCCCGGGCGAAGGCGATCGCGACGGCACGGCCGATGCCGCTGTCGGCGCCGGTAATCAGCGCGACCTTGTCGCGGAGCCGATTCGAGCCGCGATAACTTGCTTCGCCGTGATCGGCCGCGGGTTTGAGTTCCGCATCCGAACCGGGCGGCTCCTGTTTCTGTTTCGGGAAGGGAGGTTTCGGATGCTGCTCCTTTGGATCGGCGGTGGTGGTTTCGACAGGCATTTTACATCGATGGCTGGTGATCTGTTTTGCGCGAGTCTTGCCGCGCCGGGTTTGGACCGGCGGGGAAGAACAAAAGTTAGTTCCGACCGGCCTCGCTCTGTATTTCCTGGTCGGACTCTGCCGCGTCGAGATTGATCGTGCTCGTGGCGAGGGCCGTCAGCTTGCGGTCCGTCTCCGCTTCCTCGTCGAGCGTCTGCTGGAGCAGCTTCGCGACTTCACGAGCGCCGAGCGTCTCCGCGAAAGTGCGGGCACTGCCGTAACTCGCGATTTCGTAGTGCTCGACCTTTTGCGCGGCCATGATCAGGGCCGCATCGAGCACAGTGGGATCGGCTTCGCTCTCCTGCTCCAAGAGTTCCTGAGTTTCTTCGATCAGGCCAGCCATGGCCGGGCAGTGCTTCGCTTTCGCGGGAGTCTTCAGCGCCTTGAAAATTTGTTCCAGACGCTGCACGTGCTGCTGCGTCTCCTGGGTGTGTGTCTCGAAGGCGTCGCGGAGTTCCTCGGAGAAGGCCGCTTCGGCCAGGTCCGGGAGTGCTTTGGCGAGCTGTTGCTCGGCATTGTAGAGATCCTGAAGTTCTTCAATCAAAAGGTCGGTTAGGGATTGGATATTCATCGTGGACAAGCTTCGTCCCTCCACGAGGCGGCGTATGTCAGGGCGCACTCGCAAGCCGTGCTCAGAGTTCGGAGCGGGCGCGGAGAACTACCGTTTCTGGCGTGGCGAACGTGGCACGCAGGATCACCGGATCGACGGCACATTGGCCATCTCCGCCGAACCGCGTCTCGTTGGTCCAGAGCACGACCTCCCATGTTCCCCGCTCCAGTTGAAAAAAAGGTTCGTTGGCGAGGCTAGTTTCGTGATCGCCGTGGAGGTCGAAAAGCACCATCCAGTCGCCGCCGGTCGAGTGGAGCCGGAGCACGCCGATCCCCGACGCGAGTACCTCCACCTGCCAGGAATCGCGACTCACCGGGCGGAAGGCGGCATCGCCGGCGCGCAGGGCCAGGCACGTTTTGTATAGCTCGAGTGCTTGTGCGTGGGCGCCCCGCAGCCGCTCTTCCCAGACGAGTTTGGAGGCCCCGAAGGTGCGCGGCGCTTGCGGATTCGGAAGTTTCTCCAGCACCTCCGGAGCGCGGAATGCGGCAAAATGCCGGAACTCTTCGCGCCGCCCGGCGACGATCAATTTGCCGAGTTCGGGCGTGTGATCGGTGAAGAAGAGGAATGGAGTGCTCGCCGCCCATTCCTGACCCATGAAGAGCATCGGCGTGTAGGGCGAAAGGCAGAAGAGCGCTTCCGCCGCGCGCCGCGCGGTGGGGAGAATCCGGTGCGACAGCCGTTCGCCAAAGGCGTGGTTGCCGGTCTGATCATGGTTCGAGACGCAATGAACGAACCGTTCCGGAGGAAGGTGGCGGCCATCGGTGCCCCGAGATTTTCCCTCCGATTTGCTGTGCTGCCCGCGGTAATACCAGCCATGGCGCAGGGTATCGACCGCTTCCTCCACAGTCCCATCGAAATCGGCCAGATAGCCCTCGGCTTCGCGCGTGTTGGCCACGCGAATGATGTGGTGAAAGTCATCGGCCCAGACGGCATCGAAGCCCAACCCGCCTTCGGCCTCCGGCGTAATCAGCCTCGCTTCATTGCGCGCATCTTCGGCGATTGCATAGCCGCCGCGGGCATGAATGGCAGCAGTTAGCTCTTGCAGGATGTGGCGCGGCGAGTCGTCGAAAATCGCGTGTGTGGCATCAAGGCGAAAACCGTCGATATGGAACTCGCGCATCCAGTAGCCGGGATTGGCCGCGACGAGTTCGCGCAAAGGTCTAAAATCCGGATGCGCATAGCGGATCGCGCCGCCCCACGGGGTCTTTTCCGATTCATCAAGATAGTCGCCGATGTAGGCGTGGAGATAGTTCCCGTCCGGCCCGAAGTGATTATAGACCACGTCGAGAATCACGCTGAGCCCCAGGCGATGCGCGGCATCCACGAAAGCCCGCAGATCGTCAGGATGGCCATAGGCGCGGGAAGGAGCGAAGAGGCAAACCCCGTCGTAACCCCAATTCCGGCCGCCGGCGAAGTCCGCGATCGGCAACAACT
>JBAVML010000582.1:0-8530 GCA_049690035.1 Chthoniobacteraceae bacterium
GATGCCAACGATGGTGGCCACCAGCGGCTCGAGGAACGAAAACAGGGCATTCCAAGTCGAGCCGGGAACAGTGAGGTGAAGGTTCTTTCTCTTCTCTTCATACTTCTGGGTGAAATGGCCGATCAACACGTAAGCCCCAAAAGAGGGTCCCAAAATGATGCCGAGCAAGGTAATCCCGCGCGTCCCATCCAAGTGGCGAAGGCGTCCGCTCATGGCTCCCAGGTCGGAAAGGACCTTCGTCGCGTAGTCCACCAAGGTTCCCACTACCGCGACCTGCTTCAGGCCTGGCTCCAGCCACCCGGCCGCCGCGGCCACGCTCATCCATGCCAGGTTCAGCGCCAGCGCGCCCAATTGCACCAACGCCAGCTTGACAAGGAATGTCTCAATCCAACCAAAGGGTCCGTTGAGACGATCGATTTGCGGCGGCTGCATCTGGCCTGCGGCGCTGGCATAGTGCTGTGCAAGGGTAAACGTCCTACTATCACGGTTACGGCTTTGATAAGCGGGCCAGCGGCTCGTCGCCGTCAAATAGAGCATCCAGAATAAGGCACTCCCCATCGCGAGGAAGGCACCCAAGTTGAAATTGAGATGCGGATTAGCCTTCAACAACGTCTTGGGCCACAACGTCGGATTCACCGTATCGAAGGTCAGCAGCAAGAGAAGGCTGAGCGTCAGCAGCAAGAGTGCGATCTCCAGGATCCGACTTCCGGTGATCTCCGCCGGCGCTGCCCTTTCACCGAAAAGCGGCCTGAGCTTGCGCTCGATTGAGGGATGGCGCCTCAACCAATCGAAGAAGAGTTCGAAGGCCGGACAAAGCCCGGCGATCAAATTCGTGAGGACGACTCCGATGTAATCGAAGGAAAGGAAGAAGGCGGGCAAAGCGAGGACGCCGCCAAAAAGCACCGTTCGAAAATAGGTCCCGAAGTTGAGCTGGAGGTAACGCTTGAGCGCGGTCCAAAACGGACCCCAAGAAACCCTGACGGGCGTGCGTAGAAACACGAGAATCACCACCGTCGCCACGGTTGAGAGCAGAATGATTCCGATGAACCTTAACTGCACGATGGTGAGTGAGGACGTGGCGAGGGGGATCACCGGCTGATTGCCGAGATTACTGGTGGTTAGCAACCCATTGAAGGCGAGCAGACCCCAGAGAAATGGCGCGATAGCCAGTGGGATCAACGAATATACCGACCCGAGGAGTTTCGCCTTGCAATAACCGAATACCGCTCCCGCTGCTTTCATAAAATGAAATTTCCTTTGCCTTCAGCTCTTCAAAGACCCACCGCGTATGGCGGATCGGTGAAAAACTCTGGAAACTTTGTACGCGCACGTTCCAATAACGCAATCCGGTCGCGCGGCGGCTTGCTGAAGTAGTGCTGGTCAGCCAGCGATCGAATGAATTTCGCCCAGCGACTCTTCACGCCCTGGTACTTCTCTTTCGAGCGGGCGTCGAGGGCCTGGCCTTTTAGAATCACGGAGCGATGCCGCAAGGAAGCTGGGAGGCGAGCGCTTTTGGCCGCGAGGCCGAAATAACCGCGAGCGGGTTGGATGTTCACTTCCACTGTCGCTTTTCCGATTCCAGGGACGTCAATCGGCTCGCTATGGTGGTAGGCGAGCGGGAGATCCTCCGTTGCGAGGATGCGCTCAAAAGATATCACACAACCAACGCGCCTCGAGGCCTCGGCCATGTCTTGAGGCGAGTCATGGCCGGTGGGCAGGAGGACACGAAGATCGATGTCATTCTTACCTGAAACCGCCATCGCCGATCGCAACGATCCGCCGACGAGCACCCGTGACCGAGGAACGGCATGGCGAATCTGGGCTGCGTAAGCGCGGGCGATCTTCAATAACGCAGCAATGTGCGGATTCATGTGGTGCTTCGCTTGGTTTCGGAGCCTTGCCCCTCCCATGAGAGGGTCGCTTCCGCCTTGGGAGGAGCTTTTTTTCATGATCAAGTGCTGCCCGCCGCTACCAAGGCGCTGGTTCGCCTTTAAACGATCTGTCAGGATAAACATCTGCTCGCATCATTTCAAATTAGAAAACCGAATCGTCATGCCATGCGCAAGGCGAGATTTGGCTCCGTTCGCACCTAAACGGCACCCGAAGAGTTCGCAGAGAACGTCGCATTCCTCAATTGAGGAAAGACAGCAATGCAGCCGGGGAGGGTGACAAGCCGTCCCCGGCTGTATCCTTTCGACAAAAAAAGCAAACACCGCTGCGCACTCGGAGTGTGTCCGCACGCCGCGCCCACCATTTTCAACCGAACCAAAACCATGAACACCAAAGAGATCATCCGCCTCGGCGTGCCTGCCGGCGAGCCGATCGCGCTCGCGCACGAGTTCATCCAAAACTTCATCGCGCAGGGTAAGGACTGCGCGATGCTTGAGCCCGAGATTTTCAACATCGTCGCGAATCCGCCGGCGTTCTTCGCCGACGAGCTGCGGGCGCCGCTGGCTCGCGCGATCTATCGCCCGGCTTTCACGCCGCGCGCGGAATTGCCACTCCGGCGGCTACGCAATGAGCGCTCCGCGGTTGGCGGGGAGGCGCTGCCGCGCGGTGCGTTCGCGCCGTGGCGTCAGTGGGGCGAGGGCCTCGAAGCCGACGCGGTGAAGCAGATGGCCAATGCGGGTGCGCTGCCGGTCGCGGTGGCGGGCGCGCTCATGCCGGATGCGCATGTGGGCTACGGCCTGCCGATCGGCGGCGTGCTCGCGACGGAAAACGCGGTGATCCCTTACGCTGTCGGCGTGGACATCGCGTGCCGTATGAAGCTGACCGTCTATGACCGCAAGGCGAACACCCTCGCCGGCCAGCGCGACCGCCTCGCGAACCTCATCGAGAGCGAGACGCGCTTCGGCATGGGCTGCGAGTTCAAGGATCGCCGCGAACACGAGGTGATGGACGAAGACTGGAGCGTCTCGCCTGTGACGCAGCGCCTCCACGACAAAGCGTGGAAGCAGCTGGGCACGAGCGGAAGCGGCAACCATTTCGTCGAGTTCGGCGCGTTCACCGTGGACGCGGAGCAGGCGCGTGCGCTTGACCTTGAGCCGGGCGAATACGTCGCGCTGCTCACGCACTCGGGTTCGCGCGGTACGGGCGCGCAGGTGTGCGATTTCTACAGCAAGCGCGCGATGGCCCGCCACGAGCACTTGCCGAAGGAACTTAAGCACCTCGCTTGGCTCTCGCTCGACGACGCCAGTGGCCGAGGAGGCGGAGGGGAATCGCGGGGGCTGGTGGACGGGCGAGCAGGGAATACTGGGCTGCGATGAAGTTGATGGGCCGTTACGCTGCGGCGAACCACGCGCTCATCCACAAGCACATCGCGAAGAAGCTCGGCGCGCACGTGATCCTCGACATCGAGAACCATCACAACTTCGCGTGGAAGGAGCGCCACGTCGTGAACGGCGAGGAGCGCGAAGTCATCGTGCATCGCAAGGGCGCGACCCCTGCGGGCGCCGGTGTGCTCGGGATCATCCCCGGCTCGATGGCGTCGCCCGGCTACGTCGTGCGCGGCAAGGGTTCGCCCGAGTCGCTCAACAGCGCGTCGCACGGCGCGGGCCGCGTGATGAGCCGCACGAAGGCGATGCAGTCCTTCACCTGGAGCGCAACGAAGAAGCTGCTCGCCGAGCGAGGCGTGGAACTTTTCAGCGCCGGCCTCGATGAAGTGCCAGGTGTCTATAAGGACATCCACGCCGTCATGGCCGCGCAGACCGATCTGGTCGAAGTCCTCGGCCAGTTCGATCCGAAGCTCGTCAAGATGTGCCCCGCCGGCGACCGCGCCGAAGACTGAATGCCTCCGCGCTCGTGAATGGCGATCCGTGATTGGTGGATGGTGGCGTTTCGCGAGCTGCCATTCACCACACGAACACTCCGCGCGTGTCTCAACTCTCAACTTTCCGAATGAACGACATCCTCAACAAATCGACCGTGCTGGTGCTGAACCGGCACTGGCAGGCGATCCATGTGAAGACGCCAGCCGAGGCGTTCTGCATGCTGTCGTCTGACGCCGGAACCGCGCTCGACATGTCGGACGGCAACTTCCTGCCGACGAAGTGGAGCGACTGGCTCAAGCTGCCCGTCCGCGAGCACGACAACGCCGTGAACACCCCGCGCGGTCCCGTGCGCGTGCCGACCGTCATCGTCGCCGCCAACTATGCGGAGGTCCCGCTGCGCCGCCCGCGCTTCGGCGCCCGCGGCATCTGGGAGCGCGACGGCGGCGTCTGCCAATACACTGGCCGCAAGCTCTCGCCGAAGGAGGGCAACATCGACCACGTGGTCCCGCGCTCCCGCGGCGGCAAGACCTCCTGGGACAACTGCGTCCTCGCCCACCGCGAAGTGAACTCGCGTAAAGCGAACCGTCTCCCGCACGAAGCCGGCCTGCGCCTCCGCAAACAACCGGTCGCCCCTCGCGTGGTGCCCGCCAGCCTGCTGATCCGCAACCACCACGGCGTCCGCGACTGGGCGCACTTCCTCGGCTGAAACCACCAATCTAGGAATTAACGACGTTCGCGACGCACCCGTAACGCTTGAAGACCTCGCGTACGATGTGTTGGGGCAAAGCTATGGTTGGTGGAACAAAGCAACCGAGTTCCTGACAAAGGAGACTTATCTGTAAGCGTGGCTTTCCAAGCACGCGCGCGAGATCGAATTGAGAAGACTTTACCACTCACCTGCGCACTCCCACGCGGCCGCCACGATGTCAGAAGTCTTCGTCGCGATGGTTGGCAAGCGTAAGACCGACGATGTAAGACTGTACGCGCATGGCTCTCCCCGACTCCCTCCGACAGCAGCTGAAACAGACTGCGGCCCCGACGCTGCTGCAAAGTATCAAAACCGTCTCGGACCGGCAGGGCGAAGAGATGGACCTGGCGGACATCGTCGCCTGCTGCCTCGGCCATCCGTCCATCCAGGAGGGCGTGAGCACCGAACGGACGGTACGCTTTACCGAAAACCTCCGCGCGACGCCGGCCACGAAAAAAATCCATGGCGAGGCGGCCATCGATCTCGTCATCAAGGCGGGCCGGGCTTTCCAGGCGCGCGTGGAGACGACCCGCCCCATGTCTCCCAAAGACCTGGTCGCTGGCGTGCTCATCCGCAGCGGCGGCGATTCGGAAGGCGAAAAGCGCATCTACGACGCCCTCATCCATGCCGGCATCGACCTCGGCGCGCTGCTGGCAAATCCCCAGCGCGCGAGCTCGATCTATCAGCCGCTCGGCTACGGCGTTGACTGCTGCGCGGCCATGGCGGGCGTTGCGGAATGTCCCCTCTTCGGTCTGCAGGATTTGCTAATCAACCTCGCCATACGGCTCCGGGGTGGTTCCGCGTGCCTCATCGGCGAGCCCGGGGTCGGCAAGAGTGCCGTCGTCAATGGCCTAGCCTGGCACATCGCGCATGGCAGCCCCTTCATTCTCGGCGACATGCGGAAATGGCGGATCGTCTCCATCAGTCGCAGCGATCTGCTGGCCGGCACCAGCGAACGGGGCGGTCTCGAGACGCGGATCGGAGCGCTTATCACGCACCTCGCCGAAAGCCCGGAGGTGATCCTCTTCCTCGATGAAGTGCACTCCCTGCTCGACGCGCAGGACAAGAATGGCGCGCACATCATCAATGCTCTCAAGCCCGCCATGGCGGACCTGCGGGCTCCGCTGCGTCTCATCGCCGCCACCACCGACCGCGAATTCGAGCGCCACATCATGCCGGACGAGGCGTTGAACTCCCGCTTGGCGCCGACATTTGTAATCCCCGAGGCATCGCCCGAGGCCACTGTCGCGATCCTCAACTCGCTGCTACCCCGTCTCCTGCCCCGGGTCGCCAAAGCGGCGGGAGTCGCTCCCGACCTAGCCTTGCTGCGCTCGATGGTGGAGCTCAGCGCCCGCTACCAGCGGTTGGATTGCCAGCCGCGCAAATCAATCCGGCTGCTCAACTGGATCCTGCAGCGGAAGGATTATCAGTTGGAGCAGGACCCCACGAACGCGTCACCCGAGATCACGCACTCCTTCGTGCTCGAGTCGGCGCGCGAGCTTTGGAAGATCAACATCACGCGGGAGGATCCCGCCTTCTGGTCGCGGCTGCACGGCGCTTTGCTGGCGGAGGCGCCCGCGCAGGCGGCGTGTTGCCGCTCGATCGCCGCGTTCTTCCTGCGCGCAACGCGCCGGCAGTTGGCGCCCCGGCCGATTGGCACCCCGCTCTCGCGCATCCTCATCTTGCACGACGGCGGTCACAGCGCCTTGTCCCTAGATGCGATGCTCGCTGTCCTCCGCCGCTCCATGTTTGATGACGAACGCGCCGGGGAGCGCGAGGACCTCCGGGAGTTCAGTCACGCCGTCAGCCGTACCCGCTTTGTCGGCGCGCCGCCGGGGTATACCGGCTTCGGGGAAACCCGCACGGTCCTCGCGAAGGTCCGGTCCCGTCCCCAAGGCGGCGTCTTGATTCTCGCAAACCCGGAAGCGGCGCACCCTGAACTGGAGCCCGATCTGCTGGCTCTGCTGGAAGGCACCGCGCGCGACTCCGCGGGCCGGCCCGTTGAGGCGAGCCAGTGGGTAATGGTTCTCACGATGCGTACGCCAGCGGCGGATACGGAGCCGCTCTCCCTTACCTTGCGCGCCGCGATGGATCTCGTGTGCCTGCTCGCTCCGGAGGAGGAGACGAGTGCCTCACCCAGCTTCGAGGATCTCGTCCTCAAATGGCGCACCCGCGGCATCCCCCTCCCAGCCGACATCCAGCAATTTTCCGCGGAGTTTGGCGCGTTCACTCGTGGGAGAAATGTGTCGCCCGACGCCGCGCTCGACGAATACTTTCAAGCGATCGCCGAACGAGAAATCGCCTCTCCTATCCAACCCTGACTCTTTCCATGGCCATCAACACTCCCACCCTGACTCCCGAACAGCGCGGACTCCTCGCGACCGCATTGACGGGCCTGGAAAAAGCGCTGAAGCACGTCTGCCTCGTGGTGCCGGTGAGCTGGCAAAATCGGTGCCACCTGGAGACCTTCACCCGCGGGAGCGGCGTCTCGGCCGGCGCGGATTTGTACGACGCCTTCGTGGAACGCTTCAAGCCGGAGCTGGTCGAGCGACGGCTGGAGGGCGACAACCCCTTCGGGCTGCGCTACCTGCGCGTGCCGGACAGCCGGGCGGCCATGGGGCAGGGGCTGAACGAGAAGCCGTTCGTCATCGATGCCAACAACTATTTCTTCCAGCGCGGCTGCCTGAACGCCACGCATCCCGCCTGGAAGGCGATGCGCAAGGAGTACGCGCAAGCCGGCAACTGGTTGCAGGCGCACCGCGGCAAGAATTTCATCCTCCAGCTGCGCCGGAATTTGCGCGCCTTCTGCTCCTTCCAGCACAAGAACCACGTGCTGGTAAACGATTTCGTCCAGTTCTGCCGGGGCGTCACCCAACTCTATACGCAGCAGACGGGCTTCGGCCTGCGCGCGGACACTGCAGCTCTGCCGGCGGGTCTCGCGGAGCGTTTGGTCGACTTTTTCTACCTCGGCAAGGACGAGGCCGCGCTGCTGACGGGCCTCAAGCTAACGGATTTACCAGACTCGCAATGGCAGTGGGCGGCGGACGAATCCAAATTTCGCGAATGGCTCCCGAAGATGGCCTCGGCCTACCGGCGCGCGCTGCTGAGCGGCCCCGGGAGCATGGGGGAAAACAGCCTGACGGATCTCCCGAAGCTGTTCCAGGAGGCAAACCGGCTCCAGGGCGATGACCTGCAGGGCTTCCGCGATGCGCAGGCGGCGTTGCGCATCATCCTCGAAATGCTGCCGAGCCGCGTGCTCCCGCAGGAAACGCTGGCCTGGCTCCTCCAGGAACTGTTCGAAGAGGCTTGCGGCGACGCGAACACGTCGGATCCTGATAAACTGATCCAAGTGGCCAAGTGCATCGACTCCGGGAAGGAGGGGACGATCAAGCCGCCGGAGAATACCGCGCTGGAGAAACGCGACCGCGAGGCGTGGAAAACCCGCCTGCTCGCGAAGCTGGGCGAAATGGTGGAGGTGCTCGCCGACGGGACGCAAACGAACGCACAGTGCCTGGCGGCGATCAAAAATTTGTTCCAGGGGTATCCGGTGGCCGTCCTCGAGAAGATCGGGGCGGATCGGATCTCCCGCATCCAGCGGCTCATCCAGGTGCTGGTGCCGGCGCAATTGCAGGAAGAGGAACGGGCGGCGGCCATCCGTGGCGCCAAGGCGTTCCTGGAGATCACTCTGCAGGCGGAAATCTTTCCCCAGTTGTTCGACTCGCCGGTCATGAATCTCAAGCAGTTGCTGGCGCGCGTAATGGGGGATAACCTCGGCCTGGCTTTGGTGGCCTTTTCCTCGCTGCAGCCGGGAGGCTTCGGCAAGCTGGACACGGTGGCGGAACGCAAGCAGGCGATCTCCGACCTGGCAAAGCGGGCGACGGAGACGCTGGGGCGCGACCTCGACCAGGAAGTGGGTCTGCCGCTGCTGCTCGACTATCTCGAAAAAATGGCCTCCGGAGCCGGCGATCTGGAGAAGACGGTGAAGCTCTTCATCAAGGCGCAGGAGCTCCTC